>NZ_JBIVQA010000038.1:0-1310 GCF_044754985.1 Sphingomonas sp. NPDC092440 | reverse complement strand
TGTCGTTGCCCCCTAATTGCCTGACGAGGCCTCGCGGGTTTGGGTGATGTACTCGCGGGGTGATCGGTAGCCTAGCGCCTTGTGCGGATGGACCTCATTGTAGTGGGTTAGCCAGCGGGGCAGTTGCTCGATGACAGTGCGTGCATCGGGCGTCGGGTTTACACGGACGTAGTCGCGCTTGAGGGTGCGCACGAAAGCTTCGGCCATGCCGTTCGATTGCGGAGAGCTGACCGGCGTGGTGCGGGGTACGAGGCCGATGTCGCGCGCGAAGCGGCGAGTATCGTGAGCAACGTAAGGGCTGCCGTTATCGCTGAGCCATTCAATGGGCGAGGCCAAGCGGTTCACCGGGCCAAAGCGATGCTCGACAGTGGCGACCATCAGATCACGGATGTCCTCGGCGGTGATGCCGCCGGTGGTAGCAACGTGCCCCATGGCCTCGCGGTCACAGCAGTCGAGTGCAAAGGCGACGCGCACCTTTTCGCCATTGTCGCAAGCGATCTCCAAGGCGTCAGAGCACCAGCGGGTGTTGCGCCGATCGACGGCAACGCGACCATCATGGCGCCGCTCCTCCCGGCTGCCGTTGTGGCGCTGAAGCAGCAGCCCGTGCACCTTCATGACCCGGTAGACCCGCTTGGGATTGGGCGCTGTGCGCCCGATCCTGGCAGCCTGGCGGCGCAGAAGGGCGTGGACCCGGCGATAACCGTAGGTGGGCAGATCGGCGATCAGCGCCCGGATGTCGCTGACCAAGTCGGTATCCGGTAGAGGCGGTCGACCTCGCCGACGTGTAGGCGACCGGTTGTGCATGGCTGACAGGTGCTGGCGGCTGACGCCCAACGCCTCGGCCACCGCGCTCACCGGTCGTCCCCTGGCAACGAGATCGAGCGCAAGAGGAGTTTTTTTGGGCCTGCGGCCCGGGAGACGGCCTCCCGCAGTATCTCGGCTTCCATAGTCTTCTTGCCCAGCAGGCGCTGCAGCTCGGCGACCTGGTTCTGCAGCGACCGGTACTCGGAGGCGGGCACCACCTCCTCGCCGGCACCGGCGGCAGTCAGCGCACCCTGCGCAACCAGCCTGCGCCAGGTGAAGATCTGGCTGCCACTGATGCCATGCTGCCGGGCTACCAGCGACACGTTCATGCCCGGCAGATACGTCTCCTCGACGATCCGGACCTTTTCCTCCGGGGTCCAGCGCCTCCGGCGCTGAACCCCGGAGAGGACCTCGCCGCCATTGTAGCGCCTAGTCGTATGCTCAGTCATATGGCTCACTCTTATCTAAGAGCGAGACCCTGTCAGGTCATTTCGGGGGCCAACTCA
>NZ_JBIVQA010000037.1:0-1723 GCF_044754985.1 Sphingomonas sp. NPDC092440 | reverse complement strand
TGGGTTCTCCCGCACTTTTGGTGCAGGTGGCGGGGAACGAATCATGAATCTGGTCGATTCAAGCAGGCTCCATAACGAGGGAGCCTTGTCGATCCGTGCCGAAGCGTATCCTGCCGCTTATTCCCCGTCAGCTTATTGTAGAGCAAGTCATCGTTGAGGCCGAGGCGATCGTGATCAATTGCCGGTCGCGGCAACCTGCGCCGCGCTGTCCGAGCTGTCGGCGCGTTTCGTCACGGATACATAGCAGATATCGACGACGAATTGCCGATCTGCCGTGGCAGGGTCGGCCGGTACTGCTCAGCGTCCATGTGCGCCGGCTGCGGTGTATCAACCGGAGGTGCGCGCAGCGGATCTTCGCCGAGCGGGCGGAAGAAATCGTCGGCAGCCATGCGCGACGTACAGCACGCCTTCGCGATATCCAGCGCTCGGTTGGCCTTGTGCTGGGCGGTGAAGCGGGTTCTCGTCTCATCGAACGGCTCAGTATGCCGATCAGCGCCGATACGATGCTCCGGGTCATCCGCGCCGGTCGACAGGTCGGCTCCGTTGCTCCGCGCGTCCTGGGTGTTGACGACTGGGCGTGGCGCAAGGGCCAGCGATATGGCACCGTGTTGGTCGACCTCGAAACCAACGACGTGGTCGATCTGCTGCCGGATCGGGAAAGTGCGACGCTTGCGGCGTGGCTGAAATCCAACCCCGGCGCGCAAATTATCGCGCGCGATCGGGCGGGCAGCTATGCCAAAGGGGCGCGCGAAGGCGCGCCTTCAGCCCGGCAGGTCGCGGATCGCTGGCATATGCTGCGCAACTGTTCGGATGCGGTGCTCGCCGCGGTCGAGAAGCGATACAGGCTCGTTCGGGAGGTCGGGCGATCACTGGCGAACGATGTTGCCTCGCCTCCTTCGCCGGAGCGGCCAGCGGCGATCGGGAAGTCCCGTACGGCACTTGAGCGTCAACGACAGGGCCGGGCGCGTCGGCGCAAAATGTTCGACGAGGTCGTTGCCTTACGCGACAAGGGCTGGAGCATCTCGGCAATCGCTCACGAGACCGGCCGTGATCGCAAGACCATTCACCAATGGCTCCGCGACAAACGGCCCGGGACCTGGGAGCGCGCATCCCGTCATCCGGCAAATGCCTTCGAAGCATATCTGCGTTCGCGCTGGCACGAGGGCTGCCGCAATGCCACCCAACTCTATCGTGAGGTGTGCGCCCGTGGTTACCATGGCGAAGTGCGCGGCTTCCGCCGCTGGATCAGGACCAGATTGCGTGACGGTCAACCACAGCTTGTGGCGGGCTCGGGCGAACGCCCGCGCTGGAAATCACCGTCATCGCGCCAGGCGGTCAGGCTCCTCACCGTGCCCAGCGACGCGCTCGGTACCGATGACGCACGATTTGTCGGCGCCATGCGCGCCGCATCGCCTGCAATCGCCGAAGCGGCGGACCTCGCGCGCCGTTTCCACGACATGCTCGTCGGACGCAAGGCCAACGAACTTGACCAGTGGCTCGCGCAAGCGCTGGGCAGCGCCATCGCCTCGTTTGCGCGCGGCCTCCGCCGCGATATCGATGCAGTGCGTGCCGCATTGGCACTACCCTGGAGCACCGGACCGGTCGAAGGCAAAATCAACAAGCTCAAACTTATCAAGCGATCAATGTACGGACGCGCCGGCATCGATCTACTCCGCGCTCGCATTATGGCATGACCCCTGCACCAAAAGTGCGGGAGAACCCA
>NZ_JBIVQA010000036.1:0-1834 GCF_044754985.1 Sphingomonas sp. NPDC092440 | reverse complement strand
TGGTGATGTTCGTCATGATCGACGGGCTCGACAGCTTCTACAACAACCTCAACATGCTCTACATGACGCTGATGATGGTCGCACCGATGGTAGTGCTGATGATCCTCGCCATGCGGCACATGTTTGCGTCGAAGGCCGCCAACATCGCGCTGATCGCCGCCTCGCTGGTCGCCTTCTTCGGCAGCTTCGCGCTTATCCGCACCCAGACCACGATCGGCGACACGGCCTTTCTGCGCTCGATGATCCCGCACCATTCCGGGGCGATCCTGATGTGCCAGGAAGCAAAGCTCAGCGATCCGGAAGTCATCCGGCTCTGCGAATCGATCAAGCGCTCGCAGCGGCAGGAAATCGACGAGATGAAGGCCATTCTCGCGCGGCGCTGAGCGGCTCGGTCGGGCTACGCCCGGATACGCGCGCCCGGCCAGGCATGTGAGCCGGCCGATGGTCGACACGAGGCGCGGGGCGGACGAGATTGCAAGCGACGTAGCGCGGCTTGCGCTGCTGTTCCTGCGACAGGCTGGCGGCCACGTCCTGACGCTGCTCGATCCTTCCGGGATCGTGCTGAGCTATAATGAAGAAGGCGAGCGTGCCGAATGCTGGCCGCTCGATCGCGTTCTGGGACAGCCCCACGACCTGTTCTACCCGCCCGACGAGATTGCGGCGGGGCGTCCAGGCGCAGACCTGGCGGCCGCCCTTCACGAGGGCACGCTGGAGCGCGAAGCGTGGCGGGTCTGCGAGAACGGCGCGGAATATCTGGCGCGCCTGACGATCACCGCACTGTTCGAAGGCGACACACATCGCGGCTTCGCCTGCATCAGCCGCGATGTCACCGACGAGGCGGCGGTCCGCGCATCGATCGAGACCCGCGAGCAGCATCTGCAATCGATTCTGGCGACGGTGCCGGATGCGATGATCATCATCGACGAGACCGGCGCCATCACGTCGTTCAGCGCAGCGGCACAACGCCTGTTCGGCTACAGCGAAGCCGAGCTCGTCGGCCGCAACGTCTCCTGCCTCATGCCCCAGCCCGATCGCGACCGGCATGACGAATATCTCGCGCATTATCTGCAGACCGGCGAGCGCCGGATCATTGGCCTCGGTCGCGTCGTGGTCGGCCAGCGCCGCGACGGCTCGACTTTCCCGATGCAGCTGACGGTCGGCGAGGCCGGTGAAGACGGGCAGCGGTTGTTCACCGGCTTCATCCGGGATCTCACCGCCAAGAAGCAGGATGAGCTCAGGCTCAAGGAACTGCAGGCAGAGCTGGCCCATGTCTCCCGGCTGAGCGCGATGGGCACGATGGCCTCGACTCTTGCCCACGAACTCAACCAGCCGCTTGCCGCGGTCGCGCTCTATCTCGAGACGATCCGCGACATGCTCGACGAGCGGGACGACGAACCCTTCGTGTCGCTGCGGTCGGTGATGGATGATGCCGCTCAGGAAACGCTGCGGGCCGGCCATATCGTCCGGCGCCTGCGCGATTTCGTCGCCCGTGGCGAGGTCGACAAGAGCCTCCACGAGCTGCCGCAGGTCATCGCCGAGGCGAGCCAGCTCGCGCTGGTCGGCGCACGCGAGCGCGGCATCCGCAGCTTCTTTGCGGTCGATCCCGCCGCGACGCCGGTCCTCGTCGACAGGGTGCAGATCCAGCAGGTGCTGGTCAACCTGATGCGCAATGCCATCGAGGCGATGGCGGAATGTCCCGTTCGCGACCTCAAGGTGGCGACCAGGTTGCGCCCTGACGGGCTGATCGAGGTGACCGTGGAGGATACCGGCCCCGGCATCGCCGACGAGGTCCGCGAGCAGCTCTTCACGGCGTTCAACTCGACAAAGGCCGACG
>NZ_JBIVQA010000035.1:0-2308 GCF_044754985.1 Sphingomonas sp. NPDC092440 | reverse complement strand
CAGATGTGGGCGCTTAAAATTCCCTATGCTGGCGGTTTGAGCTATGCGGTGATCAGCCGTATTCGGGATCGGGTTTTCCTTTCGTTGGCGGGCGGCCGCGACGCTTTGGCGGTGGATTGAACGTGACGCCGGCGCGGACGTTTTCGGGCACCAGCGCGGCGTGCTCGCGCATCCTGTAGCTGGAGCCCTCGATCTGGATGACGACGGCGTGGTGCAGCAGCCTGTCGAGCAGCGCCGTCGCCACGACGGCATCGCCGAAGACCTCGCCCCATTCGGCGAAGCCGCGGTTAGAGGTGAGGATCATGGCGCCCTTTTCGTAGCGGGCGTTGACCAGCTGGAAGAACAGGTTCGCGCCGCCGGGTGTGACCGGCAGGTAACCGATCTCGTCGACGACGAGCAGCGACGCTCTGGTGAGGAAGCGGATCTTCTCGCGAAGCGTGCCCTCGCGCTCGGCCTTGGCGAGCTGGGCGATCAGATCAGCCAGCGGGATGAAGTAGACCGCCTTGCCGGCGCGCACGGCCTCGACCGCCAGCGCGGTCGCGATGTGGCTTTTCCCGGTGCCGGGCGGGCCCAGCAGATGGACGACCTCGGCGCGCTCGATGAAGTCGAGGCCGGCGAGCGCCAGGATGCGGTTGCGGTCGAGCGAGGGCTGGAACGAGAAGTCGTAGCCGGCGAGCGTCTTGACGACGGGCAGCCGCGCCATGCGCAGGGCCGCCTTGATTCGGCGGTTCTCGCGCAGAGACAGCTCCTCGCCGAGCAGATCGTCGAGCGCCTCGATGCCGTCGATCTGGCCCTGCTCGATGCGTCGCAAGGTCACGTCGAGGATCTCAAGCGCCCGCGGCATCTTGAGGCTGACCAGGCTGCGGCGGATCGAGTCGACGCGCGAGGATGGTGCCGCGCCGTTCATGGCCGCCCTTCCATCGCCAGGCTCGCGCCAATGGCTTCATAAACCGCCAGCGAGCGCAGCGGCACATGGTCACCGAGCCGGCCGATCATCGTCGTGCGCCGTTCCTGTGGCCGCGATTGAGGCCTTCCGGTGCGATGACGCCGGTCGATGCGATACTGGAGGCGTCCTTCGAGCACAGGGTGCTCAGCAACCACAACGCCGCGATCGATTACCCGGACTACGTCCGGTAGCTGCTCGACCTCGACGATGCGGCGCGTGCGGTCAGGCACGCTGTAGAAGTTGCCGCCGACCGCCACAAAGCCGTCATGGGTAACCCGCCGCTCGAGCTTCAGCACGGCGTTGAAGCGGTGTTCGGGCAGCCGCTGCAGTTCTTCCTGCTCCTCGGCGAAGGCCTCGGCCACCACGCGCTGCGTCGTGCCGTGCACCCGGACATTGGCCACCGTGTCGAGCCACTCGACGAGCTGGGCGTTGAGGTCCTCCATGTTGCGGAAGGATCGGCCCAGGAAGAAGTCCTCGCGGATGTAGCGGAACGGCCGCTCAACTTTCCCCTTCGTCTTGGCGCGATAGGGCCGGCACGCCCGGGGCTGGAACCGGTAGTGCTTCGCCAGCGCCAGCAGCGAGGTGTTGTAGACGATGTGGCCCTGGTCGTCCTCGCCGGTGACCGCGGTCTTCATCCGGTCATAGAGGATCTCGATCGGCACGCCATCGATCGCCTCGAACGCCTGCATGTGACAGCGCAGCAGCGTCTGCAGGTCCTGATGCAGCACATAGCGGGCGAACACGAGGCGCGAGTAGCCCAGCACCAGGCTGAACAGCCAGACGATGCGCACCACGCCCGGCTCGTCGGTGAACTCGACGACGAACCGGGCGAAGTCGACCTGGGCCTGCACGCCGGCCTTGGTCTCGAAGCGAACCTCGTAAGGCTTGGGATCATGGTCGGGCCGGATTGCTGCCAGGTAGCGCTTCACCGCGGTGTACGCGCCGGCATAGCCCATCTCCCTGATCTCGCGCGTGAGGCGCGAGGCCGTCAGCTCGGAGAACGCCGTCACGCGCTCGCGCAGGAACTCCATGTAGGGCGCGATCTTGCTCGGCCGCCCGGCATTGCGGGGGCCGTAAACCGGCACCTCGACGCCGCGCTCGATGTATTTGCGAACGGTCTTGGGATCACGGCCCGTCCGGCGGGCGATCGCCGTCACCGACAGCCCCTGCCGGTGCAACTCCAGTATCATCATGGCTTCTCCAAGTCGGATCATCAGCGCCGCCTCCCGCAGGAGGTCATCGCGCCGATTTTGGCGTTGCCCAATGAGCCGGGGTTAACCCCGGCTCATTGGGCAACCAGGCCCAACAATCAGGGAATTTTCAAAGCCCACATCCGCGGAGAATTACACGCCCACTGACACT
>NZ_JBIVQA010000034.1:0-2586 GCF_044754985.1 Sphingomonas sp. NPDC092440 | reverse complement strand
GTAAGCGCCAAAACCTCCCCACATTCCGGAGCTGATCGGTATCGGCGATAACGCCCGCGCGGTTAGCGAGGGTAAGATAGATGCTTGATGACGAAATTAGTTTCGAAAGCGGCGGTGGCGATCCTCCGGTGCGTCGGATGGAGGTTTTAAGCGGGCCTGGAGGTCGGCGGCGGTGGACCGCTGAGGCGAAGGGGCGGATCATCGAGGAGACGTTGCGGCCTGGCGCGAACATCGCGGCAATCGCGCGGCGCCACGGTCTGATGCCACAGCAGCTTTATGGTTGGCGGAGCGCCGCGCGCGCTCGTGGGATAAGTGGCGCGTTGAGCTTCGTGCCGCTGGCGCTGGAGGGCAGTGTACCACCTGTGACGTCGACTGGCGGAAGCACGATCGTGGTGCATGCCGGTGATGTGGCGATCCATGTCCCGGTTGGCGCGAGCGCGGATCACATCGAACGGGTATTGTTGGCGGTGCGGACTTCAGCATGATCATCCCGCCTGGGCCGTTGAAGGTGCTGGTCGCGACGCGGCCCGTGGACTTCAGGAAAGGGATGATAGGTCTTGCCTCGCTGGTCGAGCGTGAACTCCGGCTCGATCCTTTCTCGGGTATGCTGTTTATCTTCCGGTCGCGCCGCGCGGACAGAATAAAGCTCCTGGTCTGGGACGGCACCGGGCTGGTGCTCGTGACGAAGCGTCTGCACGAAGGGAAGTTCCGCTGGCCACGTCCGGGAGACGGGGTGATGAAGCTGTCGGGGGCGCAGGCTTCGGCGCTGATCGAGGGTCTGGACTGGTCGCGAGTGCACGTGCCGCGCGTGCCCAAACCGCTCCACGCGCAATAGGCCGCATGCCCGATTCCGCCTGGCGCAAGGCCGTTCTCACCGGCGCAAATCCGGCTAGGATGTGGGCGTGGCGGCGCATCCTGAACCCCCTGCGGCGACCGGCCTGGAGACCGGATACGACGAGCTTCCCGACGACGTCGAGCAGCTCAAGGCGATGGTTCTGGCCGAGCGCGCCCGCGCGACACGGCTCGAGCATATCCTCAAGCTGATCAACCGCGCGGCCTTCGGTAAGCGTTCGGAGAAATTACCCGCCGATCAACTTGCGCTGGCGCTGGAAGACCAGACGGTCGCCCTTGGTGAAGCCCAGGGCCTGCGGGACAAGACGGGCGAGGAGGCTGAGCGTTATGGCGCGAGGCCGCGTCGTCGCCGGCCCGCCGACGCGGAGCGGGGATCGCTGCCGGCGCATCTGCCGCGCGTCGAGGTCATGATCGAACCGGACAGCCTGGAATGCGCCTGCGGCGGCGTGCTGCACAAGATCGGCGAGGATCGTTCCGAACGTCTCGACATCATCCCGGCGCAACATCGTGTCCTGGTGACGATCCGGCCGCGCTATGCCTGCCGCTGCTGCAGCGACGGCGTGACCCAGGCCCTGGCCCCGGCGCACGTTGTGCCCGGCGGCCTCCCGACCGAGGCGCTGATCGCTGACGTCCTCATCAACAAATATTGCGATCACCTGCCGCTTTACCGCCAGGAGAAGATCTTCGCCCGGCAGGGCATCGCGATCAGCCGGGCCACGCTGGCGAACTGGGTTGGCCGGGGCATCGCGGCGCTGATGCCGATCGCCAACCGGATGCGCGCGGATGCCCTTACCCGATCACGGCTGTTCGTTGACGAAACCACGGTCAAGGTGCTGGCGCCGGGGACTGGCAAGACCAGGACCGGCTATATGTGGGTGATCGTCTGTGACGACCGGGCGCATGGCGGTGCCGATCCGCCGCTGGCGCTCTACACCTACATGCCGGGCCGCGGAAAGATGTGGGCGAAGCAGTTGCTGGGGTCCTATCAGGGCATCCTGCAGGTTGATGCCTGGCAAGCCTACGACCAGTTCGGCAAGGACGACGGTGCCAATGCCGGCGTCGAGAAATCCTATTGCTGGGCCCATCTGAGGCGCGGGTTTATCGACGCCGGCAGCGACGCCCCGCTCGCGCACGACGCATTGCAGCGCATCGCCGAGATCTACGGTATCGAGAAGGAAATCCGCGGGCGATCGGCCGAGGAACGCCTTGCTGCCCGGCGAGAGCGGACCCGCCCGCTGGTCGACAAGCTCCACGACTGGTTTATGGCAACCGCGCCGCGGATCATGGCCGGTTCGGCGACGAGCGACGCGATGAAATACGCGCTGAAGCGCTGGGCGGGCTTCACGCGCTTCCTTGACGATGGCCGGATCGAAATCGACAACAATGCCGCGGAGCGCGCTATCAGGCCGGTGACGCTCCAAAGAAAAAATGCGTTGTTCGCAGGCCACCAACTCGGCGCCGAAAACTGGGCGGCGATCGCCTCGCTGGTCGAAACCTGCAAGATGCTCGGCGTCGAACCTTACGCCTACCTCTCCAATGTGCTCGCCCGCATCATTGAGCGCGCCGACACCGATCCAATCGATGATCTGTTGCCGTACAACTGGGTCGATAAAAATGCACGGCAAACCGCGCTCGAAGAGAGCAATCTCGCCAGCGTCGCCTGATCGCCGAAATTACGCCGTCCACGTCGCCGCCGTCGCCCCGCAACCACGTGGGGCAGTTTTAGCGCTTACG
>NZ_JBIVQA010000033.1:0-3225 GCF_044754985.1 Sphingomonas sp. NPDC092440 | reverse complement strand
TCGGCGCGCGGCTGCAAGATCAGGCGCTGGGTGATGCGCTGGTCGTAATAGCCCTCGACCCGGCCCAGAAGGTCGCCCTTGGTCGAGAGGAACAGCGCGCCTTCGACCTCGAACATGCCGGGAGCCAGACCCTCGACGCCAACGGTCGCATAGGTGCGGTTGGGCCCGCGGCCGAAGTCCTGGCGGACGCCGGCCTGAAGGTTGAAATAGGGGTCGATGGCGCGGCTATAGAGGGCCTGGACGTCTGCGCTGTCGATCCCGCGGCCAAACTCGCCTTCCCCCTCGCTCTTGAGCCAGAGGCGGTTGATGTCGCCGCCGTAAAAGCCTTCGCCATCCCAGCGATAGCCATCGCGGCCGCTATGCGCCTGATACTCGAACAGGTTGAGCAGCACCTGCCCGAAATTGTTGCCGCCGCTGTCCTTCATCATGATGTCGCGCGAGCGCGCCATCTCGCCGCCGGGAAAATCCCGATCGGCGAAGTGGTCGCTGGGGGGGGGCGGCGGGGGCGCATTGCCGGCCGGAAGCGCCGTGCCGGTCATTTGCATGCCGGGCATGGCGGAGGTTCCGGGCATGGCGGTCTGGCCATGCTGCGAATGGTCCATCCCGGGCATGTCCGGCATCGCGCCGTCCTGATGCCGGGAGTGGTCCATGCCCGGCATCTCCGCCATCGCGGGAGCAGCGGGTTGCGGTTGACCGGCGGCATCTGCCTGTGGCGCAGGACTGGCCTGGTCCTGCGAATGGTCCATTGCCGGCATGGTGCCCGGCGCTGGTTTCTGAGCGCGCGGCCTGGTAGCGGGCTTGGGGCGCGGCGCGGCGGCCTTGTCCTTCTTTTTCTCCTGCGCCGGCCGCGCCCCGCCCGGCGGCGTCATGCCGGGCATGTCGTGCATCGAATGATCCTGGGCAAAGGCGGGCGCGGCGGAGAGAAGGGCGATCGCGCTCACCAGCGGCGTGAGGATGCGGGTCATTGCGCGTCTCCCTTCGGACGGACGCTCACGACCCGCATCATCCCTGCATGCATGTGGTAGAGGAGATGACAGTGGAAGGCCCAGTCGCCGACCGCGTCGGCGGTGAAGTCCCAGGTCACCTTGCCGCCGGGCTGGACGATCACCGTATGCTTGCGCGGCGCATGATCGCCATGCCCCGTCACCAGCTCGAAAAAATGCCCGTGAATATGGATCGGATGCCCCATCATCGTGTCGTTGATGAGATTGACGCGCACCCGCTCGCCTTCGATGAAGGGGATCGGCTCGTGATGGTCCGACATTTTTTCGCCGTCGAACGACCACATGAACCGCTCCATGTTGCCGGTGAGGTGAATGTCGATGCTGCGGCTCGGCGCGCGCACGTCCGGATTGCGATCGAGCGCCATCAGGTCCCTGTAGACAAGCACCTTGTGGCCGACGTCGGCGAGGCCCTGGCCGGGCTCGCCGGTGCGGTCTACGGGCATCGGCGAGATGGTCTGGACGCTCGGGTCGCGCTTCACCTGCGGCGCGTTCGAGAAGTCGCGCATCTTCATCGAGCCCATCGCGTGCCCGCCATGATCCATGCCCGCCATCTGGCCATCGGCGCCCATCGCGCCGTGGTCCATGCCGGCCATCGATCCATGATCCATCCCCGAATGATCCATGCCTGCCATGGCGCTATTGTCCATGGTCGCCATCGCTGCCGCCGCGCCGGTCGCGAGGCGCGCGGACGCGTTCTTCTCGGCCGTCGGATCGACGCCCCGCATAGCGCCGCCCGACGGGTCCATGGCGTACATGCGCGGCCGCGGGGACATGTACCAGCCCCGGTCCGTCTATTCGGCGAGCGGCCGTTTGCGTAAGGGGGGAACCTCGCCGGCCATGCCGGCCCTCGGCGCGAGCGTGGCACGCGCCATGCCCGAGCGGTCGATCGCCTCGCCGACAAGGGTGTAGGCCTTGTCATCGCCTGGGCTGACAACGACGTCGTAGGTCTCGGCAACACCAATCTGGAACTCGTCGACGGTGACCGGCACCACATTCTGCCCGTCGGCCTGGACGATGGTCAGCGGCAGGCCGGGGATGCGGACGTTGAAGGTGGTCATCGCCGACGCATTGATGACCCGCAGCCGCACCCGTTCGCCCGGGGTGAAGAGCGCGGTCCAGTTGTCCATCGGACCATGGCCGTTGACGAGATAGGTGTAGGTGGATCCGGTCACATCGGAGATGTCGGCCGGGTCCATCCGCATCTGGCCCCAGTCGAGCCGGTCCTTGAGCGGCTGATCCTTGCCCGACAGGAGCCCGGCCAGGGTCTGGCGCTGGAAATTGAAATGGCCGGGGTTGACCTTGAGGCGCCGGAAGATCGCCTGCGGCGAGAGCGCGCTGTGATCGGCGAGCACGATGACATGCTCGCGGTCATAGGCGACCGGATCGGCACCGGCGGGATCGATGATGATCGGGCCGTAATGGCCTTCCTGTTCCTGCAGGCCTGAATGGCTGTGGTACCAGTAGGTGCCGCTTTGCACGACGGAGAACTGGTAGAGGTAGTTCGAGCCCGGCTTGATGCCCGGAAAAGACACGCCCGGCACACCGTCCATATTGGCCGGCAGGATCAGCCCGTGCCAGTGGATCGAGCTGTCCTCCTCCAGCTGATTGATGACGTTGAGCCGCACGCGCTGGCCTTCGCGCAGCCGGATGAGTGGCGCAGGGACCGTGCCGTTGACGCCGATTGCCCGGAACTGGCGACCATCGATGCTCATCGACTGCCGGGCGATGGTGAGCGTGATGTCTTCGCCCGACACGGTCGGCAGCGTCGGCCGCATCCCCGGCGAGATCGTCTGCGCCCAGGCCGGCAGCCAGGCTGACAAGGCGGCGCCGCCACCGGCGAGGGCCGCGCCGCGAAGGAACTGGCGGCGGTCGAGAGCAGAAATCATTCGGTTTGTCTCAGCTTGCGGAAAGAGGGCGGGCCTACTGGAAATACGCAGCCCGCCCGCGTGCCCCTCAAACTTTCTTCAAAATTTCCGCGAGGCGCGCCCGGGCGCGGTAGAGGCGTGTTTCGACCGCCTTCTGGGAGATGCCGAGAATCTCGGCGGTTTCAGCTTCCGATTTCTCGTCGATCGTACGCAAAATAAGCGTGTCCTTGAGGGAAGACGGCAGGGCAGCAATCGCTTTCATTGCTTGCGCGAGCTGCTGTTCGGCCCCGATCTCCTGCTCGGGGAGCGGTGCGTCGTCGGCGTCGCCGTCCGCCTCGGCGAGCGGTAGGGCTAGG
>NZ_JBIVQA010000032.1:0-4898 GCF_044754985.1 Sphingomonas sp. NPDC092440 | reverse complement strand
CAGCTGCTGCTGAGATCGCGCGGCTAAGCTGTGTGGGGAGATACCACCGGCCACGCGCTGTTGGCCGACCCGCGCGCGAAGGAAGCAGACTGCGTCATCCTCGACTATCGCATGCCCGACATCGACGGATTCGCGATGCTGCGTCACCTTCGCGAGATCGGATGGTCGGGACGCGCCATCATGATCTCAGGCTTTCACGACACGCTGCTGGCCTCGCGGGCCGCCGAGGCGGGCTTCGATCACGTTCTCGCAAAGCCTTTGATCGGCAGGGCTTTGCTCGATGCGTTGGACCGGCACCGCGCCGAGACGCTTCGAAAGCATTGAGTTATGGCGGCCTGCCCCAGCGGCCTCAGCCCGCGCGATGTGGAAAGCGGTCAGCGACGTCAAAGCCAGTGGCTGCGTTTGAACCGGATGTAGGGTCCGATGCAGACCGCAGCGATGACGCCGAGGATGACGAAATATCCCCATTGCGTCTTCAGTTCGGGCATATTCTCGAAATTCATGCCGTAGATTCCGGCAATCGCGGTAGGCACCGCGAGGATCGCGGCCCAGGCGGCAAGCTGACGCGTGATCGCACCCTGGCGCTGCTGTTCGAGCAGGTGACTCGCCTCGAACACCGAGATCAGGATGTCGCGGATGCCGGTGATGGCGCTCTCAACCCTGAGCATGTGATCGAGCAAATCACGGAAATAGGGTTTGGAGGCCTCATCAAGCCGCGGAAGCTGCAGGTTCACCAGCTTGCGACCGACCTCGAGCATGGGTCCGAGCACGCGTTGGAAGCGGACGAGCTCACGCCGCAGCGTGAAAATCCGGGTCACCTCCTCGCGGGTGAGAAAGGCTGCAAGCATGCGCTGCTCCATCTTGAGGACGTCCTCCTCGATCGCCTCGACGATCGGGAAATAGCCATCGACGATGAAGTCCAGAATGGCATGGAGCACATAGTCCGGGCCCTCGCGCAGCAGCTCGGGCGTGATTTCGAGATGCGCGCGAAGCTCGCTGTGCGAACGTGCCGAACCCTGCCGAACGGTGATCAGGAAACTCTTGCCCAGGAAAATCGCGGTGGAGCCGTAGGCGATATGATCGCCTTCAAGATGTGCCGTCCTGGCGACGATGAACAACTGGTCACCGTAGACGTCGAGCTTGGAAATCTGGTGGCCGTTGCCGGCATCTTCCACGGCAAGCGGGTGAAGGCCGTAATTTCCGGCGATGTCGGCAAGTTCTGTCTCGGTGGGCTGGGAGAGGCCGATCCACACAAAGTCATCCTTGGCGATATGCTCGCACGCCGGATCGATCAGGGTCACCGGCCGTAGCCGTTTGCCCTCGTGATAAAGAAAGGCGGCGACGACGCTCATGGCACTTTCCGGTGCCGCCACTGCGGCGGCGACCGGAAGCCGTGTGCCTGGCCCATTGAGACGCGCGCACGAGCAGACGCGCCTCATTCTTCAAGCCCAGTCGCAGGAAGAAGAAAGCGGCGCGCAGCAATTCGAGCGAGAGCTTGTAGAAAAAGCGGCGGAGCGTTGGGTTTCGCAGAAGGCCGCTCCCGTTCATGACGCGCGTGGCTGGGCGGCGCGCTGCCAAATCAAGGGCACGCAGACTGCGAAGGTCCGCGCACCCTTGATTGGCGACCGCGAGGGCTTCGTCCTCTCTTGCGATGGTACCAAGCGATTGCCCGTTTGGCGCTTCGGCAATCGTGTCGGATGGCTATACCTAAGTATCGGATAGCGGCGCTGACGACAGGGGTTGCCGGGCCCCGGTGAGGCGCATCGCACCGCGCGGAGACGAAAGCTGGAAGACGGGAAAGCTCAACTGTCGAAAGCGACCGAGCGCGCGAGCGCTTCCTGGGACTGCAGAAAGGCGAGCCGCGATTGCAGCGCCGCCTGGACAACGCCGAAAGCGTCACCCCCCAGAGTCACGCGCAGCGGCGGATGGTCGCTGGTTGCGACATCGACGATCGCTTGCGCGATCTTTTGCGGGTCGAGCGTGTAGAGCTCGTTTCCGGCGGTCTCGAACATCTTGCGGATATCGCCGGCGGGCGTATCGCGATAGGCGGCGATCTCGCTGGCGAATTGCAGGTTGTGGCTGAAGCTGGTGCGCGCGCCACCCGGCTCGATCAGCGTCACGAACAGGTTGAAGGGTTCAAGCTCCTGGCGGAGGCATTCGCTGAAGCCCTCCAGGCCCCATTTGGCCGCATGATAGAGACTGCTCGTCGGAAGCGAGCCCTGACCGCTGGCGCTGGAGATCTGGATGATCCGGCCGCTCCCGCGCAGGCGCATCGCGGGGACAAAGGCGCGGGTGATGTGGATGGGCGCCATGAGATTGAGCGCGATCTGGCCTTCGACCTCGGCGTCCGACATCTCTTCGGTGGCGCCGATCACGCCGCCGCCGGCGTTGTTGACCAGAATATCGACGGGTCGACGCGCCTGCGCCCGGGCCACGACCGCAGCAATATCGTCCTTGACCGTGACGTTCCTTCTCACGATCTGGCTTTTGAGCCATTCGAGCATGGAATCTTTTGCGATCATGGGCGTCGTCGTCGCTCTCGGCAGCATCGTCTACCGGGCCAGCATCCGCCGGTCATCAACGTAGGGGTCACGACGGTGGAGCGAGCGGTCGGCTCTTCAAGCCCAACGCGATCGGCTCATTTCTCGCTCACCAGTCGTGAACTAACGGCAAATTTGTCAGAATTTGAGGGTGAAAGTGATTTATGGCCCTCATTTTTGTTTCAAGCAGCGCCTGCCGAATGCATCTCTGCGATTGATGTCTTCTGCAAAAGCTTGTTGGCATCGGATGCTCGCTGATCACACCTAACCCGTAATCGTGCCTCTGGCTGACATACCCGACAAACGTATAAGCTCGCCATGCGCGGGCGTCACCAACCCAATTCCGCGTGCGATCCCAAGCGCACAAGCTGCAAGGTGTCGTCATCGGGCTTGCGGTAAATCAGCACGAGGTCGGGCTTTATGTGGCAATCGCGATGGTCGCGCCAGTCGCCGGTCAGCGCATGGTCGCGGTGGCGCGGTTCAAGCGGCTCGTCGGATGCCAGCGCCTCGATGATCGGGATCAGGTCAGCGTCCAGCGTCTTGGCGTGCTGCCCCTTCTTCTCCCGCTTGTAGTCGCGCTTGAACCGCCCGAAGCGTTCAATCGTCCGCATTGAGGTCGGCCATCAGGTCGACCACCGTGGCGAACCGCTTGCCCTTTCCCTCGCGCGCTTCCTTCATGGCCTCGATCGTCTCGGCATTGGGCACCAGCGGTTCAAACGGCAAGGCCTTGTCGCGGGCAACGCGGGTCAGCATCAGGCGCACGGCATCGGAGACGGTCAGCCCCATAGCAGCCAGCACGGTCGCGGCTTCCTCCTTCACCGCTCCGTCGATCCGGGTCTGCACAAGAGCGTTTGCGGCCATGTCGATTTCCTTTCTGCATGACGATGTAATGCAAGCGAACGCAAAGTGCAATCAGGCAAAGCCCCGGCTATCGACATGGCGACCGGGCTTCGCGTTTTTCACCTTCAATGCTGTGAGTGCCATCGGTTCGGGGCCCTGATCGGGAATGTTGGGGCCGTTCTCACACTTTCGGTGGGCAAACGGTCCCACAATCGTTCCCACATTTTGGGCCAAATTCAGGCAAATCAGGGAGACGACCGCGAACAACTTACAAGACAAATCGTTGCTTTTTCAGTGTAGGTAGGGGTAGGGACGCCATCAGCTCGCTTGACACAAGGTTCTACACTCGACAGCGGGGCCTCTACCACCGGGCAATTCTGCAGGATGCTGCAAACCGCGCGATATCAATGGCGGGCGAAAATTCGCTGACCGGCGCTGCCGAAGGCCACCACCGTATAGGGTTGGCGGGCAGCGCCTGCCACTTCCATGCCCTCCGAACCGATCGGCATCCCCGCAACCGCAATGCCTTTGACGCCCGCAGGACGGGTCGCCAGCAAGCGCTTGACGTCGGATATCGGGACATGGCCCTCGATCATATAGCCATCGACGATCGCGCTGTGGCAAGATGCCAGCGTCCGGGGCATGCCGGCCTTGCGCTGAAGCTCGCTGCGCGACGCATCGTCACGCATGACGACCTTGCGTCCCAGCTTCGCGCGCACGGCCTGCGCCCACTTCTCGCAACATCCACATCCCGGATCCCGGTGGACGACGATATCACTGGCCGCAAGCGCTACGCCGGGCATGGCGAGGAACAGCAAGGCGACGAATAGGCGGGTCTTCATGAAATGACTCCCGGAAGAACGATAAGCATGGGGCAGAGGCCCCTTCTTTTCTATACGCATCAATGCGCCCCTCCCCTCATCACGCAGATGATTTTACGATGGCGGGCGGCCTCCAGGCTAGCGGCAGGGACACAAGCAGCGCTAGCGATAGACCACCAATCCCCCACAGAACGAGCGGCTGCGCCCCGGGAGCGACGATGGCTATCGCCAGCGGCGCGAGCGCCTGCCCGATGCTGGCGGCGGAATGCTGGAAACCGAGCTTCACGCCTGAAGGGGCCCCGCCGCCGCTGATCCAGAAGCTGGTGACCAATCGAAGGGTTGCCGAGCTCCAGCCGGCAGCAACGATGATCCCACTGAGCTCGGCCATACTCGCGGCGACAGGAAACATGAAAAGTGCCACAGCCAGCAGGCCCAGCGTCAATCCGGCAAGCCGCCTCGGCACAGTGACCAGCCAATCCAGCTTTGCATGGAAGATCTGTGCCGCCAGCATGCCCAATCCGCAGAGACTGAGCATCCAGGCGATCTCTTCGCGGCTCAGCGAAATGGCGCTCCGCGTCACCAGGAGATTGACATGCATCGCCGCCAGCCCGCCGCCCGCGACGATCGTGATAACAAGCAGGATCAACGTCGCGCCGAGCGTAGGCGCGGGCAGGTCTCCGCCATCGATGCAAGGTGC
>NZ_JBIVQA010000031.1:2500-5968 GCF_044754985.1 Sphingomonas sp. NPDC092440 | reverse complement strand
GCGACCGGCGATTCCGCGAGCTTCCGCGCGGGAGTATCCGCCGGATTGGTTCCGATATGCTTCCGGTGCGGTCTGTCCCAGAAACGCAAAACCCCGCCAAGTCGTTGACTTGACGGGAGAATTCTTGGTTGCGGGAGTAGGATTTGAACCTACGACCTTCAGGTTATGAGCCTGACGAGCTACCGGGCTGCTCCATCCCGCGCCACCAAGGGGTTGGGGATCAGGTTTGCAGGCGGAGCGGCGAGCTCCGCAAGGCCGGGAGGCCGCCGCGCCTTGCCGGCGGGGAAGCCAAGGTCGCGGATGCGACCGCCGGCGCCTGAGGCCAACAAGACAAAGTGAATGGGTTGTACTTACCGGAGCACAGGCTTCAATGCCTGGCGACGACCTACTCTTCCATCGCTTAAGCGATAGTACCATCGGCGCTGTCTGGTTTCACGGCCGAGTTCGGGATGGGATCGGGTGGGTCACAGACGCTATAGCCACCAAGCAATGAAGCCTGTGCTGCGGTAGGTTTTTCAAATCGGTGCACCAAGGTGAGATGAACATCCGATCATCGACAGCCAATGCTGTCGTTGATGGTGGGACTCATCAAGCGCGAATAGGACAATTAGGACCGGTTAGCTCCATGCGTTACCGCACTTCCACATCCGGCCTATCAAGGTCGTGGTCTTCGACCGTCCTAAGAAATCTTATCTCGAGGGAGGCTTCCCGCTTAGATGCTTTCAGCGGTTATCCCGTCCATACATAGCTACCCTGCTGCGCCGTTGGCACGACGACAGGTACACCAGAGGTATGTTCAACCCGGTCCTCTCGTACTAGGGTCAACTCCTCTCAAATTTCGACGCCCACGGCAGATAGGGACCAAACTGTCTCGCGACGTTCTGAACCCAGCTCACGTACCACTTTAATTGGCGAACAGCCAAACCCTTGGGACCTGCTCCAGCCCCAGGATGTGATGAGCCGACATCGAGGTGCCAAACAACCCCGTCGATATGAGCTCTTGGGGGTTATCAGCCTGTTATCCCCGGCGTACCTTTTATCCGTTGAGCGATGGCCCTTCCACGAGGGACCACCGGATCACTATGACCGACTTTCGTCTCTGCTCGACTTGTCAGTCTCGCAGTCAGGCTGGCTTATGCCATTGCACTCTAACAGCCGGTTTCCAACCGGCCTGAGCCAACCTTCGCGCGCCTCCGTTACTCTTTAGGAGGCGACCGCCCCAGTCAAACTACCCGCCACAGAGGGTCCCTGATCCAGTTTCATGGATCGAGGTTAGACATTAAAAAACAACAGGGTGGTATTTCACCTATGGCTCCACATCAGCTGGCGCCGATGCTTCAAAGCCTCCCACCTATGCTACACAGTTATTTTCCAATGCCACTCTGAAGCTGCAGTAAAGGTGCACGGGGTCTTTCCGTCTAACCGCGGGTACTCCGCATCTTCACGGAGAATTCAATTTCGCTGAGCATGTCCTGGAGACAGTGGGGAAGTCGTTACGCCATTCGTGCAGGTCGGAACTTACCCGACAAGGAATTTCGCTACCTTAGGACCGTTATAGTTACGGCCGCCGTTTACCTGGGCTTCATTTCGGAGCTTGCACCCCTCCACTTAACCTTCAGGCACCGGGCAGGCGTCAGACCCTATACGTCGTCTTGAAGCCGACTTAGCAGAGCCCTGTGTTTTTGCTAAACAGTCGCTACCCCCTGGCCTGTGCCCCCTCATACTGCTTGCGCAATGTGAGGGCCTCCTTCTTCCGAAGGTACGGAGGCAATTTGCCGAGTTCCTTCAGGACACTTCTCTCAAGCGCCTTGGTATACTCTACCTGACCACCTGTGTCGGTTTCGGGTACGGTCTATACGGTGGGGCTATTTCCCGGGACAGCTTCGAAGCATGCTCAATCCGTTAAGAGCATACAACACACACCATCCGTCACACACCACCAGGCCCACGAATATTAACGTGGTTCCCATCGACTACCCCCTTCGGGCTCGTCTTAGGGGCCGGCTCACCCTGCGCGGATTAGCCTTGCGCAGGAACCCTTGGTCTTTCGGCGAAAGGGCATCTCACCCTTTTTATCGCTACTCATGTCTGCATTCGCACTTCCGATACCTCCACGACCCATTACCAGATCGCTTCACAGGCTTACGGAACGCTCCGCTACCGCGTGGATAAATCCACACCCTAAGCTTCGGTGCACGTCTTGAGCCCCGTTACATCTTCGCCGCAGGAACCCTTATTTAGACCAGTGAGCTGTTACGCTTTCTTTAAAGGATGGCTGCTTCTAAGCCAACCTCCTGGTTGTTTTGGGATTCCCACATGCTTTCCCACTTAGACGTGACTTGGGGACCTTAGCTGTAGGTCAGGGCTGTTTCCCTTTTGACGACGGACCTTAGCACCCGCCGTCTGTCTCCCGGATATCACTCCTAGGTATTCGGAGTTTGGTTAGAATTGGTAGATCTCGCGACCCCCGCATCCATCCAGTGCTCTACCCCCTAGGGTGTTCATCCGAGGCACTACCTCAATAGTTTTCGCGGAGAACCAGCTATTTCCCGGCTTGATTGGCCTTTCACCCCTAAACACAACTCATCCGGTAACTTTTCAACGTTAATCGGTTCGGACCTCCAGTGGGTGTTACCCCACCTTCATCCTGGTCATGCCTAGATCGCCGGGTTTCGGGTCTAATACATCAAACTAAGTCGCCCTATTCAGACTCGCTTTCGCTGCGCCTACACCTATCGGCTTAAGCTTGCTTGATACATTAAGTCACAGACCCATTATGCAAGAGGTACGCGGTCACCCCATAAAGAGGCTCCCACTGCTTGTAGGCAATCGGTTTCAGGTACTGTTTCACTCCCCTCATCGGGGTGCTTTTCACCTTTCCCTCACGGTACTAGTTCGCTATCGGTCGCATACGAGTATTTAGGCTTGGAGGGTGGTCCCCCCATGTTCAGACAGGATTACACGTGTCCCGCCCTACTCGAGTCTTCTAACATCACTTTCGCATACGGGGCTGTCACCCGCTATGGCCCATCTTTCCAGATGGTTCTGCTAGTTGAATTAGAAGCACTGGCCTGGTCCGCGTTCGCTCGCCACTACTAACGGAATCTCGGTTGATGTCTTTTCCTCCGGTTACTGAGATGTTTCAGTTCGCCGGGTTCGCTTCACGAAGCCTATTTTATTCAGCTAGGTGATACCTTTTTCCAATTACCCAAACCGTGATTACTCACGACCAGGATAATCGGATTAGGTGGGTTTCCCCATTCGGAAATCGTGGGATCAAAGCCTGCTCACAGCTCCCCCACGCTTATCGCAGCGTGCCACGTCCTTCATCGCCTGTATGCGCCAAGGCATCCACCAATTGCCCTTACCTCACGCTTGAGAGTCCACACCACCAACGACAACACTGGATTGGCATAAGCCAACACGAAACTCGGCAGAGCAGTGTAGCGCAGTATCTTGGTGTGGATG
>NZ_JBIVQA010000030.1:0-6644 GCF_044754985.1 Sphingomonas sp. NPDC092440 | reverse complement strand
CTTATCAAGCGATCAATGTACGGACGCGCCGGCATCGATCTACTCCGCGCTCGCATTATGGCATGACCCCTGCACCAAAAGTGCGGGAGAACCCACTTTTGCGGAGAATTACACGCCCACTGACAGCATCAACGGCAAGGACGCGGTCGAGCGGCTCGCCGTGCGCCAGGAACTGAGCGCGCCGCTCATGACCGAGCTGCACGCCTGGCTCACCACCCAGCTCGCCAGGCTGTCGCGCAACCACGATCTCGCGAAGGCCATCAACTACATGCTCCGGCGCTGGGACGCCTTCACCTGCTTCCTCGACGACGGCCGGGTTTGCCTAACGAACAACGCGGCCGAACGGGCTTTGCGCTGCGTGCCACTCGGCAGGAAAGCTTGGCTATTCTGCGGCTCCGATCGCGGTGGCCAGCGCGCGGCGGTGCTCTACACCTTGATCCAGACCGCCCGCCTCAACGACGTCGATCCTCAGGCCTGGCTCGCCGATGTGCTCGCTCGCATCGCCGAGCATCCGGTCCGCCAGCTCGACCGGCTGCTGCCGTGGAACTGGCGCAAGCAGCGGGGCATGCTATCGCAAGCGGCATGACCTCTCGACGCGCCATCGATAGCTTCACAGAGATCGCCACGGTTCGCATCGAGCTGAAGGATTCCGACCCGCCGATCTGGCGCGTCGTCGAAGTGCCGACCTCGATCACCCTCAAGGTCCTGCACGATATCGTTCAGGCGGCGATGGGGTGGCTGGACTATCATCTCTGGGAGCTGGTCATCGACGGGCAGACCTATGGCCTGCCCATGGACGACGACTGGGGCACGGCGCCGCGCAAGATCGCGGCACGCACCCGCCTGCGCGACGTGCTCGCGCCCGGCACCACCAGGATCGACTACACATACGATTTCGGCGACAACTGGGAGCACAGCCTCATCGTCAGCGATGCGCGCTCCGGCGATCCCGGCACTGTATATCCCCGGTTCATCGAAGGCGCACGCGCCTGCCCGCCGGAGGACTGCGGCGGCATTCCCGGCTTCTACGAGATGCTTGAGGCCAGAGCAGATCCCAACCACCCTGATCACGCAGAAATCACCGAGTGGCTCGACGGATATGATCCCGACGAGGTGGATGTCTTCCCGATCCAGGTAGCCCTCGGTCGCATTGCAGCCCGCCGCAATGCCGCTGCGAAGCGCATCATCAAAACAGCAAACGACTGATAGTCGCCCGCCGTGGCCTTCACCGGATGGCTACGACAATCAGAAGGTCAATACGGCATCGGCCCCAACTGTAAATTGATGATCGTGCGATCCCGCCGCGTATGGCGTGGTACTATTGAGCGACCAGTCGTAGCGGACTTCTGGCCTTACATTTAGGGCTGCGCCTTTGATTGGCATTAGCGGCTTGATATTGACGCCAAACGTGACGGCACCGTAGGTCGTCTTGCCACCACCGATGACAATGGCCGGTAAACCTTTCTCGGCGTTGACGAAATCCCGGTTTCCGGGAAACGCACCAACAAAAAACCCGTCACCGTCGCGCCACACCTCACCACGAATGCCGATCCCAAATTGATCGTTGATTGAATAGGTGAAATATTGCGCAAATCCGCCACCAGAAACATTGAATCCGCCGTCTCGAATATAGTTCAGATCAGTTGTCGACGTCAGCCTATTATTGATCTTCCAGATGACCGTGATATCATTCAGGTAGCGAAGATCGCGATTAGGACGGACGCCCGGAGTGCCCCGTGGAATTTCTGGTCCAATACTGGTCGTAGCGAATATCGTGAGCGCGCCACGCATCAAATTGAGACCCACACCGCCATGAAAAGACGGGGAACCGTTATTATCACCACTACCGAGAGTAGTATTTACGCCAGACGTAATTCCAGCATAAACGTCTAAAATTTTATCCACATGGATCGTTGTCAATATACCGGTGTGTTTGAACGGAATGCCGTAATTAAAAATGTAACTATGTGAATAGAAAAAGTTCCCTGTAGCGTCAATAACTTCGGCCCCCTCAAGCGTCACGAACTGACCTGCTTTAATATCGAAACCGCGCGAGGTCAGGATGGGCAGATGCGCGTTCACATAAGCTTCAACGATATCGAATTGATTACGTCGGTTCGTTATACCATCTAGCTCCCCAAGAAAATGCGTGTATCGGGCGTCCGAACCGTACATTCCCTGAATCTTGAACCCGATGTCGACGTTTTGCGACGCTGAGTCGATGGGACGTTCAACGGTTAGCATGACTTGATTGAGCTGAGGCTCGCCCGCCTTGTCGGTGAACAAATGGCCAAAATTGATGCCATCAGTTGGATTGCCAGTGTTGAGGGTCAAGCCCGTTTCGACATGGCCAGAAAGCTTGACCGTTTCCGACCAGCTCTTCGGTGGCGGCGAGTCGCCATCGGCGGCATACGCGGGCGCCGCCGCAACGGCCACTAAGGCCAAACTCAAGGCAGGAGCGAGAGTATCAAGCGCTCCCCTGCGGATGCATGTCTCCATTCGTTCTCCCTTTTGATAAGCAGCCGCGATCCTGGCATTGTAAGCGAGCCATTGAGACCAGGCTTGACGATGAGGTATTGAGCAATTTTTGTGCCAAAGCGCCGCACCGCCATCTGTGGGAAGTGGAGACTCTTCGTACCTGGCGGCTATTCGCGCTGCGGCGCAACAAAAAACAGTGAAGCAAACTGGCGAAAAGTCCGATCCGTGAACCGAGGCTCCGCGTTCGTACGACCGACCCTGCTCATGAAATTTGCTAATGGCAGATCGGTGCTCAATAAATGGGCACCGCACAATTTTGTGCATTCATCCAATGCTGCATGTAAACTAACGCCTGCGAGGATTCATCGTAAACTGATGACGGCTGCAACGAGATGGATCATAGCCGCAAAGTCTTGATCGGCTTTGCAGCGATGCATGGCGATCCGCTTAAATTTCTTGGATTTAGCAGAATAGTTTTTCAACAAGATGTGCCATTTGCAAATCCCGCCATCGAGCGGACGAGCTTGTCGTGGCGGGGATGCTGCGAGATGACAATCTTCGCACCGCGCTCATTGAGGTGCAAGCCCGCGGCGAGGTACGTCTTTCCGTGATCACAATCTTTTGAGATGGAGCCGGTGCAAACGCCGGTATTTACGCCGGTGGCCGAGGTGTCATGATAGGCCAAGTGACGGTTATTTCGGATCCAGAACGGCGACCGGTAGGGACCGACGGGCAGAACCAGATCTATCGGTGGCGTCGAGAGAATGGCGCAGGCTGGAAAGAGTTGCCGGCGCTGATGCGGAAACTCGCGGCGGCAGCACCAATCGCCGGGCGCGACGCGCCGCGCTTCACGATCTACAATGTTGTCTGATTGAACGATACACGCTTTGCGGTCTGAACAGAGTCCGATCTGGAAAAGATGAGTCCCATATTGGCGCCGACTGCTCATCGTCGCGCACGCGTTCCCCCAAAAAGATGGAAGCACCATATCGGTGCTCCATCTTCCTCGAGAAGCGCCGCAGCCGCACGGCGCGCTGGATAGAGTCCTGGACCTTGTTCGCGCCAAGCCCGGCGAAATGATCACCCACTCGGTGTGGTTAGAGCTGGCCGCACAGGGACAGGCGCCCGTGTTTTTGCTGATTCGATCTCTAAAAGCCGTTGATCCCTTTGGTTGCGAGCTTTTTTTGGTTGGTCTCGGCCAGCGGCACCGCCATCATAAATCGGCCGGGCGCGAATCGGCGCTTTGGCAGGGGCGCGCCCAACCCCCAGGTGAGCGCGCCCCTTTTTAGAGCGGATTCCGATCAATCAGGGTCGTAACCGCATGAGCTGAAGTAGTTGGCGCATTCGGCAAGCTCGAAGAGGTCGACGAGTTGGCCGATGAGGTCCCAAAGGCCGGAGACGGTGCGCTCGCCGGCTTTTCTGAGCATGGCCTTGAGGCGCGAGAAGGCCTTTTCGATGGGATTGAAGTCGGGGCTGTAGGGCGGAAGGAAGCGCAGGCTCGCGCCTGCATCCTCGATCATAGCGAGCACCGAGGCGCGCTTGTGGCTGGAGAGATTGTCCATGATGACGATGTCACCGGGCTTCAATTCGGGGACGAGCACCTGGCCGACGTCAGCTTCGAACCAATCGCCGTTGATCGGTCCGTCGAGCACCATCGGCGCGATCATCCCGCTCATTCTCAGCCCCGTGACCAGCGTGGTCGTTATGCGGTGACCATGCGGGAAGCCCATCCGCAGCCGCTCGCCTTTTGGAGCGCGGCCATGGCTGCGGGTCATGTTGGTCGCGGTCCACGTCTCGTCGATGAACACCAACCGCTCGGGGGCAAGATCGCACTGGCCGTCGAACCAGCCCCGGCGCTGCCTCAGGATGTCGGGCCGGTCCTGCTCGATCGCGTGGCCGGTCTTTTTTCCGCGTGATGGCGTGGCGCGCGAAGAACCGGTGCAGCGTCGAGTTCGCCATCGACAGACCGATGCCGGCGAGCGCCACGCGAAGTTCGTCGAGCGTAATGTCCCGGTTCGCCTCCCACAGAGCCAGCACCTCCTCGCGGCGCTCCTCGATCCGGCGTGAGCGCATATCGCCGCCCTGAGGCCTGGGGGCAAAGTTGCCCGTCGCCGTTCGCTGCGACTGCCAGCGGATCGCCGTCGAAGGCGCCACGCCAAACCTCGCCGCTGCGGATCGCCTGCTCATTCCGCTATCGATCGCCGCCAGCAACCGAGACCGCAAATCCATCGAAAGCGCCTGACCCATTCCGTGCCGGCCTCCAACCCCAGCCAGCATCGTGAATCAAATTTTCAGACGGTTGGGAATCCCTCCCGATTCAGACCGGTCAGAAAGCGCTCTAGATTGTGCGTGGGTGGTGAAAAATCCGTTGCCACGCTGCCTCCGCGAGGTCCGAGCCTGTCTATTTCGGTTGCTATCTGGCGAGATCATGCACGGCGGCGGTGGCGATACGAGCGGCTTTGCCGAATTTCCCCGGCTCGACGTCGACAACCGATGCCAAGGATGCTGATTGGTAGTTGGCGGGGAAATGCTATCCCTGCAATCTCGCGATGTATCTTTCTCGATCACCTTCCCCGTGCGCGAAATCACCTCCATCGTCTCGGTCATATCCTCGCCCAACCTGGGCAAGCGGCCACTGCCACAGGTCGGCCATGAACATGGTACGGAGGCACGACGACGCGCATGCGCGGCAGATGCTCGGTGAACAGCTTCCTGACAGACTTCCTGCATTCGAACGAAGAAGTTTCGCCTTGTTCACCGAGCCGGCAACGCCCACAAGACTATTTTCGGCGACGTCGGCCGCGAGGTTCTCGCGTTGAAGTCCAGCTGCGTGAGCACCCGCTGGGCGCGTACGGCGCTGCCGCCGTACGGCACGCCTTAGCCTGCGACCTCCAGCTTGAGATGCGAGATCAACGTTTGCGTGATGCTCACGTGGGCGCGAGCGTAGTCAGTTCGGCCTCAGCCCCCTCAGTCCTCAAGTGCACCGTCGCAACCGGCGCCTCGAGCGCCTCAACATCGTTTGGAAGTGGCAAAACGGCGGCATTCATAGGCGAAGTGAATCATCGCAAAGCCCACCACAATTTCAAGATGAGGGATTTTGATGTCGGCCGCGTAACGCATTTTAGAGGCCGGCCCTCCGCCGACCTCGGTGGAGATGTGGCCGGCCCGGCGGGAGAGCGTAATGAAGTCGACACAGTCCCGAGCACTCGCAAAACGGGATAGATCAAATTGAGCAAATTACTCTACCCACGGACGCCATCTTCCGACAAAAATTCCGCTTGGCCTCTTCCATCCAGCTGTGATGTGAAAGTTTATGATGGCGCTAGAACGCCTTTCCATAATGAAATTCCTTTAAGCTGGTTAGTATGGTCGATCCTTGCCAGCGTTAGCGCGGTCGCTCTGTTGATGGCACTAAATTCGATGACAGCTAAAGTTGACTTGGGACTTGCTGCTTTCGTTACCACTGCCCTCGGTGGCGCAAGCACAATCCGTTTTTTGTTTCGTGGCGCACTATCGGGGGCGCGATGCATTTGGCGAGATGCCGCAGAATATTATGGGCTCTTTGTCAGTATCTGTATTGTTGGTGCCTTGGCGGCTTATCCCATATCCGGAATGAGTTCGGGTTTCGTTGACGCTGCGCTGCAGCAAATCGATGACGCAATCGGATTCGAGTGGTTGGCATGGTATCGGTTTGTTACCGAGCATACCGCGATTCAATGGTCTGAGCGCGTCGCCTATGAGACTATATTCCTCTCCCCCGCCGTGCTGTTGGGCTATTTCGCCTTCACGGGCCGTAAGGACGAAGCACGTCGGTTCATTGCATCTTTCTGGCTAACGGCGCTTCTTACACTAATATTGTTTGCGTTTCTCCCGGCGAAGGGTCCGCTCGCCTTTCTTTGGCACGGACCACTCCCATACATTCCGGCAAGCGCATTGTACCAGGCCGAACTTATTACGGCTCTGCGATGCAAAATGGCGAGCCCGATCGATCTAGGCGCGCTGCATGGACTGGTTGCCGCTCCCAGCTTCCACGCCGCAAGCGCGGTGCTTTATGTCCGCGCGGCGTGGACCTGAGTTGGCCCCCGAAATGACCTGACAGGGTCTCGCTCTTAGATAAGAGTGAGCCATATGACTGAGCATACGACTAGGCGCTACAATGGCGGCGA
>NZ_JBIVQA010000029.1:0-9321 GCF_044754985.1 Sphingomonas sp. NPDC092440 | reverse complement strand
GAGCAATCTCGCCAGCGTCGCCTGATCGCCGAAATTACGCCGTCCACGTCGCCGCCGTCGCCCCGCAACCACGTGGGGCAGTTTTAGCGCTTACGATTAACGACCTGCACCATTGGGAGGGTGAGGCGCGACCCGAAATTCCGCTGGAAGCGCGGATAACCGAACATCTCGACCTGCAAACGCAGATATGGGCGCATGACGCGCGGCAGCGGCTGGGTGAAACCATCGAGGACTTGGACGACGATGTGCCGTTCTAATCTTTAGAGAGATAAGAGCGCGTCGCGAGATAAGCGCTTAAGATAAGCGCCGAAAGCAATATTGCTAATGGTAAAACTAAACTCTCTAGAAGCAAATGCAGGGACTGTACTAGAACTACTTCATAGACGCCCCAAAGGATGGCGAGGAGGAAGTGTAGCGCAACGGCGTGACCTCCGCCCAGCTTGAAGCGCCGACCCTTGCCGTGAAGTTGAGGCCAAAGCGGGTTTTTGGGTATACTTCCTTCGTTATATACCTTCGAAACAGCCGCGATTGAGCTGGCGGCGGCCATGATGCCGCTAGCCGTTAACAATGCGACGATGAACCCGGCAATGCCCAAAAATGCCAGCATGCTTTCCCGAAACGGATGAATTGGAACCACTACATCCTTAAACCAAGGGTTCGATACTAGAAAAGTCATCGACGCAAACAGAAATCCCTGAAATGTAAGAGAACTCATGCTGCGTTGATAGACGATATCGTCTTCTCGCTTAATCTCATCTTTATACAGCTTGTACAGCTCAATGTCGTATTCGCTCTCAGAATTTGACATATTGGCTCCAGATGTGTGAGATTGTTCGTGCTTTTAACAGCTAGGAGAACAGATGAAGCTGACGAACGTATTCACAAAATCTCAACTTATGCAAGCTGGCGTCATGGGAGCCGCTCTCAGCGCCACGATGTGCGGAGCTCTATGGTTCTCCAGTCAGCCCATTGTGACTAACCCCAATGCGGCAACTGCCATCGAAGTGGTGACTGATACCGCCAGGGTACGCGGCCTCTCAGTGCAGCCTTGTGCGGAAAAACCTAAGCCGGGCTATGACTGCATCATGGTTGTTGGCCCGAAATAATCGAGAAATGTCGACTTGCCCTTCCGACGTTAGGGCTCTTCGGCGATATTGGCGTTCTGCCCTTCCAGCGGCAAGGCCAGATCAATAAGGCCGCCAAGCCCATGCACCGGCCCTACGTCCTTAGGCGGCGTCGGCTGATAGTGATAGTCGGGCTCCCATGTGCGATCCCAATGGTCCCAGCGAAGTTGCAGCCATCGCGCGCCGCGTTTACGGCCATCCTCGTACCATTCACGAAGTTGGGTATCGGGACCGCTCATGTGCGTTGCTCCTGTCGCAATGACCTAAACAATGTGGACCTGCCGACGCCGAGACGTGCGGCGATGGCGTCAGCCTTTGCAGTTTTCAGAAGCTGGCGGGCTTCGGCGATTTGAGCGGCGGAGAGTTTGCGACTGCGGCCTAACTTCACGCCGCGCTGCTTTGCCGCAGCCAGCCCGGCGACGGTGCGCTCGACAATCACGCGCCGTTCAAAATCCGCAAAGACGCACATGACCCGATAGACGACCTCACCAATATGTGAGGATGTGTCGATGCCTTCGGACAGAGAGACAAGGTAGCTGCCGCGTTCGCGCAACTCTTCCGCTATATCGACCAGATCCCGGAAATTGCGGCCCAGCCTGTCGAGCCGCCAGACGACGATGCTGTCGGTTTTCCCGATGGCTGCCAGCGCGCGCGTGAGGCCAGGACGCTTGCGCGACTTGCCGCTGATGCGGTCGCGGTAAATCCTCGTGCAGCCTGCGGCACGCAGCGCGTCGAGCTGTAAGTTCAGCGACTGGTCTTCCGTTGAAACCCTTGCATAGCCGATGCGCAAGCTTGTCCTTCCGCCAACACATGGCGAGGCGTCGGCAATCTCGAAAATGGTGGTTTATGAGACCGGCTTATTCGTGAGCAGAAACGCGAAGGAAGAAGCCGATATGTTCGAGAATAACATAGCGGTGAAGCAGCCGGAACGGAAGTCCCGCGCAGTCTCGAAAAGGACCGTTTCCGGGACTCTTCAAGATGAAGCTGCGCTATTATGGAGCTGTCGCCGCGACGCTCATTCTTGCTTATGTTTCGCCCGCTACCGCGCAGTCATTGCGAACCGGACAATGCCTGCCGGGTGCGCAGGTGCGCGAAGCGCTCAAGGCCGAAGGCCAGAACACCATCATCGTGGGCAACCGCACCGGCTATGGCTATGCGACCGCGCTTGTTTTCACGTCGAACGCGGACGGGTCTCGCGGCTATCTGCTGCGCGGGGACAAGCCGCTTGGGCAACAGGCGGACACAATCTGCATCGATTCCGTCTATGAAGATGTGAGGCTCAACGACATCACGCAGCCGGGCATTCCGGCCTGGGCGCAGTTGGGCGGGAATGCTGCGCGCGCCGAAGCCATCTGCAAGCGCGACCGCCTCGGCTATCAGGAAATGTGCCAGCCGCAGCAGGCGAGTGTGGAAGCCTTCCACCGCGACGGGCAGCAAGTTCTGTTCATGGCGACCGGAACGGCAATCAACCCGCGCGACAAGACGATCAGGACCGGGCAGCGCGTCTGGTTGACGCAGAACGGCTCAGGCGGCGGCGCTTTGAGCGCAACGACACCGGAAGGCGCAAGCTACGTCCTATCCGCCTACACCAGCGGCGCGCTCTCGCAGCACGGTGCGGCCATGCTGAACAGATAGCATCTCAATTCATCGCAGGGGGAAAACATGAGCGTGGTTGCGATCAGTGGAGGCGTGGTCAATCTGGAGGGCGCGACCTCTGTGACGGTCAAGCCCAGCGCGTGGTCGTTCGTGCCAAAAGCAATGGCCGTGCCGGTCATCGGCATAGCCATCTATTTTATGGCATTGTGCGCGGCGGGCATCATCGGCGTCTTCTTCCCGGCGCATGGAAGCATCCCGTTTTACTGGAGCGGGTTTGCCAGCGTGGCAGGTTTTCTCAGCGGCATAGTGGCAATGGCGGCGGTGATCCTAAGCGGCGCGAGGTTCATCCTTCATGGGAGCGACCATCCCAACGTCCGCGCGGTCATGCGCGGAATCTTTATCACCGGCTTCGCCCTCTGCCTGATGGCTGCCACGATAAACCTCGTCATCATGCACGACTGGCAAACAGCGTCCGGCTCGTCCCCATTCGATTACACTATGCGAACCGCCCTCGCGAGCGGCGCAGCGCGGGGTGCGGCGATTCTGGTGATCGCGGCACTCGCGTTCCTGCTTTCCGTCCTCTCGCTCAGGCTGCTGGACCTCAAGAACGTGACTATCGTTGGCGAGGGTGAAATGCGCCGGATTACGAACCTGACGGGCGATGACGTTTCCGTCCTGATGAACAGCCTTCCGCGCTAAAAGGGCAGACGCAGAGGCGCGTCGATTTATATCGCGAAATTTTGCAAATCGACGGTGTTCTGCGTAGCGGGCAACTGCGACACGGCAGGAGTCTCTGCGATTTCTCCGCTTGCCGCCGCCTTGAAGCTTCCGTGCAACTCGGAACGTGGTTGCGGTGCCACGGGCTTCAATAGTGTTTGGGCGCCTTCGGCGTCTTTCTTGAAAGTCGGGTCCGCCTGCGCATTGCTGAAATAGCGTTTCTGCTCGTCCGTGCGCTGGGATTCCGGAATGGCGGCGATCTCGGCGACTTCGGCGACACGCTCGACACGGGCCTCGGCTTCGTCGCGGCTCATGCCGCGCGCGATGAAAAGCTGCATCAGCTTGTCCCGGAAATCATCGTCTTCGCGCAGGCGCTTGGACAAATCCTGCCACTCCGCGCCGGTCATCGTCGTGCCCGCGACGGTGACGGAGGATTTCAGCCATTCCTCGCGCTCGCGCTGCTGTTGCTGGATGATGAAGCCGAACTGCGCCTCGGTGGTTTCGCCCGCTTCCTTGCGGCGCTTTTCCTTCGCGCCCGGTTCGGAGAGTTCATCCAGTGCGAGATTGTCCTTAGCCGCTTCGCAAATATCAACGGCGCGCGCCTCGATGGCGGCTTGCACCCAGTCCGGCATTCCCGGCGGATAAGCCGAATTGTTGAATGCCCTGGCGGCTGCATATGCAGCGATGTCGAATTGCTCTGGCAATTCGACCTGTGAATCTATCGATATTGTATCTTCCACGGTCTCGCGCATGCGGAAATTATCGCCTCGCGAGAGTTAAAGCCCGCTAATATTCCCTGCAATTTGAGACAAATGCCATCTATCCCTGCGCGGCGCATCGCCAAAAAATATGGCAATCTTTGCCAATCCTTGCTAAGCTGATTGAGAGAGGTGAGCAATGGCAACGATGAACGTATCCCTTCCCGACGCGATGAAGCAGTGGGTGGAAGGCCAGGCCGGGACAGGCCGTTTTAGCAATGCGAGCGACTATGTGCGCGACCTTATCCGACGCGACCAGGAGCGCGCCGGTAAGATTGCGGCCATGCAGCAGCTGATTGACGAGGCGGAAGAAAGCGGCGCGTCGTCCCGCAGCGTCCAGCAGATTTTTGACGCCGTTCTCGCGGCCCGTCAGGGGACCTGATGCCCTATTTGCTTTCGCGGGCGGCTGACGACGATATTGCCGCAATCGCGCTCTACACGATTGATAACTTCGGCATCGAGCAAGCCGTCGCCTACCGAGACGGCTTAATCCAGACTCTCGAATTTCTGGCTGAGCATCCGCAAGCCGCGCGGGAGCGCATGGAAATCCGGCAGCGATCCCGGGTCTTTCGCTACAAGTCACATCTGATTGTCTATCGCATCGAGGGTGACGGCATCTTTATCCAGCGCATCCGCCATGGCCGCGAAGACTGGCTGTCCGACGATGATGCGGGCGACGAAACCGTGGCGAATAGCTGAGAGCAGCGAGCGTAGTAGGCGATTGCCAAGCAGACTTCACTCCGGCGGGGCCGAGACGCCAGTCAGAGCGATGAGGCGCAGCCGCTCAGGATCCACGCCCCACACAACCGATTCCTTGGGGAAGATGAGACGTAGCAGCGTAATGACGACGCGGGCGCGCTCACGCGCCTCCACACGTACGCGCGGCGTCACATTCGGGAGCGGACGCTTGCACCAATCCTTGAACCACCATTCGATACCGTCGCGTTCGAGCAGCTCTAGATCGATTTCGGCGCGGTTGCCTTCCGCATCGACGAGAATGGTATCGCAGTCACGATAGCCGTCCGCGAGGAAATCGAGCATACGTCCGCGCGGCACGCGAATATTTGCCGCAAAGGTGCGCGCGTCGCGCACCAGTTCGGAGTTTTCGAGGTCAGCGTCGGTGACGATCTGGACTATGGCAGGGTTACCGTTGTTGAGGGGGCAATTGATGGCATTCATGTCAGGGTACTCCGCAAAATCACGCGGCAGCTTTCAAACACGATGTGCATCTACCCGAGGGGCGCTTCTCCTTCTTGCTCTCCCTAAATCTTGGAACGGGCTGGCCGATTTTCAATAGCGATACGCGGAGCCTCGTGTAGTCTAGACTTTTCCAAAGAAAATCTTGACTTTATAATAACTTCATGAAAATATAGGACGAAATTCCTACAATTGCGTCCGCATTTCAGAAGCGTCCGGCTAAGTGCCCGGGCGCTTCTTTGTTTATGCCCCCGGCGGGGTCCAGCGGCGCGGTAGGGCCAACTCAACAAACAACCTGATATTCGTCCGCGCGGTGTTCCCGCGCCGGGCGGGAAAGTGTGTGCCCATGTCCTTCAACCCTGCGGATTTCCTGCATCATGTCGATGATCTCGATATGACGTTAGATGCCAAGCTCGATCTTATCGAGGTCGTCGGGCGCATCATGGAAAGCTTCGTGGATCGCGCCTTTGGCGAATCCTCCGAGCAAATTCTGCATGGGATAAGGCAATGCGAAGCGACCATTTCCCAGCGCGGTGAGCTAAACTCGCGGAGCAGACTCACATCAACCTTCAATGAGGCCGGTCAGGAAGAACCGGCGGAAGAGGCAGCGCCATGACCGGCAAAAATCAAGCCAAACAATCAATCGCCGTCATCTACGCGCGCGTCTCCAGCACCCAGCAGAAGACGCAGGGACATGGCCTTGAATCGCAGGAAGTCCGCTGCCGGGAGTTTGCGACCTACAAGGATTATCAAGTCGTGGAAGTCTTCCGCGACGACGCTTCCGGCTCGCTCACCGACCGTCCCGGCATGAAGGCGATGCTGACTTTCCTGCGCAGGCAGCGCGGCGACACCATCGTCATCGTCGATGACATCTCTCGTCTCGCGCGCAGCCTCGAAGCGCACATCAAGCTGCGCGCGGCCATCGCCAGCGTCGGCGGCATTCTGCAATCGCCATCGATCGAGTTCGGCGAGGATTCCGACTCTCAGCTTGTCGAGAACCTTCTCGCCTCCGTATCGCAGCATCAGCGTCAGAAGAACGCCGACCAGACCAAGAACCGCATGCGGGCAAGGGCCATGGCCGGTTACTGGCCGATGCGCGCGCCTATCGGCTACAAGTTCGAGCGCGTCGCAGGGCACGGCAAGATGATGGTGCCGGACGAACCTGTCGCTTCCGTCATCCGCGAGGGGCTTGAAGGCTTCGCCTCTGGCCGCTTCGGTTTGCAAAGCGAGGTGATGCGCTTCTTCGCATCGCATCCTTCATATCCCGCAAAGGCGCGGAGCTGCATCACCGTCGAGCGCGTGCGCGAGATGATGAACCGCCCCATCTACGCGGGCAAAATTACTATTTCCGAATGGGGCCTGCATCTCGTCGATGCCAAGCATAGGGCAATCATCAGCTACGAAACCTTCCTGCGCGTTCAGGAACGCATGAAGGGTGCCGCGAAAGCGCCAGCGCGCAAGGATTTGAATCGCGACTTTCCGTTGCGAGGCTGGGTATCGTGCGGCGGCTGCGGTAAGCCGTTGATGGGGTGCTGGTCCACGGGCCGCTCTGCACGTCACGCTTACTATTTGTGCCAGCGCAAGGATTGCCCGGACTACGGCAAGTCCATCAAGCGCGACGATCTCGAAAGCGAGTTCGCCGAGTTGCTGCGCTCGATGCGCCCGTCCGTCTCACTGTTCAATCTCGCGGTCGGCACGTTTCGCTATTTCTGGAACGAACGGAGCCTCACGCGCGCGGAACAAGTGCGAAGCTTCAAGCAGGACGTCTCGTCCATCGATAAAAAGATAGGGCAGTATCTCGACCGCATCGTCGAAATTGACAGCCGTTCACTCGTGAAAAATTACGAAGACCGCCTTCATTCGCTCGAACGCGACAAGGCTCTGATTACCGAACGCATCGCAAATTGCGGTCGTCCGCTGGGCGAGTTCGACGCGACTTTTAGAACCGCCGTCGAGTTCCTCGGAAACCCTTGCAATCTTTGGGAATCTCCGCAGCTCGAAGACAAGCGCGCGGTGCTGAAATTGGTATTCGCGGAGCCGCTCGCCTATCGGCGCGGCAGCGGTTTTAGAACCGCTGTAACCTCTTCACCGTTCAAGATTTTATCTGACTTACAGAACGGTGGAGAGGGAATGGTGCCCAGAAGAGGACTCGAACCTCCACGCCCTTGCGAGCGCCAGCACCTGAAGCTGGTGCGTCTACCAATTCCGCCATCTGGGCACGGGGTAGGCGAGCGCCTCTACGGGGCACCCAATCCGCTGTCAACCGCTCCAAAAAACAATTTGCGGATCAGTTCGTCGCGCTCGGCGAGATGCGCGCTCGCCCGCTGGCTCCGGCCCCGCCCACGCCCACGCCCACGCCCACGCGCACGCGCACGCGCACGCGCACGCGCACCGCGAGAAGCCTATGCTTCCATTCCGCCTGGAGCAACTCAGACAGCCGGGCCCCGGTGTAGAGCAGGAGCCGGACAATCCGACCGAGCTGCGGGTTCACTGAGGCATCGCACGCCGAGAGCAATCGCTTTGCCTCCTCGGCGGTCGCCACCGAGGGTGACTTCCGATCGGAGCCGCTGCGCCTCCTTCTTGATCTTGTCGAAGCTGGCATCGCCATAGCCTGCGATCCGGTGCTGCTTCTGCCGGCCGTGCTGGTCCTGATACCGCAGGTAGAAGGTCTTCCCGCCAGCCGCACGGCATTCAAGCACAAAGCCTTTTATGGCGGCATCCGCCAGAAGCTGGTCGCGGCGAGTGGTGAGCAGCGCCCTAAGCGCAGGGTCCAGAACCCCGTCCAGCATGGCTCCGTCGGTGATGTAGATCATTCGATTCCTCCAGATACGACAAAGGGCGCCACGGCTTCCCAGAGCGCCCCTGCGTGGTTGGTGTGATGATCAGGTCCGCGGATCGGGACCGAAGCGATTGTCGCCCTGCGTGCCCTCAAGCAGCATCATCACGAACACGATGATGACGCCGACGTACGGGATGAGGTTGAGCAGCACGAACCAGCCCGAGCGGTTCTGATCGTGGAAGCGGCGCACCTCGACGGCGAGCAGCGGTACGAACAGCCCGAGCAGCGCCAGGATGATCAGGCCCAGGACGACATTGCCAAAAGGGCTGAACTCGCCATAGCTGTCCATCGTGCCGCCGATGAGGACGGAGCCGACGACGAACAGCGCAACGTAAACGAGCTGGAACATCCAGAACTCCTTGCGCGACGATCGGCCGGTAAACTCGGCGTAGCGCCGGATGGGGAGCAGTATCCACGCGAGATGGTCGTTGCCTGTTGCCGTGGTGGCGCCGGCGGTGGTCTTCGAGCCCGAGCCGAACAGGATCCGCTGCTTGGACTGCTCGAACTCCTCCTCGGTGATGATGCCTTCCGCCTTCATGCGGTGGAGGCCTTCGATGCTGTCCAGAGATGTCTTGTCGATCATTTGCGATAATTCCCCTTGCTGATTTGGCGCGCGCACAGCGCATGAGATTCCGGCGGCAGATTACCGACGGGGCGAACTAAGGCTAGAGAAATGAGACTCATAGTCCGTGGTTTCATCAGCATCACTCCCGTTCAAACTGGAGGATGGATGTCCGCCGTAGACTGGCCGTGAACGTGAAGAAGCTGCGCAAGGAACGCGGCTGGTCACAGGAAGCGCTTGCCGATGAAGCCGGGCTCGATCGAACCTACGTCAGCGGCATAGAGCGGGTGGTTCGGAATCCGACCGTTACGGTCGTCGAACGACTGGCATTGGCGCTCGATTGCAAGTTTGGTGATCTGCTCGATTGAACAACCATCTTATATGATAAGATATATCATATAAGATGGTGTCATGCGCGCTCCCACGGATAAGGCTGTCGTTGCCCCCTAATTGCCTGACGAGGCCTCGCGGGTTTGGGTGATGTACTCGCGGGGTGATCGGTAGCCTAGCGCCTTGTGCGGATGGACC
>NZ_JBIVQA010000028.1:0-9492 GCF_044754985.1 Sphingomonas sp. NPDC092440 | reverse complement strand
TTCGTCATCAAGCATCTATCTTACCCTCGCTAACCGCGCGGGCGTTATCGCCGATACCGATCAGCTCCGGAATGTGGGGAGGTTTTGGCGCTTACGATAAAGCGTGTGACTGCCGCTGGAATAGGCCATAATCGGTATCCTCGGAGAAGTGAGACTTCACGCCCCACGGGCGGTCTCACTTCTCCGAGGATACCGATTATACGCCGAGTCGTAGGCTGAAGCCCTTCCCGGCTCAAGCCGGGGGTTTGAGACCAAAGACGGGACAATCAAATTTATGCTTTTCGTTTCGTAAGTTAACAACCGATTCGCGTCGATCCGTGTCAGGTAGACTAATGACCGCTCGTGACGAAATCAGCCGTTCGACCGTGGCCAAGTGGCCTCCATTCCGCTCATGTCGTTCCTCGCCGATTCCGATGTTCGATCGCCGGTTGGTCTTAGCGACGATATCCTCCAGCGACACAGCCGCGCGCGGTCGCGGCCCGCTGCGGTGATCGTCGGGCCATAAAGCTTCACAAGCTGACCGTCCCGCCATCAAGCAACTGCGAACCAACCCTTGGATTTTAGCGTATCAAACGCGATAGCAACCTGGCGCTCGGTGAACACTTTCTTGCGGTCATTCCACCCGCGTACTCCGGCAAGAGCCTTCTCTGCAGTATCAGCCCCTTCACGGGTAACCAGCCAATGAACTGTCGCAAGCAGTTCCAACCCATACGGCGTCTCAAAGCCGTCAACCAGATCAGCCACCTTGTTGAAATGGGCATGAGTTGCCTCTTCGTGCGCTAGAGACACCTCTGCCTCCAGAATGGCGCCAGGCACAATTGTGAGTTCCTTATCCGGCTGATCGCCGCCATCCTGATAACCCGCAACGAAATGTCCCTCGACCTTATTAAGGACATGGGAAAGGTTGGTGGCATAGGGACCATAATGATGCTTGATGTAGTTCAGCCGGAGCGGCTGGCCGGCTTCCTGCATAAAATACATCAGCTTCTGAACCTCGATCAGCGTCACGAACGGGTCCATCAGCCCTTGCAAATAGCGGTTCATGAGAACGACGAGCGCGGCCCGGCCCGGCGTCATGTTGGGTACGTCGCGCGACTTGATAACGTCAGGTGCGCCCTTGGGTTGATAGATCAACACATGAAGGTTTGGCAGATCGCGGAGCGCAGCCTCGATGCGCGGGCGAACATCGCCCCAGTCAAGGCCACCTAGGCCAGCCCCAAGCGGCGGAATAGCAATCGATTTGATACCTCGCTCACTGATTTCATGCGCCAACGCGACCAGCCCGCTCTCGATGTCCTCGATACGGCTCTTGCCCTTCCAATGCCTCTTGGTCGGGAAGTTGATAATGTAGCGCGGGTTTGTGAACGAGCCGGAGTCAAAAACAAACATCTTGCCAGGCTGCACCTCGCCATCCTCGCACGCGCGCGCATAGGCGTGGAAATTGGCCGGAAACGCCTTTTTGAATTGAAGCGCAATGCCACGTCCCATGATGCCGACGCAGTTCACCGTGTTGACGATTGCCTCCGCATCCGCCTTCAATAGGTCACCCGTTTTGAGTTCGATTTGTGCCATGTTTGTTCCCCCTTAATAGTACCACTCTGGTCGAATGTGAACCAGGGGACGATGGGCGGCGCCAGCGATGGCTTGCACCACCTGCTGGCCTATCGCCTGATTGAGCACACCGATCTGCTCGATCAGGTGCCATGGGAAATGCTGCTCAAGCAGGAACTCGGCTTGCTTTTGCTCCTTGGTGGGGCTTCCCGACCATTGCGTCGTTTGCACAGCGTTCCAATTGATTTCGCCGAGCTGCGCCAGGTTGCAGCGATCCTCAAAATAAAAGGAGCCTGCGTTCGACAACGTGAACGCCCATCGTCGCTGTTCCGCTTGTGCCCATGCGACCACAGCGTTCAGGTCGGCGACAAGATGCACGATCGGGTTCTGGCCGCCCTGATACGCAAGCTCTGAATTGCGACGAGAAATGAGATAGAGCATCACCGAGCGCGGACAGAAATAGAATGGCACACACTGGCCGACGTAGAGGCCAGGATGGCTGGCGAGCGTCAACTCGTTCATCCGCCGAGCCTTGATATTGTTCATGCCGATGACCGTCCCGTTGGCCGGGCGTTGGGCCATCACCGCGTCGGAATACAGAAATCCATCGGCCGCAATCGCTGCCAGCTTGTCGACATGGACGATGTGGTAGATTTTTGGGTTAGCAGGCTCAGGAATCATCAGGCGGCTTTGTCCTCGTCTTTCATTGCATCAGCATCCACCAGATCGTCACCATCGGTCAAATGATCTGCGCTACCGTCGGCGTGGATCGCATCTGCGAGGTCCCTCACCAAGCGACGTAAGCCGAGGCGGTCGCTAGAGATTTCAGCGGCTCCCGGCGTTGGCATTTGCCGCGTGCGCTTTCAATGGCTTGCACCTCAAATCCGACCGTCGTCCAGCAACCGGCCTTCAGGATGAATCGTCGCTGGCCGACCGACGCGCTACGTTCGCTCCTACCCGGAAGCCGTCAATCTCCGCTGGAGCGGTGAGTGAACACAAAGCCCCAACGGCACCCGACAGAGGCGGGCGATCCGCTCGTGACCGGCGGTCAGACCGCTCAAGCCATGGCGTGCACGGAATTGCGATGAAGGTCATAGTATCACGTGTACCCCGGCTAAATCGGCGTAATCTCAGCTATTTATCTCCACCCCAGGCATGTCCTGTGGTTCACGTGGCACACGATTCAATGATCTTGTGGCACGTGTATCACGCACCCAACCTATTGGGATCATTTGAAAATAACTTTGCAGCACCCGTGCGTCAGGTGCATTACACCACGGCCTCGCGCCGTGCGTCCCGCCTCACGCAGCGCGCCCGCGCTGCGCAGCCTCGTGCCGGGAGGCGCGGGCACCCTCGGGGTTTCACATAGCGCCGTTGGAATTGCCCCGGTCAGCCTCCATCGACAGCGGAAAGGGGAGCGACGTTGGCGGGCCGCCAGGCTCGACAAAAGGAGCGGCGCGGGGGAAACCGCTCGGGTTTCCCCCGCCTTCGCGCCAACGCAAAAAAAAGGGCCGGCAGCGGTCCCCCGCCCCGGCCCTCATAATCCTGCCGCCCGCCGCGATCAGGGCGCGAGATACCGCCGCCGACGCGTGACCGGCACATCCGGCTTCTGATCGTCCTGATAGAAAAGATGCGTCGGGACGCGATGCCCATGCTCGGGGTTGAGAATGTCATAGAGCCCGGACTGGATGCCGGAGCCTTCACAGATGATCGCCTCGACCGGCATCAATGCGGCGATATCGCGATTGCGCTTGAACGCCTTGCCATCGCCGCTGCCATAGAGCCCCCAGTTGATGCAGGTCACCCCGCGCTGGACGGCCCATGCGGCGGCGGCGGCATCCACGCCCTTGCGCTGGCCGGTGGTGAGCAGGATCATATGCGGGATACGCGCCTTGATCTGGTCGAGCCGGCCCCAGATGATCCGGTCATCATGCCATTTCGCCGGCCCCGAAACGACAACGATCGGCCCTTGCGGGTCATAACGATCGCGGCGGCGTTCGGCGCGGGCGCGGAGGAAATCGAGCGCAGAAATCTGGCTGGCGGTGGTGACGTGCGAGGCACGCGACCCGCGCGCGGGAGACCACGGCCGGCCGTTGTACGTGCGGTACATGGCAGCGGCATAATCGCGCATCGCCTCCATCGCCCTGCCCTGCTCCGCGACCGACTGGCATTCGAGCTGGAGCTGTTCGAGTTCGCCATTGAACACCTCGCCGGGTTCCAGCCGGCGCGCCATGTCGCGCAGCTGGTCGGCCAGCCGATCCTCACGCCCCGCCAGCCTGTTCGCGACGAAATGGAAGGAATTGACGAACCCCCATGCAATTTCAGCGGCGAGCGGTTCAAGCCGCGTGTCGGTGAGCAGGTCGAAAATGGCGGCAATGACACCTCCGCATTCGGCCTGCGCCGCCAACGGCTCGGGCATATCATGCTCACCGGGTTCATCGCCCGGCTCGATGATCGACAGCGGCAGGGGGTCGCCGAACGACGCCACGAAATCGGGAGTCGCGGTGAGTTCGGCAAATAGTTTCGGAAGGTCAACGAAGCTGCTAACCGCGCCTGAGGTCATTTGCTTGTTCATGTGAGTCCGCCTCTTTGATCGGGTTGATGGCTGAGGGTCCGGGGAAGCGTCTCCAGCGCTCCCCCGGGCCCGACTTTGGGGTGTTCCTAGAACGGCACCTCGTCATCGAGGCCGCGCGGTGCGCCGGTATATTCGCCACCCGGCCCGGCGGTGCTGCCGCCCGAGAAAGCCCCGCGCCGGCCACCACCATTGCCGCGCTGACCGAAGCCACCACCGCTGCCAAAGCCCTGCGGCTCGCGCTCACGTTCGCGCCGCCACTGGACGTCGAATCCATCATGCTCGTCGCCAAATAGAGCAATCGGCAAGGGGACGGCGAAAGACGGGTCATCGATCATGCCCGACAGGAAAACCTCGTCATTCGCGCGCATGCGACGTTCCCAAACAACGCCGATCTGGATTTCGTCGCCAGACTGACTGGTTTCGTACATTTCATAGACGGGTGCGCTGTCGCTCTGGCGATCGGTCACCTTGCGCATGATGAGATAAGGAAAACGCATCTCGCGGGTTGCGATCTTTCCGACAAGATCACCGACGCGTTCATCGAATTTGAAGCTTCCGATCTTCATGACTTGGTCCTTTCTCCTGTCCGTGGTCCGGTTCCTCTTTCCCCGGCCACATCCCTTTCTACCCCCTCCCCTGAATCCCATCTATCTAATTGATTTCTTGACAGATTTCGATCGCCTTTGGTGAGCCTGAGCCAATAAAATCGGACGCGGTCAGCGTCCCTGAAACAAGGAAACGTATCGCCGAAGGCGATCCCGCATTGATCCCCCGAGGACAAAGGCGCTGCGTCGTCTGTCATCACCTCCGGAGCCGCCGTCGCCGGGGCGCAAGGGCCGGTGGGGGTCCGCGGGTGCAAGGGACGTTGCGCTGCGGCTTAGCGGAGGTTGAAGAAAATGGCCCTGCTGGCACCCTTGGATCGAAGGATCACGCCAGCAGGGTCATTTTCTTCTACCGGAGCTTGGCCGGAGGCAGCCCTTGTGCCCGCGGACCACCACCGGCACGCCGCGAGCCTGCGAGGCGGCGCAGGAGGCGATGACAGACATGGGTCCGAGCGGGATGCCCCGGCGAGGCGCCCCGCCGAGCTCGGCCACCTACCCCGCCTCGCGGAAGGGATCGTTACCGCTTCAGCGGACAAGACCCCGAAGGGGGCTTGGTCGGAGCGAAGCGGAGATAGAGCCCGGTGGCCGCCGCCAGGCGGGCATCCGCCCGCCCAAGCCTGATCGGCGCACCACTCACCGGAGATCCGACCCGAACCACCCCGCGCACTACCGTCCACGAACGACATGGATCTTGGTCCAAAATGAGGGGAACAACGGCTGACACAGACCTGTTCGTGTGGGACGTTTCGACGCAGAGGAATTGCCGATGAAGATACGCGTCTTGTCGATCGACGGCGGCGGCATCAGGGGCATCGCGCCCGCGCATATGCTCGCCAGGCTGGAACAGAAGCTCCTGGACAGCGGTAAACTAAAGGTCGCGGACAGCTTCGAACTGTTCGTCGGCACCTCGACCGGCTGCATCGTGGCGGCAGGCCTCGCCGCTTCCGGTCAGGCAGCCCAGCCACTTGCCCCCAAAGACATCGAACAATTGTATCACACGCACGGGCAGGCGATGTTCACCAGCCAATGGGCGGGGATTGGCCCGTTTCCGCTTTTTTCGGGAAAATACAAAGAGTCAGCCAAAGGCGCGGTGCTTCGACAGATATTGGGCAATCTGACGCTGGGCGAGCTTGAGCGAAACTTCCTCGGCACTTTCTACAATGTCGCGGCGGGTCCGGGGCCGATTTTCCCGAATGGCGGCCCCCAATACAGAAATGTGGGCGACAATCGCTTCAGCCAAGTGCCGCTGTGGAATGTGGTGAACGCCTCATCGAGCGCTCCCTTCTATTTTGACCCCGCCGAGCTCACCGCCTTGCACCATGACATGCGTGGAGCCGATGGAGGCCTGTTCGCCAACAATCCGGCGATGTGCGGCTATGTCGAGGCAGTCAAAACCTGGGCAGGGGAAAACGGCGAAAAACCGGAATTCCTTGTTGCGTCGTTCGGCTGCGGTCAGTCGACGGTCAAATTTGAGAAACAGAAGCGCTGGGGCGTTCTGCAATGGGCAGCACCGACGCGGGGCGTACCTTTGCTGGAGGCGATGTTCGACGGTCAGAGCGAGACGGTCCACTATCAGATGAAAAAACTATTGGAGCCCGAGAATTACTTCCGCCTCGAATTCAGCCTCGACGGCTTCGGCAAGATCGCGATGGACGATGCCTCTGATGCGAATATCGCACGCATCCTCAAGGCCACGACCGATTACCTCGACCGCCAGGGCGGCGACGCCGAACTGGACCGCCTTGCCGCGGCGCTGTGACCCGAGCGGAACAGCCGTCCGGCCACCGCCACGTCAAGGTGCAACCCGCCCCATCCCCAAAAACCAAGAAAGGTCGCCACGATGGATGAAGATGCGATGTTTGCCATGGGCTCGGTTCTCGCCGCGCTCGGCGGTATCCTCGAGCGCAATGGAATCTGCACTACCAACGAGCTTGCCGAAACGATTGGCGGGATCGCGGTGATGACCGCCGACGCCGGGGAGCAGTATCAACGCCGTGCGGCCTATATCGGCAGCTGGGCGCATATGGTGCGCGCGGCGGCCCAGGGCGCCGGCCGCAAGAACCAGAATTAGCGCAGCGTCGTCGTCCCCGCACGGATTGGTGGAAAGGCGATCAAGCCATCGGCGGTCCGGAAAATACCCGCCCGAATAGAAACTGATCCTGGCGCAGGTCACAGAAGCAAGATGTTACCATATCGCTCCCTCCGCGGCCGAACGCCGAAGACACCGACCAGAATGATCAGAGCGATCGCCCCGAGGTCTGATAGCGAAATCCCGGGCCCGTCTCGCGGCAGGCGGCACCGCCTCTCGGATGAGACGAACGAAACCAACTCCGAAAAGGTCGATCGCGAACAAGGGCGAGCCGTTTTGTGGGGCATCGGCGTCGCAGCGCTCGGGATGATGACGCTCGGCCAGCCGCTCATTCGCTACGGCGACGCCGTCGAACTCGGCTGCCTTGGCCTCACCGCCGGCATGTTCGCCTTTCTCTTCGATGCTTCATATGGTTTCCGCGGGTGGCTGCGGATCGCCTTCATGTTCATGTCGCTGCTGATGCTCACCTTCGGCGCATTCCAGGCGATCCCGCTGGCCAAGGTCGCCGCCCGGCGCTCCGCCACAAACGACCGGCGATGCATGGCGATCCAGCTCGATATGTTGTCGGCGCATCCCCGTCGCGCAGATGGCCCTGCCCTGTTCCATGCGCTCGGCTGTGTGCCGACCGACGATCCTCCGCCGAAAACACGCGAACTATCTGCACGTCAGCTACAACCGCCGCGAGAAGATGCCGCGCCAGGCCAGCACAACCGCTCCGGCGCGGGGACTTTGGATGCCAACGATCAGGAACCAGGCAGCGCGAACCGGAAGGTTCGCTGATCTGAAAGTTTGGCCCCGGTCGATCGACCGGTACGAATAGCCAATCGTCCCCATTCCGAAGGCGATTGGCAACCGGCGCGTTGCGCGAGCGTTTATTTTACCACAGGATCAGGAAGATAGGAGGGATTGTCGTCTTGGTGGCCTATGCGTTCCGTTCCGTTCCCGAACAGGGGGAACCGTGCATCTCTGTGATCGAAGCACCAGACCTCGCCGCGGCCAAAACCATGGCGGTGGACGCGATCAAACAGAGCGAGCTTAGTGCGATCCGGCTCTGGGATGGCGAGCGGGTGTTCGAATTCAAGCGACCCGTCGCGCCAGTCGCCTGGGTCGCACCGCGAAACGAGCGATCGCACAACGCGGCCGTCCGCGGCGCGCAGATGATGGCGATGAAGGCCGAAGGCAAAAGCTTCCGCGAGATCGGCGCTGCCTATGGAATCAGCCCTGCGCGAGCGCGTGACGTTGTGACGTGGGCACAGAATCGTGATGCGCGGCCCAGGATGGCGCCCAACCGCGCTGCGCTCTCGACCAGGGCCCGAAATCTCGTGCAATCCCTGATCGACGAACCAGAGTCTGACGAGATGGAACGCGATCGCCTGCTGCCGAAACGGGTCGCATCGCTGACGCGCAAGCGCCTGTTCGCCGAGTGCAATGCGGGATCAAGGACCGTCGCCGAGCCTGGCTGTGGGAGCGCGGCCTCTCGCTCAGCTGGGAAATGTGAGGCATTATCTCAGGCCCAGATGACGGCCATCGCCACCGATCCATGAAATATTCGATACAGCGAGCCACATCAGGGCTTAAGGATTCTACCTCGCCGTTGGGTCGTAGAGCCGACGTTCGGTTGGATGATCCGTTTGCGCCGCGTAATCCGCGATTGCGAGAAGCGAATCGACGTCTCGCAGGCGATGATCCCGATCGCTATGGAACGATACTCCCTACGGCGGAACGCTCATCCCTGAAATTTCAAATGGACGCTTAGCCGTCGAGCGGCGGCGCCTGCTCGGTACCAGAGATCGCGGTGACGAGTTCAAGCATTCTGCCACCGAAATCCGGGTGATTTAAAATCTGGCGAATGGGCGTGATGATGGTCTGACTGGTCCAGATCGCACCAACCTTCACCAGCGGTCTGCCACCCACGACCATGCCGGCGATCGCGCGATCCTTGTCCACTACGATCGCTCCGCTGTCTCCCGCTTCCGAGACCATGTTAGTCGTTACCATCTGGTGCGCGTAGACGACCCGTTGGGCAATCGTCCAATCCGGCCCTTCGGCTGGAAGTGGGATATCTTCGTCATTGTCGGCGATGACGCCCTTACGACCGCCCCCCCCGATCCCGCCGATGATTTCGATGGTCTCGCTGGGTGCCGGCAAGGCGCCTGGTGGATTTAGTCCCCCGCCGTGTGCCGGTGCCGGTTGAACCCTTGTCGGATCGACCCAGATGAGCGCGACATCGGCGGTAATCATCTGCCGAAAGGTGGTCCAGGTCTGAAGGACGCCGATCAGATGCTTGTCAGCGCTAGCGGCAATCGGATCGCCTGGCTTTGCTTCCTTTCGCACCAGACCATGGGCCGCCCCCATGAGTAATAGCCGATTGGGCTGGTCAGTGAACCGCACGAGGCAAGCGCCGGTGCTGACGACATCCATGCCGACCAGGTCAATAGCATCGCCAATATGATAGGTCATGGCTCCGCGATCCGTGCAGGGGTCGGCGGGGGGCCGTCGTCGACGGATCCTGACAATGGCGCACCGGGCGGCTTGGTGACGGCATTATAGCCAAGATAACCGGCATGGCTGACGGCGAGCAGTGTCAGTGGGCGTGTAATTCTCCGCGGATGTGGGCTTTGAAAATTCCCTGATTGTTGGGCCTGGTTGCCCAATGAGCCGGGGTTAACCCCGGC
>NZ_JBIVQA010000027.1:0-9807 GCF_044754985.1 Sphingomonas sp. NPDC092440 | reverse complement strand
GCCGGGGTTAACCCCGGCTCATTGGGCAACCAGGCCCAACAATCAGGGAATTTTCAAAGCCCACATCCGCGGAGAATTACACGCCCACTGACACTTGGGATTATGATTGTTCCGCTTGGATCTTGCGCTTCGTACAATCCGGCGCCTCTTGGGCCGGACACGACTGCCGCCCTCCAGACAACAACGGCCGCGCTCGCTGCGGCAGCAGCTCGGTTTGAGCATCCGATCCTCGCGCCCGTTTCCGTCGACTTCAGCAAACCTTTGACAGCCGACATGCTTGCGGTCCTGGCCGTCGTGGGAAACCCCGATCTCCAGGCGGCGCGGAAGCGTGCAGGCGTCGCGGCGGCTCAGGTTTTCGCCGCACGACTAATGCCGGATCCTGCTATCAATCTATCGTACGATCGCCGGCTTTCCGGACCCGACCCGTTCGACGCGTTGGCTGGACAGCTGGCATACGAGTTAACGGCTTTGCGCGACCAACGCGTCGCGAACGCCGCAGCGCGGGCAGCTGCCGATCAAATTCACTTCGATATAGCGTGGCGGGAATGGCAGACGGCTCAGCAAGCGAAGCTGCTTGGCGCGCGTATCTCGGGGCTTTCCAAAACCGTCGGGCTCTTGAGCGCAGCGAAAGCGGACGAGGACGATATCGTTGCCAGGATGATGCGCGCGGTTTCGTGGGGAGACCTTTCCGGCGAGTCACTCGAGATGCGCAAGCTCAGCGCCGCCCAGCTTACCAGTCGTCTGCGGCAAGCCAAGCGAGATTTGAGCGCATCGCGATTCGACCTGACCAGGCTTCTTGGACTTCCGCCAGAGACCAAGATTTCATTAGCTGATTTCATCCCATCTGCTCGAGAGTGGGACGCAAAATTACTTCTTGAAGACGCGACTTCTCGCCGCCTGGATTTGCGAGCGTTGGAGGCCGGGTATGTCAGTCAGGAAGCCGTTGTTCACAAGGCCGTGCTTGACCAGTTCCCGAAGTTGCAGCTGACGATTAGTCGGGCGCAGGACACGGCGTTCAATCAGACGGTGGGATCTGCGGTCAGCTTCATCTTGCCGCTGTGGAACCGAAATCGTGGCGGTATCGCCGTCGCCGAGGCGACGCGCGCGCAACTTCGAGCGGAGTATGCCGCTCGCGTGTTCGCGACGCGAGCCGATATCGCCACGCTCGTCGACGGACTGCGTTTGGCACGCTTGCAACGAGATGAGGCGGCGCGACCGATGTCATCGCTTGAGAGATTGGTCGCGAGTAGCGACGCGGCGGTGCAACGTGGGGACATGATCGCGCCCGCCGCTAGCGCGTTGCGGCAGAGCCTTTTCGAGAAGCGGGCCCTGCTCGCGGCGCTTGACCAATCGATCGCAGAACAGACGGTTGCTTTGGAATTGTCGGTCGGGCATCCCTTGGCGTGGCTTGAGCGGTAGCCGGTCTCAATCGTGGATGGTGATGATCGTCGCGCTCCCCTGGGCTCGACCCGCACTAGTCGCGCCGGTAGAGCCGGACCGATGGTCGTTGCGCCTGGGGCGCCGGAGCTTGACCTTGTCCGGCAGCGGCGGCCCAAGCACGATGGGCATATACGGGTTCACCGCCGAACCAGGTCCGAACGAATACAAGAATCAATGCGAGCCAGCCGAACGCAGATCGGGTTGGGCACATTTGCGGTACACCGCCAAGCCGCTAACGTGATCAGCGCAGCTAAGACGATCAAACCAAAGCGCGAGTGGAGGTTGGCGGTGGCATGGGGCGTAGCGCCGAGCGTATCGCGCCGCATATCGCGATACCCTGCTGCAAACGCCGCGACGTTCCCCACCTTCAAACGAAATTGGAAATGCACATTGCCCCGACGAGCGTCTGTTTGATCTTGGACTCAGTGACTTCCGGGGCCGCCGTGGCCACCCCCTCCATGCCCAAAGCCGTGCCCGCCGGGGCCGCTATGGCCACCCCCTCCATGACCAAAGCCGTGTCCGCCGTGGCCACCCCACCCGTGCTCGCCGCCATGCAAGCCGATCCCGATTCCGCCGTAGAAGGGGATGCCATAACCACCGTAGCCGTAATAATAGGGGTCATAATAACCTCGCCCCCCATAGTACCCGTCGAAATAGCGGGCTTGCGAAATGGGGGCCGCGATCATGCAGGTCGGCGGCGGTTGGTTGCTGGCCTGTGGCGCGGTCGCTGACGGAGAAGGGGGAGGCGGCGGCGGAACCTGCGGGCCGTACGTTGGGTCGCGAGCATCAATCGGCTCTGCAACAAACGCACCGGGCGTTGAACATGGTACAGCATAATAGGCGACCGCCGGATGAGAAACAGTATAAGTTGTGCACCCGCCAAGCGTGAGCAGCACCGCCGACCCGAGCGAAAGTCTGAAAGGGGAAACTAGCATAGAGCCTCCGGCTCCGGCGCGTTTAGGCCGTGATCGAAGGTGCGCTCGCAAAGCCGTGCATGCAACGAAACAAGTGTAAATTGAAAACTTTGTAATCGACGCTTCATAAACGCGCGTTGCCCCATCACGGCACACATCCGCCATCCGCCATCCGCCTAAAATCGGACTTAGGGAAGAAGGTCGAAAAAACGCCTAAGGTGACAACCCTTGGTGCCCTTGTCTAACGAAGCCGCGACCCGAGGAATTGAGCGGCAATCGAGTCGCCGCGACCCAGGGCCGCGCCTTTCGAGCGGAATGGCTACCGAGGAGCGTGTCCAGCACATTTCTTCCATCCCTCCGGGCCGATCGGATTTCCTGCAGTCGTTTACCGGTTATCTGTCGGAACCAGCTGAAGGGGCGTTGTCGCCGGTCTTTTTGTCCCACGAGAATTCCGAAAACAGACCATTACGTTCTTCGGGCCGGCAGATTCACAGTGCAGATGGGCACGCCGGCGGTCGCCTTTGATTCGCGATGCTGGGCGCGACGCCTGTGAGGGCGACGCCCCGGGGGCAACGGCCGAGTCAGGATATGGTGAAGTCGGCCGTCCCGCGAGCGCAATTCCGGGCGCAGCGACTATGGCCGATGCCAACAACATTCGAGCAAGCATGGGCGATATCCTGGCAGAGATAAACAATGGATTCTAAAATATGGTCCCGAAGTCGCTTTGTGTGTGCAAGTTAAAATGAGCGTGAGATGCGCATTAACGTCCTTTAACAATGCATCATCAAAAAGGGAGGGGAGGCTATTTTGTCAGCCTAACAGCATCCATGGTTGTAATGGCGGCGACAAATCCTGGTCGAAAGGCGATGGCAATATCAGATCTCAGCTGATCACTTGAGCTGCTGGTTAGGAGATCGACAATGATTACCCAGAAATTCATGCCTTCGATTACAATCCTCCCGCGCTTGGCGTTTGGCGCACTGATGCCTTCCTTCTGCGAAGCGGCGGTAAACCCATTCTTCAAACCAAAGAATGATGATTTAACGCAGCCCAGTCGTCCTGACGGGCGGCGATGACCCATGGCTTGCAGCCCCGCGATGTCGCGCAAACTGAAATTCCCGGTGACTGCCAGCGCGCGATCACGACTCATTCTACACCGATCACGTGAAGGAATCGATCGCGGCGCTGCGCGGGGATAGCGTTAGCCTTAGGGCATCGGCGGTGGTCTATCGGGGTCTTTCGGTTGGCTGGCATCGCCGGACCCGTAATTGGACCCATGCGTCGGCACGCGGCTGTAGTCGAGGGTCGGATCATAGAGCGAAACGCCAAAGAGGCCCAGATCTTTTGCTTCGGCGCGGCCCATTGCCGCACGCAGTGCGAACCCAGCGACATAAGCATCTCGCTTCGCTGTCACGCGCTGGACACGGCTGTTGAGCAATTCCTGTTCGGCGTTCAGGATCTCCAGCACGGTTCGGTTCCCGACGCTGTTTTCCGCGCGCACGCCTTCAAGAGCCAGCTCGTTCGATGTCACCGCCGCTTCGGCGGATCTGATCACGGCCATCGTCGCGCGGTAGCGCGAAAAGGCGGCGCGCGCCTGGGCCACCACCCCGCGCTCGATCTGGACAATCTGCTCGAGCGACTGGCTTTCGAGCGCCTGAGCTTGACGAACGCGCGCGGCGGGCGCGCCACCCTGGTAGAGCGGGATCGTCACTGAAACACCCAGCGTTGCGGTACGCTGCGCCTGGCTGAAAGCGCGCCCGGGAATGCTGGCCCCAAGTGTTCCAAGATAGTTATTGTAGTTGCTGTTGGCGACGAGTGAAACGCGAGGCAGGCGAGCGGCCGCCGCGACCCGAACATCGAAGTGTGTCGCTGAGCTTTGCGCTTTTGCCGCGAGCAGCTGCGGGTTTTCTGAAACCGCGATAGTGACAGCAGCATCCGCCGTCGATGGAAAGTCGGGTAAGGGCGGAGGGGGCTGGAGGTCGTCGGGCAGCACACCGACGAAGCGCAGGTAATTCTGAACGCTCGCATCGAGCTGGGCACGGGCCGTTTCGAGCTGTCCTTGAGCCGTTTCCAGCCTCGCTTCGGATTGCGCGACATCGGTGCGCGTGAGATCCCCGATCTCGAAGCGATCGCGTGACGCGCGAAGATTGATTTCAAGAACCGCCACATTCCCCTTGTTGAGATCAACTATGGCGTCGTCGCGAAGCACATCGACATAAGCGGCGACGACCGCAGTGAAGACATCAGCCTCGGCGGTCCGCAGCCCCTCGCGACCCGCGTAGACGCGAGCGTCCGCTGCTCGAATGCCGTTTCGCACCGCACCGCCTTGGAAGATCGGTATCGAAAGATTGGCCGCCGCGTCGGCGGCGCGAAAAGGAGAAACAAAGTTATTGGCGGAACGGACGACGAATTCTTGATAGTCAGCGGTCGCGCTCAGCGTCGGTCGGGCAGCGGCCTTTGCGATCGGCACGCCTTCATCGGTTGCACGCTGTCCAGCACGCGCGGCGGTCAACGTCGGGTTCGTGCGATATGCTCGCTCGAGTGCATGGCGAAGCGTTTCCGCATTAGTAGCGCGCGTGGGCGCGACGATAGCGCAGGAGGCGGCAACCGCGAGCACAGGAACGCCTGAGCGTATAATCGCGCAAAAATGCAACATAGTGCGAGATTGTTCAAATGCTTGCGCGCAGGCGAACCGCTTGCAGGTCACGGGGTTCAGCCCTTGCAATGCTGGCGTGACCCTGCGGGCCGCTGAAAGACGATGGCCGTACCGCGGCCGGCCACGACGTAGCCACTACCGGTCAGATTCCCGCCAGTTTCGTCCGCGGTGAGACGGACAGGCGTTCCATTATCGGGCGGCTGGAGAAGTGCGCCTTGATCGCCGGCGAGATACTCGATGCGAACCACGCTGTCGTCGTCGCAGCGATATGTGTGGTCACTCACAATGGCGGGCGGAAGCGCGGTCGCAGCGAGCACTCCGGTCCCACCGGCGCCGTTTGCAGAGACTTGCTGCATCCCGGCGCGAGAATTACAGCCGCCAACGAGGAGCGACACCGCGAAAATTTGGGCGATCAGCCCCGAACGGAACCGCATGGCATCATCCTGTCGCTTGAATGGAGTCCGTGCCCGATACCTGTTGGTCGCGACCCGCACATGACCGCAAATGGGAAACGCTAACCGGGCAGGGAAGGAGCAAAGTGTCAACCGATTCTACTCCTGTACTACCGGCCAATGGCCCCTGGTCGTGCGTGACAAGACCAGGGGCCGCCGGCATCGGACGCTGCGCCGCACGACGCATAGAAGCAGAGCGGGCCTCTTGGCGTTGCGTTGTTGTGTCACGATCTTTGAAGGGGGCGAGCAGACCCAGATCGTCCTCTCTCTTCCATAACCCTATTGATGAAGCGAAGAGTCGCTTGCACCGGCAAGCATTTCGCCGCCTGGGTGGTAACTTCGTGGTCCAGCGTCGCTGCCGTCTGTCGCCAACATTAAATCGGTGTTAGAAATGGAAGAAATAGACATCCTCGCCCGGGCCATGACGCTCATCGAAAGCGCCAAAATCAATGCCCTCGACCTCCAAGCCTACATCACCGATCTCCTCCATCGCATCCACGATCACAAGATCAACAGGATCGACGAATTGCTTCCCTGAAATTGGGCACCGCTGACTGTCCCGCAAGCATTGGCCGCCTGATGGGCACGGTCACCTGCGTTCTCACCCTCGACTATGTCGCCAGAATCCTCGACGAGGACGTGGAATCGCTCGAAGCCATCGTCTCAAATGACGACAACCTGACCTACGGCACCATCATCCGCGTCTACATCGACCCCGACGAGGCCATCACCGCGCTAACCGATCACGGCGTCGAAGAGCTGACCGACCTGCTCAGCGAAGCACTTTCACAACCAAGGCCTGGCACCAGTTCCTCGATGACTTCGTCGACAATCCCGAACTCGCCGCCCGCTTCAAGGTACTGGTATCGCGGTGATAATCGGGCGGTTACCGATGGGGGGATCGAGAAAGGCTTTCACTCACTCGTCGATCTCCTGGCATAGGCGGCTGACAGCGAGGCTGGCTTGCGTCAGCACGCCGCACAGTTTGTGTTGGCGCCAGCGTCATTCCTTGTTGCGCCCGCTGTTCACATGCTGGGTGTAGCCGATGCTGTCCGCCGCCGATCGCTGATAGACAAATTCTGTCGTGTCCTGCACCACCAGCACGGTGCCCTCGCAACTGACGGCGCGGCGTGCTGTTGCTTGAAAATGATCCGGCAGGATCTGCCACGCCCACCGAATTGTTCGACAGAAAGCGATACTCCGCTTTGGTGTTAGCCCAATCTTCGCAGGCTAGCGGAAGCGGCTGACCTGTTGCGCTATCCAGGCACTCCATCAGTTTGCGCAGTTGATCGCCGAGGCGCGAATCTCCGAACCCAGAGCTCTCTATTTCACCATCGATCCACGAGCCGCTATCATCATGATCCTTCCCCATCGCACGCTGCCCGTGTGGTTTAATGCTCAAGCAGGAATGACAATCGCCTCTATGGCTTCAATCTCGATGCGCCAACGAGAATCTCGGGCGCGACGACCTGTGGGTAATTGAAAGCCTCGCCGGATGATACTGAGGACGTAGCGGCTTGTCCTGATCCAGTCGGGCTAGGGAACGCGCCGCCCTGAATGCGGCGCTCATCGGCGCCTTCGGCAAGGGCCACTTCCGTGAAGCGATTGAGAATTGCGGTCAACAAAAATCCGGGGCATTATGCGACGGAATCGGCGTGCCCTCAGCGGATGCGGTATGTCTGACAACTTTGTCGCGTTCACCGCGGGCGAACCAGATACCGGGACATTGACAGCTATCGACCATCAATATTCCATACGTTCTGGAATCAGAAAATTGGTATCAAAAGCAGCAAAAATGAATATCATTCATACATATCCAAGCATTATGATAAAAATGTTTACAATTTCGCGACAAAAATGAAAATTAAGTCATTGTAGTATAAGGCAACATATGAAATCTTTTGTGGAGATTGCCAAAATAGACGGTCACATACCTCTACAAAATTTCAGCCTAATTGGTGTCAGCAGTATGAACCCAGCGGGAAGCCGACGTTTATACTCGTAATATCGATATATTGTAGCAATCAATTTTCCTTGCTTGACAGGCAAAATGTCATATTTTGCTTCCTTCAGCACTATAGCCGCATAATACCTACTATTTAACTTTTCAACTAGTGGATCACTACCATAACCAAGGCGCAATTGCTGGCCGACATTAAAAAAGTCGATTTCTGGCCGCTTCCTAGCCCAGTAACAAATCGCTTGTACATCGCATGCGACGGGCCCATTAATAGTAGCAACATTATCTATTAGGGCAGACCACTCCATCTTAATTTGTGGCGCCGATGAAATATTTTTCACTATATCATAAAAGAAATATGGAATGCCTAAAATCGGTATCGCAAAGGGGGCAGTCACCAAAAATAAAGAGGAGCGTCGCTCCTTGCTACTACCGGCGGGTTCTGCCCGGGACAGTGCTATGTTCAGTACAATTGTGAGGGCAATAAGAGCTTCGAAGTGCGCGTTGTAATCCACCCCTTCGCCAGCCCGCTGGAGGATACCTAAGGGAACGGCCAAAGCGGCGAACAAAAGAAGTAGGTCGAAGCGATGATCCGCTCCCCGCTCCTGAAGTAGCATTCTAAATGATCCAGCAAAAGGTAGAATAAACGGAGTTATAATTAGCCCCTGTACTGCCATGCGCCGCGCTGAATATACCCTCGCGTGGCCAAAAATATCCTCAAAATATTCAAAACCGTAAATTTGAATAAATAGCAAGTTGACAGTTATCAATAACAATATTGAAGTTGCGATATAGGTGAATAGGTAATTTCTATTATGCAATAAGAACCAGAAACCGACAGCTAATGGCAAAGAAATCAAATTGTGCTTAATAAACAAGCCGAGTATGAAAAATACGGAGGCAAATATAGCAGATAGGTGTGCAATATCTTTCTTAGAAAGTAATATTAGAAGTCCGATCATCATCGACGAATGCGCTAGCCACTGCGGATCATTTGCAGCTACGTAGCTACGGAAATAAGTCGCGTTAAATAGCGCGAATAAAGTAGCTCCAACGGCTGCCTGTGACGTTGTTGCGTGTAGGGCTCGAGAGGACATGTATATTGCAATGCATACAAAAACCATTGAAACTAGTGCAATAATTCGTCCTGCTACTATATTATCCCCTAAAATGCTACCGATTTTGGACAATACTATGAAAGAAATAGGTGGGTAGTTGTTAATGAAAAGAGAATTATTTGACAGATATAGTGGTTCATCGTGTTGAACTAAAAATGCAAAATATGCATTCCACCCTTCGTTAAAATTCGAAGAAGTGTGATCAAATATGTAAATAACTTGTAATATTAGCAAAATTGCTACCGCAAAGCCTAAATAAATATAAAATAGTTTCAATATATCGTGTGATGACTTTGCTTCGTGCTGTGACCAAGCGCTTCGCCTAAATTTCATAATAGCCTCATTCGCAAGATAAACCAATCAGGCATGCTGGGCGTCGAACTCAAGGTGAAAATTTTGTAGCCGCGACAAAATCGGCCTGTTAGTAATTGCTAATTAGCGACGCCTCAAAAACGCGTAGTTATGATCGGTTCCAGGCACCCAGATACGAGCTTCCAATTCGTGAATAGGACGGTAATCAAAATGCTTTGTCGCGAACTCTTCAAGCGCAGACGGATGGCCGCGACGATCATTCCAACCGAGAACCAACAAGCCATTCGGACGCAATATCGCGGCGCATGTTTCAATGGCCTCAAGTTGCGTGCGATAGCTATTGAGTCCGAAGCCAAAAAGACCATTCATTACGACAGATTGAATTGTCGCCGCAGGAAAATGCTCGCGAGCGTTTGTGATGCTGTCAACAACGTGTCGCTTCGAAGCTCCGTGCTGAGCCACTGAGGGGTCGATGTCGATCGTCCAGCATTCCGCCCCGTGCAATTCGATCAGCGACGGATATTGCGCGGTGTAGGCGCGGACGCCAACGAAAAGGACTGGGCCGCCCTCGCTGGCTACGGCAGGCAATATGTGCTGGACGAGTAGTTCACGACACGGCGACAAGTGAGTTTTGGAGGCGCGGCGAAGACTTCGAAAAAACTTCGAGATCGCGAAACGAGACGGCGCCCACCCATCAAAGGGAGCGAGGCTCATACGTGAGCGGCTTGCGGACCAGAGCGTCTTTGTCATTGCTACCTTTTCCATGTATATTTGGATTATTTAGTGCTTGCCGATGGATTGCGGGGTTCGGCGGGTTGATCCGAGCCTGCCAAATGCGCATTTGTTGCGGGATTTCGCAGTGTCGTTGCCCCCTAATTGCCTGACGAGGCCTCGCGGGTTTGGGTGATGTACTCGCGGGGTGATCGGTAGCCTAGCGCCTTGTGCGGATGGACCT
>NZ_JBIVQA010000026.1:0-25812 GCF_044754985.1 Sphingomonas sp. NPDC092440 | reverse complement strand
CAGTTCCGCCCCTTCAGCGCCGCAGCCAGCTTCTCGATCAGCAACGGCACGTTCGCGCGCTCGTTGAACGTCGGGATCACCACCGCGAGCTCGAGCTGGTCGGGGATCACGCGATTTCCTTGAGCACCGCGTCGCCCATCTCGGTGGTCGACAGCGATCCGCCGAGATCGGCCGTCCGCGCACCGCCGGCGAGCGCCGCCGCGACGGCGGCCTCCACTTTCAGCGCCGCTTCCTCATTGCCGAGCGAATGGCGCAGCAGCATCGCCGCCGACAGGATCGCCGCGCAGGGATTCGCCTTGCCGGTGCCCGCAATGTCCGGCGCCGAGCCGTGGATCGGCTCGTACATGCCGTTGTCGCCGCTCCAGGCGCGCAGCGAGGCCGAGGGCAGCATGCCGATCGAGCCGGCGCACATGCTCGCCTGGTCGGAAAGAATGTCGCCGAAGAGATTGCCGGTGACGATCACGTCGAACGCCGCCGGCGCGCGCACCAGCTGCATCGCGGCATTGTCGACATACATGTGCGTGAGCTGGACCTCGGGATATTCGGTCGCCAGCTCGTTCACGACATCGCGCCAGAGCTGCGACGTCTCGAGCACGTTCGCCTTGTCGACCGAGCAGAGCTTCTTCCGGCGGCGCCTGGCCATCTCGAAGCCGACCCGGGCGATGCGCTCCACCTCGACTTCGTTGTAGCTCATGATGTCGAAGCCCTGGCGCAGGCCCTCGGCGGTGTGCCGCCGGCCCTTCTCGCCGAAATAGACGTCGCCCACCAGCTCGCGGACGATGACCAGGTCGAGCCCCGCCACCACATCGGGCTTGAGCGGCGAGGCATCGGCCAGCGCCGGGAACAGCGTTGCCGGGCGGATGTTCGCGAAGAGCTGCAGCTCGCGGCGCAGGCCGAGCAGCGCCGCCTCGGGGCGCAGCCGCCGCTCCAGTGCCTCGAAGCGCGGATCGCCGATCGCGCCGAACAGCACGGCATCGGCCTTCTTGGCGAGGTCGAGCGTCTCCTGCGGCAGCGGGCGTCCCGTCACCAGATAGGCCGCGCCGCCGACGGGCGCCTCCTCGAAGTCGAGACCCAGCGCCAGCGCCTCCAGAACCCGGCGCGCCTCGCGCGTAACTTCCGGCCCGATCCCGTCACCGGGCAGAACAGCTATCAGTGGCAATTCATGCTCCCCACGTCGTCGCCGCCTGCTTTGCCGCCCTTGTGGCCGTCACGCAACAGCGCGCTTCAGCCGATCGACCAGCCGGGCCCGCGCCGCGAGCAGTTCGGCGCCCTTTCCGATCAGCAGGTCGCGTTCCAGGAAATGGCCGGTGAGCCTGAATCCGTCCAGGATATCGCCCCAGCCGGCCTCCCCGCCCTCGACCAGGAAGCGCGGCAGCCGCAGCAGCCGGTCCTCATAGCCTTCCGCCCCGATCCGGCTCACCGCGATGCCGCTCCTGGGGCTGACATAGGCAAGCTCGTCGTTGCGGCCGGTGGCGGCGCAATGCTCGAGGTCGAGCCCGAAGCCGAGTTCCGCGAGCAGCAGCAGCTCGTAGCGGACCATCGCCACCGCCCAGCCCCGCGCCGCCGGCGCCGCCTCGATCGCGGCAAGCACGCCGTCGAGCGCACTATAGAGCCGCGGATAGGGCAGGCCTTCGGGCAGCGCGAAGGCGGAAAGTGCGGTCGCCCATTGGAAGGCGGCGGCGGGCAGGGCTTCGGAGAACATCGCGGCGCGGCTGTGGAGCAGCTCCACCGTCAACCCGGCCAGCGCATCCTCGGTGCGCGAGCGCCACTCGCCCTGCACCAGGTTCGCCGGCTGGAGCACCGGCCGCAGCGCCCGCCCATGGCCGCCGCGGACATAGCCGGGCTGCACGCCCTCCTGCTCGGTGAACGCCCGCACGATCGCGCCATGCTCGCCATGCGCGCGAACGGAGAGGATGATGGCTTCGGCGCGCAGGTGCATGGCGCTGCTATATAATTCCTCCCCGGGCTTGTCTCGGGGAGGGGGAATTGGGTTACGCCCCCCGCCGCACCTTCTTCGCGAGCTTCTCCAGCCCGGCCCGCTTCACCAGCGCCTTCACTCCTGCCACGCCGCGGTCGAACCCGCCGAGCGCCGCCATCGTCACCCGATTGGCCAGCGACGGGCGCAGCAGGAACAGGTCGACGCACGCCACGCCGCCGGTGGCGAACTGGCGCTTGTGCTGGCCCTCGCCCTCGGTGAAGTCGAAGCGGGCGAACTTCCCTTCCTCGAACAGGTCCCGCATCGCCTCCAATTGGAGCACCGCGCCGGGCGAGAGGTCGTTGAACGCCGGATCATGGCCGACATGGGCATAGACCACCACGCCACCCTCGATCACCGGACAATAGAGAAAGGCAGCCGGCTCGCCCGCGATGTAGAGCAGCCAGGCACGCACCTGGTCCGCGGCGCCCTGCGCCAGCATCGTCGCGATGAACTCGGGGCTGTCGGGCAGGCCGGAGCCGAGCAGCCGCTCCTGATAGGTCCGCAGCGAGATCCGCCGCGCGACGTCGTGGAACGCCTCCAGCTCGTCCGGCCCGCGAAAGGCGCGCACGTCGAGCTCCCCGCCGCTCTCCGCCGCGATCTTCCTGGCCTTGCGCTTGATGCCCTGGCGCGCATTGGACGAGAGTCCGTTCCACCAGGCATCGAAGCCTATCCCGAAATCGGCGAAATGGCGGGTATAGCGCTGCCGGATGAAGGGCAGCATGTCGCCCGACGCCCTGACCAGCGCCGGCACCAGATGCTCGGGCAGCGAGGTGACGACATAGCCATGCGCCTCGCGCGGCAAGGGGGCCAGCCCCGGCAGACGGTCGGCCCGCGCCGCATCCAGCGTCAGCGGAATGCGCACCAGATAGCGCTGGATCGCCATCAGCGTGCGCGCGCCGATCTCGAACTTGAGCTGGGTGGGCCTGGCCTGGGGGGCCTCGGCGGCGACGTCGCTCATTGCGTTCACGCGGCGCGCTCCTCGACCAGGTTCGACCAGAGCTGCTCGGCCTGGCGCCAGCGCGTGCGGAGCAGGCTCGGCCCGAGCGGCGCATCTTCCTGCCCGAGCGCCATCCTCGGCCTGTCGGCGAAATGTTCGGTCACCAGAACCCCCCGGCGGCTGGCCAGCATGCGGCACAGCGCTTCGAAGCGACGTACGTGCACGGCGTTAGGCCGCGTCCCGGCGCGATTTGCAAGCTCGAAGCCATGGCTGACGATCGTCACCGCCGCATGGCTGCGGACCACGGCATGGTCGAGCGCGGCGCGCATCTCGCCCGCCGACAGCGCGCAGATCTGGAAATGGCGCAGATGCCCGGCACGATCCTCGATCAGCGTCACCGGCACCTCGATGATCCCGCGATGCGCGATCGGGGCGATCTGGCGCGGCGCCAGGTTGATCGCGCTCGGCCAGGGATGCTCGGAGCCGTTGTGGCTGCTGTCATATTCGAAGCCGAGCTGGGCCAGCGCGCCCAGCGTGTCGTCGCTCGCCGAATAGCTGCCCGAGCGAAAGGCGATCGGTTCGGCCGCACCGCAGGCCACCAGCATGTCGGACGCCCCCGCCAGCAGCTCGACCTGCTCGTCGAAGCTGTAGTCGATCAGTTCGAACGCGCCATAGGTCGTGCCCTTGTCGCCGGCATGGGCGCCGGTCCAGTTGGGATGCAGGTGCAGCTGCACCTCCTGCCCCGCTTCCAGGATCGCGCCGACCACGCGCTTGATCGGATCGAGGCCATAGACGAGCGCCGGCATCGGATCGACGAAGAAGATGGCCTTCAGCCCATGCTTCGCCAGCTGCGCCAGCTGCCAGGCGACGCCCACATTGGCGGGCTCCAGCGAGCGCTGGACGATCGTGTCGACATCGAGCCCGGCGACATGGTGCCGCCACATGATCTCGGTGTCGATCGTGATGAAGACCCGGGTAGCCATGGCGCCCGATTATCGCACGGGCATGAAGAAATGCCGAATGCCCGGCCGAGGATCAGGGCTTGATCCCGTACCGGGCATAATCCTCGTCGATGCGCGGCGAGATCATGCGGGCGGCGGCAAGGTCGTCGGCCGCACCGGACGCTCCGGCCTTCGCCTTGATCACTCCGCGCATGAACAGGCTCGCGGCCATGTCCGGTGCCTGATCGAGCGCCGCGTCGAAATCGGCGAGCGCATCGTCCATCCGCCCCAGCCGGAAATAGACCAGCCCGCGGCTGTCCAGGATCGCCGCCGAGGAATCGCTCAGCTCGATCGCCTTGGTGCAGTCCTTCAGCGCGGTGTCGAGCGCGACGTTCAGCGTGCCCTTGATCCAGCAGCGCTGGTTGAGCAGCGAGGGATTGCCCGGCGTCGCCTTGATCGCCGTATCCATCACCGTCACGGCCTCGGCCAGCTTGCCGGCATCGCCGAGCAGGCTCGACTGCAGCATCACCAGGTCGTTCTTGTCCTTGCCGGCGGTCTTCATCCGCTCGGCGACCAGGCTCAGTGCCTCGTCCGCGCCGCCATGATCGGCGCGCAGCCGGGCATAGCTGTCCAGCGCCCCGGCCGAACCGGGCTCGAGTTCCCGCGCCTTCTTGATGTCCTCCAGCGCCTTGACGTCGTCGCCCAGCGCGATGCGCACCCGCGCGCGCCACAGATAATTGTCTGCGCTCGGCACCAGCGCGATCACCCGGTCGATATCGGCGAGTGCCGCCTTGCGGTCATAGACCCTCTCGAGGAACGCCGCGCGGGCCGTATAGCCCTCCACTTCGTTCGGCTTGTCGGCAATGCGCTTGGCATAGACCGCCAGCACCGGGTCGAGCAGCTTCGCCGCGCGGGCCGGGGCCACGGCCTTCCAGTAAGGCGGGGTATCCTTGGGCGCGTCGAGCTTGAGCAGCCGCAGCTTGGCCGCATCGACCTGCGCGCGCACCGCCGGGATATCGCCGGGCGCAATCTCGCGCACGCCGGTGGTCGCGCGGTCCTCGACGGTGACCCATTCACCGGCGAGCTGCACGCTGCGGCTCAGCGCCGCCCCGGCCAGGCTGGCCGGCAGCGTCTGGTCGCCCTCCAGCGCGAAGCCGGCACCGCCGCCGGGCAGGCGGATGCGGGTACGGGTGCGCGTGCTGCCCGGATCGCCGCCGCTCACCGGGATCGCCGCCCATTCGGACTTGCTGCGATCGGGCGCGAACTCGACGCTGTTCACGGCAGTGTCGAGGTCGAGACGATAGCGGCCATCCTCCTTCGACCAACCGGGCGAGGAAATGCCCGAGGCGGTGAGGATCGTCGCCCCGCTCGCCTCGTCATAGCGCACATTGCGCTCGCTCACCTGCGCGCCCGAGACATATTGGCCGACCACGGCATCGGCCATCTCCATGGCCTTTTCCTTGCCCATCTGCGCGGAGAAGCGCAGCAGCATCGCGTTCTGCCCGCGCAACTCGGCACGCAGCGTGAAGGGCGCCGGCAGGTTGACGCCGGCTCGCCCGTCCAGCTCGACGTCAACCGAGGCATCGGGCCGGGCATTGGCGCGCAGCGGCATCTTCTCCAGCCCCGCCCCCGCCGCGCGCAGCGGCAGCGCGTTGCGGAAGGGCGGCACATCATCGAGATCGGCCTGGCGGCTGCCCAGCGCCGTACCGTCGAGCCAAAGCACCTGCCCGCCGATCGTGGCCCGCACGATCACATGGTCGAAGGCCGCCGGCGCCGGCATGCGGTTCGACACGTTGTCGCCCAGCGTGGAATTGACCAGCGCCGGCTCCGCCTCGATCCCCAGCGCACGCAGCATCGCGATGAGCAGCACTGTCTTGGCCTTGCAGTCGCCATAACGCAGCGTCCAGGTCTGCGCCGGGGTCTGGGGCACGTAATTGCCGCCGTCCATGCCGCGATAGAGGTAGCGCACCTGCTCCTGCACCAGCTGCAGCGCCATTGCGGCGCGGGTCCGCGGATCGCTGGAGGCCGCGGCGATCTTGGCAACTTCGGCGGCAAGCGGACCATCCGGCGCGATCGCGCCGTCGGTCTTGTAGAGCGGCGCCATGGTCCGCGAGACTTCCTCCCAGTTCGCGAAGGTCGTCGCTTCGAACAGCGGCAGCGGGCGGAAGCGCAGCGGCGCATCGCTCGGCATCGCGGTCGGCTCGGGGAACGGCATCAGCACGCCGATCTCGCGGAACGCGCCATTCTTGATCGGCACGAAAGTGTCGGGCAGATATTGCGCCTTGAAGTTCACCTTCATGCCTTCGGGCCAGATCACCCGAAGATGGCCATATTTCACCGGCGACGGCGCGGCGATCAGCGGCGCCATGGTCTGCAGCCGCCCGCCCAGCGCGGGATCCCGCCGCACGGTCGAGACCACGACACGCAGCACATCGCCCACGCGCAGCCCTTCCACCGCCATCGTCGCGGTAAGCAGCCCGTTCATCTGGGCGCGCTCGAGCATCTGCTCGCGGCGCAGGACGGTGAATTTCTGCCCGGCCTTGAGCAGGTCGATCGTCTCGCCGCCGCGCAGGATCTCCACGCTATGGACGATCAGGTCGCCGTTGGTCGGCTCCCAGGGGAATTGCACCGTGCCCGCCTGGGTAAGGATCTCCGGCGAGGCGATGTGGAGCATCATGTCGGAATAGGCCCACACCTCGTCCCCCTGCAGCCGCTGCTGCTGGTCGATGCGGAGCACCATGGGATCGTCGGCGGTCACCGCCTTGATGTCGATCGCCGGCGCGGGCTGCACCCAGTCGGGCGCAGGCTTGTACAGCGGCTGGTCACCGGCATGGGCAGTGCCCGCCAGCAGGGCGAGCGCGAAGGACGACAGAACGATACGCAAGAGGATCCCCCCGGAATTTGGTGGAAATCTAACGCTCGCTCCGGCGCCCCGGCAAGCCATGCCGGTGAATTATCTGTGCAGTTTTGATGCCTTATCGCGCATGGAAATAATCATAGATCTGTTGCGCGACGCCAGCGCTCACGCCCGGCGCCTTCTGCAGGTCCTCCAGGCTCGCGGCGCGCACCGCCCGCGCCGTGCCGAAATGCATCAGCAGCGCTTTCTTGCGCGCCGGGCCGATCCCGGGAACTTCGTCGAGCGGGCTCGCCCCGATCGCCTTGGCCCGTTTCTGCCGGTGGGCACCGATCGCAAAGCGATGGACCTCGTCGCGCAGCCGCTGGAGATAGAAGAGCACCGGCGAATTGACCGGCAGCATCAGCTCGCGCCCGTCCATCAGGTGGAACACCTCGCGCCCCTCGCGCCCGTGATGCGGCCCCTTGGCGACGCCGACCATGCAGACGTCCTCGATGCCCAGATCCTCGAGCACCGCCCTGGCGGCATTCAGCTGCCCGCGCCCGCCGTCGAGCAGCACCAGGTCGGGCCAGCTCCCGCCCTGCCGGTCCGGGTCCTCGTCCTGCGCCCGGGCGAAGCGACGGGTGAGGACTTCGCGCATCATCCCGTAATCGTCGCCGGGCACGGTCTCGGCACGCTTGATGTTGAACTTGCGATACTGGTTCTTCTGGAAGCCCTCGGGCCCCGCGACGACCATCGCGCCCAGCGCGTTGGTGCCCTGGATATGGCTGTTGTCGTACACTTCGATCCGCTCGGGGCTCTCGGGCAGCTCGAAGATGTCGGCGATCTCGGCGAGCAGCCTGGCCTGGGTCGTGCCCTCGGCCAGCCGCCGGTCGAGCGCTTCCACCGCGTTGCGCGTCGCCTGCTCCAGCAGCCGCCGGCGCGGCCCGCGCTGCGGCACGCCCAGCGCCACCTTGTGCCCGGCCCGTTCCCGCAGCGCCTCGGCCAGCAGCGCCGCTTCCTCCAGGTCGCGATCGACGAAGATCGTCCGGGGCGGCGGCACTTCCTCGTAGAACTGCATCAGGAAGGCCGAGAGCACTTCGTCCTCCGACACCTCGTTGGTATGCGCGGGAAAGAAGCTGCGATGCCCCCAATTCTGCCCGCCGCGGATGAAGAAGGCCTGGATCCCCATCACCCCGCCCTTGCAGGCCAGCGCGAAGATATCGGCATCGCCCACGCCCTCGGCGTTGATCGCCTGGCTGCCCTGGATGAAGGTGAGCGCCTTCAGCCGGTCGCGCAGGATCGCCGCCAGCTCGAAATCCAGGCTCTCCGCCGCCGCCTGCATCTGCGCGCCGAGCTTCGCCTGCACCTGGGTCTTCTTGCCCATCAGGAAGGCGCGCGCGTCGTCGACCAGTTCCTCATAGGCCTCGGGCGTGATGCGATCGACGCACGGTGCCGAGCAGCGGCGGATCTGGTAGAGCAGGCACGGCCGGTCGCGCGTGTTGAAGAAGCCGTCGGTGCAGCTCCGGAGCAGGAACAGCTTCTGGAGTGCGTTGAGCGTCTTGCGCACCTGGCCCGCGCCCGCGAACGGCCCGAAGTAATCGCCCTTCACCTTGCGCGCGCCGCGATGGAGCTGGATGCGCGGGAAATCGTGGTCGCGCCGGAGCAGGATGAACGGGAACGATTTGTCGTCGCGCAGCAGCACATTGTAGGGCGGGCGGAAGCGCTTGATCAGCTGCGCCTCGAGCAGCAGCGCCTCGGCCTCGTTGTTGGTGGTGACGATCGTCATCGATCGCGTCTGCGCCACCATCCGCTGGAGCCGCTTCGAGAGCCGCATCACCTGGGTATAGTTGGTCACCCGGTTCTTCAGCGCCCGCGCCTTGCCCACGTACAGCACGTCGCCCCGCGCATCCTGCATGCGATAGACACCGGGCCGCGCCGGCAGCGTCTTCAGCACGTTGCGGATCGCCGCCACGCCGGCTTCCAGATCGGGGGCGTCAGCGCCGCGCACGGCGAAGGTGGCAGCCTCTTCGTTGAAGCGGTTGGGCGAGTTTGGATCGGACATCGTCGCACCGGATTTAGGGGGTGCGACGGGCAATCGCCACTCCCCTTGTCGCCATCCCCGCGAAAGGCGCGATGGCCGCGAAAGCGCGCCTTGAACCGTCACGAGGATGTGCGATGCTCCACCCACATATTTGGGAGAGTCGTTCCATGAAGCTCGTCCTGTCCGCCGCGCTGCTCGCGCTGGCCATGCCACTCGCCGCCCATGCCCAGACCGTCCCCGCGCCCATAACCGCCGCCTTGGGCGATGCGGGCCGGCCCCAGGCCGAGAAGGACCGCGACGCCGCCCGGCACCCGGGCGAGATCCTCGCCTTTGCCGGCATCGCGCCGGGCCAGAAGGTGGCCGACTTCATCATGGGCGGCGGCTATTGGACGCGCATCCTCGCGCCGACGGTGGGGCCGAAGGGCAAGGTCTATGCCTATCAGCCCGCCGAGTTCATCCAGTTCCGCGCCGCCTATGCCGATGAGCAGAAGGCCGCCACCGAAGGGCGCGCCAACGTCGTTCCGCTGAGCGACAGCCTCAAGAGCTTCGCCTTCGCCGAACCGCTCGATGCGATCGTGACGGTGCAGAACTGGCACGATCTCCACCTCAAGGCCGCGCCGCCGGGAGCCGCCCGGGGAATCGCGAAGAAGCTCTATGATGCGCTCAAGCCCGGCGGCGTGCTGCTGGTGATCGACCATGTCGCCAACGCCGATCCCGAGTTCGCCGTGCCGCAGACGCTCCACCGCATCGATCCCGCCGCCGCGCGCGCCGAGATCGAATCGGCCGGCTTCAAGTTCGAGGGCGAGCTGCCGCTGCTGCGCAATCCGAACGATCCGCACACGGCGAACGTCTTCACGCCGGAAATCCGCGGCAAGACCGACCAGTTCATCTACAAGTTCCGCAAGCCGGCGGCCTGAACCGGGCCCTCCCTCCCGGGGAGGCGCGAGGATCAGCGGCCGGCCGCGTTCTCCAGTGCGTTCGCCCGGGCCTCGATGCGCTCCATCGCGGCCTGGGCGCGCCCGCCGACATCGTCCGCGCGCCGCTGCTCCTCCACGGCACTGCGCCACGCCACCGCGATCATGACGACGAGCAGCAGCGCCGTGAGCGCGGTCGCGAGCTGGAGCCAGCGTTGGGTGGTCATGCCGCCATCCTAGGGGCCGCGCGCACCACCGGCAACGGCTGGCCATGCGCCAGGCCCGCGCCCGTCGAGCCCACCGGCCCGCACGTCACTTGCCGCCGTCGAGCACCTGCCGCACCTTCGCGGCGAGCTGGGCGATACTGAACGGCTTGGCGAGGAAGTCGACGTCATGGTCGAGCATCCCGTTATGGACGATCGCGTTGCGCGTATAGCCGGTGGTGTAGAGCACCGGCAGGTGCGGCAGCTGCTCGCGCATCCGCTCGGCGAGCGTGCGACCGGTCATGTCCGGCATCACGATATCGGTGAACAACAGGTCGATGCCCGGATGCTCGCCGAGCATCGTCAGCGCCTGGACCGGGCCCGAGGCGTGGATCACGACATAGCCGAGCTCGCGCAGGGCATCGACCGACATGATCCGCACCTGCTCCTCGTCCTCCACCACCAGGACGATCTCGCCCTGGCCGCGCGGCAGCTCGGCCTCCGGTGCGGGCACCGTGCGCCGGTCCTCCTCGCCGAAATGGCGGGGAATGTAGAGCTTCACCGTCGTGCCGACGCCGAGCTCGGAATAGACCTTCACATGCCCGCCCGACTGCTTGACGAAGCCATAGACCTGGCTGAGCCCGAGCCCGGTGCCCTTGCCCACTTCCTTGGTGGAGAAGAAGGGATCGAAGGCGCGCTCGATCACCTCGGCGCTCATGCCCGTGCCGGTATCGGTCACCGACACCATCACATATTGGCCGGGCGTCACTTCGGCATGGCTCGCTGAATAGGCGTCGTCGAGATAGGTGTTGGCCGTCTCGATCGTCAGCCGGCCCCCCTCGGGCATCGCGTCACGCGCGTTGACGCACAGGTTGACCAGCGCGTTCTCCAGCTGCCCCGCGTCGATAAAGGCCGGCCACAGCCCGCCCGCCAGCACCGTCTCGAAGCGAATCGTCTCGCCGATGGTGCGGCGGAGCAGCTCGGACATGCCCGCCACCAGCCGGTTCGCGTCGAGCGCGGCCGGCGCCAGCGGCTGGCGGCGCGCAAAGGCGAGCAGGCGCGAAGTGAGCTGCGCCGCGCGCTCGGCGCCCTGGAGCGCGCTGTCGATCGACTGGGCCGCCTTGACGGGATCCTTGCCGATGCGGCGCCTGGCCATGTCGAGCGAGCCGATCACGATCGCCAGCATGTTGTTGAAATCATGCGCGATGCCGCCGGTAAGCTGGCCGATCGTCTCCATCTTGCCGAGCTGGCGCAGCTGCGCTTCCGCCATCTCGCGCTGCTCGCTCTCGGCCAGCAGCCGGGCATGCGCCGCTTCGGCCGCGTCGCGTGCCCATGCCGCGGCATGCGCCCGCCGCATCGCCGAGCGGGTGACGAAAAAGGCGACGACCGCCACGCCGATCGCCGTCACTGCGAGCCATAGGGTGAGCAACGCCGCCTGCCAGGACGCGTCGCGGCTGCGCACCGCGAACAGCCCCGCCTCATGGCTCCGCATTTCCTCAACCAGCGTGCGGATGCGGCGCATCTGGCCGAGTCCGACCCCGGACTTCACCCCCGCGGCGACGCCGGCCGTGTCGCCGCGACGGATCATCTCGACGAAATCGGTAAGGCGGTCGAGCCGCGCTTCGATCAGCCGCTGCAGCGTCACTGCGCGGACGCTTTGCTCCGGACTGTCCGAAACCAGCGCGCGCAGCTCCGCAAGCTCCCGGTGCAGGCCGTGCCCGCCGCTGGTGAACGGCTCCAGATAGGCGGGGTCGCGCGTGATCAGATAGCCGCGCTGGCCGGTCTCCGCCTGCTGCACGCCGGAGAGCACGCTGCTCAGCTGCTCCTCGACTTCGAGCGTGTGCGAGACCCAATGCTGCGCCTGTAGCTGCCCGCGAACGAGGAAGAGCGCCCCGACCAGCGCCGCGGCGAGCAAAGCAAAGGAGATGAGGAGCGCGATCAGCCCCGGATCGAGGCGGGCGCGGACGGTGTTGCCATCCGCGCCGGAATTGGGGGCCGAACCGGAAGCCAGCCCCGCGTTCACATCAGTTCAGGCGGCCGAGTCCGGCGATCGTCTGGTCGACGAGCTGCTTGTCGGCTTCGGCGCCATGCTTCTCGGCGATGATCGCGCCTGCCGCCGCGGCGGCGGCATCGGCGGCCCTGGCGCGAACCTCGGCGATCGCGGCGCGCTCGGCAGCAGCGATCTTGTCCTCGGCCATCTTGGCGCGCCGCTTGGTCAGTTCCTTCGCGTCCGCCTCGGCCTTCTTCAGCAGCGCCTTGGCCTCGGCCTCGGCATGGGCGACGATCGCGGCGGCATCCGCCTCGCTGGCGGCGTTGCGCGCCTTGGCCTTGGCCAGCTCGGCCTCCGCCTCGGCCCGGAGCGCGCTCGCTTCGTCGAGCTGCCTGCGGATCGAATCGATCTTGGCGTCGAGCATCTTGCCGATCATCGCCGGCACGCGCTTCCACAGCACGATGCCGAGGACGACGAGCATCGCGATGGCGACGAACATCGGCGCGGTGATCACGCCGAACGCAGCCGGCTCATGATGCAGTTCCACGGTGCCGGTCTCCGCCTTCAAGCCATGGGGTTGTTCAGCCATTGGCCAGCGCCGCCTTCACTTGCTTGGTGACCGACACGCGGTCGGCCGTCACGCCCGAGAGCTTGGTGACGATCGCCTGGACGGCGTCCACCGTCTCGGCCTCGATCTCGCCCAGCGCCTCGGTCTTGGTCGCTTCGATGCGCACGGTGGCCTCGGCGATCTTCGCCTCGGACGCGGCATCGCCCTTCTTCACTTCGGCCTCGGCCTTGGCGGTCGCCTTGTCCTTGGCCTGGCTCAGCGTCGCGAGCGCCGTGGTCCGGGCCGCTTCCAGCCCGGACTCGTAAGCGGCATCCGACGCCTGGGCCGCGTCTCGGGCAGCCTCGGCCGCGGCGAGGTCCCCGGCGATGCGGGCGTTGCGGTCCTCGACCGTACGCTCGATCTTCGGAACCATCGCCTTGCCGATCCCGAAATAGATGAGCGCAAACACGATCGCGAGCCAGAAGAGCTGCGACGCGTAGATCTCAGGGATTTGGGATAGCTGCGGCATTGGCTGTCCTCGAGACTACCAGTTAGCGGACGACGAAGAGGATCAGGATCGCGACGACGAACGCGATCAGGCCCAGAAGCTCGGCACCGGCGAAGCCGATGAACAGGCGGCCCTGCTGGCCGTCCGCGGCACCCGGGTTGCGCAGCGCGCCCTCGAGGAACGAACCGAACACGTTGCCCACGCCGAGCGCGGCCAGGCCGATGCCGATCGCCGCAAGGCCGGCACCGATGTACATTGCACCAACGTCAGTCATTTCAAGCTCCCTACGTAATCCAATAAACCAAACGAACAGCGCGACTTAGTGCAGGTGCACCGCGTCGTGGAGATAAAGCGAGGTCAGCAGCGCGAACACATAGGCCTGGATCGCGCAGACCAGCAGCTCGAGCGCGCTCACGCCGATGATCATCAGCATCGAGGCGAACCATACGCCATAGCCGATGCCGCCCGCGTTGAGGCCCTGCACGGCGAAGCTGCCGAACACTTCGAGCAGGATGTGCCCCGCGGTCATCGCGACGAACAGTCGCAGGCCCAGCGAGAACGGACGCACCATGAACGAGATGAACTCGACCGGGATGATCACCGGCATCAGCCACAGCGGCGCGCCATGCGGCACGAACAGGCCGAAGAACTTCAGGCCGTGCTTCCAGAAGCCGACCGCGAGCACGATGGCAAACGAGAAGAAGGCCAGCACCGCGGTCACGGTGATGTGGCTGGTCACCGCGAAGGTGTGCAGCCCCGGCACCACCGCCAGCGGCAGGATGCCCACCAGGTTGGCGAACAGGATGAAGAAGAAGAGCGAGAAGATGTAGGGGGCGAACTTCTTGCCGCCCTTGCCGATGCTGGTGTTCACCATCGAATCGATGAAGCCCACCGCGCCCTCGGCCATCAGCTGCCACTTGCCCGGGATCAGCGCGCGCTTCATGCCGCCCAGCATGAACACGAACAGCAGCGCCGCCACGACGAACATGAACAGCGCGGAATTGGTGAACGAGAGGTCGTAGCCCAGCAGATCGAACTTGATCAGCTTGCCGACCTCGAACTGCTCCATCGGATTGATTGCGCCGGCGCTCACTCTGCCCGCTCCTTCGAAATCTTGTAGATGCTGCGGAAAGCCGCCACGAAAGACAGCGCGACGAAGCCGAGCAGGAACCACGGAAGCGTGTGCAGCCAGCTGTCGAGCGCATAGCCCAGAACGCCACCGCCCAGCGGCATGCCGATCAGGTCCATCAGCACGCGCGAACCCTGCTTGTAGCCCTTGGCATCGGCAGGCGCCTTGGGAACCGCCGATCCGGTTCGCGCAGCCTCGGCCGCTTTCGCATCGGCGATGCGGCGGTCCAGGTCGCTCGGAGCACGGTCTTGGGTCAAGGCGGTCAAGGCGTTCCAGATATGAAAAAAGCCGCCGACAGCGCCGGCGACATTGGAGCATCGCCGGCCTTTCAGCCGCGTTGCTCGGGCGCTTTAGGAACGCTGGCGGACCGAGTCAACTCCAGGCCCGGACTCGCCGCCAAATCGGCGAAATCCTCGCCTTGAATAACGGCGCGTTTGCAGGAACAAATCACGCATGCCCGACCCCGCCGACAATAGCGGCCACCGCGCGCGCCTGCGCCGCCGCCTGTTCGAGGGCGGGCCGGACGCTTTGCTCGATCACGAACTCGTCGAATATCTGCTCGCGCTGGCGATTCCCCGGCAGGATACCAAGCCGCTGGCCAGGGCATTGCTCCACGAATTCGGCGGCATCGCCGGACTTCTGACCGCCGACGCCGAAGCGCTGGCCCGGGTGAAGGGCATGGGCGAGACCAGCGTCGCCGCCCTGAAGACCGCCCATGCCGCGGCGCTCCGCCTGCTGCGCGCCGAAGTCGCCGAACGCCCGGTGCTCGCCAACTGGCAGGCGCTGCTCGACTATCTGCGTGCCGACATGGCGCATCACGCGATCGAGCGCTTCCGCGTCCTCCACCTCAATTCCAAGAACATGCTGATCCGCGACGAACTGATGAGCGAAGGCACGATCGACGAGGCCGCGGTCTATGTGCGCGAGGTGATCGCCCGGGCGCTCGAGCTCAAGTCCGCCGCACTGATCCTCGTCCACAACCATCCCTCTATCCGATTTTCAGCAACGCTGAGACACGCCTAACACCTTTGAACCACTAGTAAAAACACGATTTTCCTGCATTGCGTAGTGGGGGCGGTTTTGGCAAACTGGGGGCGGTTTAAGGGATGACAACGCGTTTCCGCCCCCAGTAAGCGACCCCCGTTTCTCCTCGACCGATCCCAGTTCCTGGACAGGAGAAAACGCAATGCCGAGCCTGACCGATACGGAAATCCGACGTGCGCTGAAGCGCGTCGAACTCAGTCGCAAGCAAGAGAACCTGGCCGACGGCGACGGGCGCGGTACAGGCCGGCTCGTTCTAGTCCTCAAGCCTATGCCGAAACGCGTCACTGCCGATTGGATGGCCCAACAGTGGCGGGACGGCAAACGCACCAAAAAGAAGATCGGCGCCTATCCGTCGATGCCGCTTGCGCAGGCTCGCGAGATCTACAAGCGCGATTTTTCCAATGTCATCCAAAAGGGCCGCAGCATCAAGATTGCGACCGACACTCGCCCCGGCACCGTTGCCGACCTTTTCCAAGGCTATGTCGCCTCGCTCAAAGACGCCGGAAAACCATCTTGGAAGGAGACGGAAAAAGGCCTCAACAAAATCGCGGACACGCTCGGCCGCGGCCGTCTTGCGCGGGAGATCGAAGCCGAAGAGATCATTGAGCTGCTCCGACCAATCTACGAGCGCGGGACGCGCTCGATGGCGGACCACGTTCGCAGCTATCTCCACGCCGCCTTCAATTGGGGCATTAAATCCGACAACGACTATCGGCAGCAATCCGCTCGGCGATTCCGCATTCCCTTCAATCCCGCTGCGGGCATTCCGACAGAACCCAAGGTCCAGGGCACGCGCTGGCTCGACGAGGACGAATTCGTCCAACTCTATCGCTGGTTGGAATGTCCGGATTCGCCGGTCCATCCGCCGTACACCCGTGCTGTCCGTCTCCTCATGCTGACCGGACAGCGTGTCGAGGAGATTGCGAGCCTCCATATCGACCAATGGGACGCGAAGGAAAAGATCATCGATTGGTCTAAGACCAAGAACCAGCAACCCCACGCGATTCCGGTGCCGAGCCTGGCCGCAGAGCTTATCTCATCCATCAACGTCAACGAATACGGTTGGTTCTTCCCTTCGGCCAAGGACCCGTCGAAGCCCGTCAGGCACTCCACCCTCTATTGTTTCATGTGGCGCCAACGTCAGCGTGGCGTAATTCCCTACGTGACGAATCGCGACCTACGCCGGACCTTCAAAACACTCGCCGGAAAGGCGGGCGCATCGAAGGAAATTCGCGATCGCCTCCAGAACCACGCCTTGCAGGACGTCAGTTCGAAGCACTACGACCGTTGGACCTATATGCCCGAGAAACGCGCCGCCATGGCAAAATGGGACAAATTCGTCCGCGCGATGTTCGCGAAGAAAGGCCTAAAGCGGGCCGGCACAGCCAAAGCTAAGCACCAGTCAGCAGCCGCGTCATCCCCGCAAAAACGGGGATGACGATAAAAGCAAAGCCTTGATCGAGTCCTAGCCCTAGCCTGGAAGCCCGCAGCGACTTCTAGTGCAACATCCTCACAATCGCTTGTCGAGATTCTCGATCAGAGCCGTATCGTTCATTACCCCTTCGTCAGGATAGGCACTTAGGTCACCGTCTGACGCGGCATACTTACGATAGTCCACCCCATCCCAAAGCCACCATATGGCCGGCTGCCCTGTGACCGGATGGTACATGGCATTCTTGAAGGTAGGGAAATCTACCAAGTCCGCTCTAATCGGGCATTTCCCGAGCTTTGCTACGATGCCTTTCCTGAGGGCTGCGCTTGCGGGAAAGAAGGTAGTGAACGCAACCTTAGATGTCTCAATAGCTCCGCATTCAAAGTCTTTATAATCTGCCAAAACTAAATCGAACGCTCTCACCATTTCGCCATACTGGCTATTAACGTGAGTTACTTGCAATACTGCAAAGCCCTTAGCAACGCGCAGAGCGTAGACTTCACCGATTTTCTTACTCATCTCAGAACCCCGGATAACCCGCCTTCATAAGTATCTCCATGCCCCTAGTCAGGGATTCAGCGTATACGGGATTCGTTGCAGCGATGGAATTGATCTTATTCATCAGCGTGCCTCCGATTGCCTGGCGCCCGTGCGCCTCGATTAGCACCTGCTCGACGGCCTTGGCGTTTGCGCGGGTCAGGAGCGGGATACCAGGAATTCGCACGATGGTGATTGATTTTTCACGCCAGTGAGCAGCCGCACGAGCTGCCATGTTGTTGGTAATGCCAACATACTGGACCTGCCCTGCCGTCGTCTTCGAATAGTAGACAGCCACGTCTCCTCCGGCTGCAACCGCCTCGCGAGAACCACCCCTGATCGCGGCGCCGATCAGGGCGCTTGCACCGCGCTGGATGAGCGACTTACCGGCCGCCAGCACGCCTCCCCCCAAGTCCAAGAGCCAAGACTCATCGTTCGCCTTGCCAGAGGCATAGCTGTCAATGCGCAGAATGCGCCCCTCTTTGTCGACAGTCTTGAGGTAGACAACAGTGCCTTCGGCATTCTGCCCCATCCCGACCTGCTTACATTCCGAGTTCAGGAACGGATTGCAGCTCGTCCCAGTCGGGTCGCCTAAGTTTATGGGGTCATTGCCAACGTAACCGTAGAGATTGAACTGGTCCTTATAGCCAATCGGATCGACTTGCATGAACCGCCCGAGCATCGGCGAGTAAAATCGAGCCTTGTAATAGTACATTCCGAGCTCAGGAATCCATGCTTGCCCCGTATACTGGAATCGTCCCTGGTTGGTGCGTCCGGGCACACCATACTCATCGTAGCTGTTAATTTGGCTGAGATTGCCGTTCCAGTCCGTCCAGAGAACAATCGAGTTCTGGTGGTCCGGCTTGGGAAGATGCGCATTTGCCCAACTCCCGCCCAGAGCTGCCCCGTCGAACCAGGCGAGGGGGTCGTCGTTGCCGGGTCCGTGGATGTAGCGCTTCAGCATCGAACCAGCGGTGTCGAATTCTGCTACGAGTTGATCGCCATCGTACAGGAACTGCGTGGTATTATTTCCAGCAGTGGTTGAAAATAACCTGCCCAGCGGATCATAAGTGAGAGTAACCCCAGTCGACGCCACGACCAGACGATTTTCCGCATCGTAGGTATAAGCAATACCACCATCGGAAGTAAGGTTGCCGTTTGAATCATAGCCGTAACTATTGCCGCCTACGCTGGCATATTGATTAAGGCCGTTCGGAACGTAGCTGAGATTAGTGGCCTTATAGTCTGAAAATGCATAGGCATCATTCGACCTTGCCAGACTGACGATCTGACTTGCCGAATTATACCCGAAGTTCGTATCGACGCTCCCAGTTCCGCCGGTCAAAGCCTCGCTCTGGGTGAGGAGTCGATCGATCCCATCGTAGTAATAGTGGGACCAACTGCCGGACCCGCGATGAGCCAAGTGACCGGCATCGTCATAGGTGTTTGCGAGAAGGCCCGACGACGCATTCACGCCCGCCGTGCTCAGCCGGTCAAGGCCATCGTATTGATATCCAGCAAAATTTCCGTCAGGATACGTAACCCTCGTGCGGTTCCCACTCGCATCGTACTGAAAGTTGAGCGTTCGGCCCGCCCCTCCGAGAGTTGTCGTGGTGGATTGAAGGCGACCGAAGCCGTCGAAGCTGCTCAGGACTGCATCGCTGCCAGTTGTTCCGTCGAACCGCGCGGATGTCTGCAAGCCACCCAAGTCATAGCTATAATATACGTCCCGCGTCATCGACGCTGGCACATTCGTACAGGCATAGCCCGCGACACATGCGTCCGGGACGATCTTGGATGTCATGCGCTTCAGTGCGTCAAAGGTAAACGTGAACTGGCGCCCATCACGCTTGCGCGCCCTTGTACGGTTACCGCTAGGATCGTAGCTATATTCTTCGCGGTCGTTAGGGTTGACCGCCCCTGCGGTTGCCAATGCATCGGCTTGGGTCGAAGAATTAAAGCCAGTCGGCGCCGTCGGGGAAGGAAACTGCCACTGGATCAGGCGCTCGAAGCCATCATAGACCATTTGGGCCCTGTTACCGTCGGCATCGATGATGAACTCTTGCTTGTCACTTGCTGTGTAGCTGTAAGTTACCGCCGCCTGCTCGAGATTGGTGCCAAGCGCCTTCCGTACTTGCGCAACGCGACCGGCCGTGTCGTACACGTTCTTAGTGATACGGTCTGGTCCTTGGTTGCCCTGTGGGCCGAGAACGCAGGCGCTAGCAGGCAGATTGCCAAAGGTGGCAGGATTCATCCTCGTCGCTGTGCATTCCAGCCGATTCAGAGAATCGTAACTGAATTGAGTAACGCGATAAATCGTCCCACCGGCGCTGGCGATTTCCTTCAGCTTGCGACCTGAGGCATCATATTCCGTGTCGACTTGGTTAAAGACCGTGAAGTGCGTCCAGTTCGCCGGCGCGACATCAGCGGACTCCCAGGACGAGAGCGCGCCGTTTTCCACGCGCGTCAGGCGCCCATCTTCATCGTAGCTATTTCGGACAGCTTGTCGGGGCAGCGGCCCACCTCCGTCCGGATCCGCTGAAATCGTGCCCGTGATCCGGCGATCCTGGTCATATCGCGTCGCCCACGTCAGATCAGACGGCGCAGTCTGCGCGAGAGCCGCAGGCGCGCCTACGGCAAATGCCAGGATTCCGGCGCAAAATCTGAAAAACTGTCCCACCCGACGCCTCTCTGCGATTGTGGTAAAGGTCAGAAACATGATGAGAGACCAGCGCGAGGGCCGGTTTCCGAGGTGCGATTGCCGATCGAGTCAAAATCAGCGCAGATTCGATAGCTGCGAATGACGCCGTCAGCGTCCTGGGCTGTCACCACTCTCCCAATGGGAAGCAAATTATTGCCTACCGCCCCGGAATCGGGCCCGTAGTCAAACGTGATCACGGTTTCATCCGCGGCCCCACCGCCACAGCCGTCGCCAGACGTGGTCGTGGTTCGGCATGTCTTCTCCGCCGTCAGCAGCCATATCGGCGCTTCGGCACGTACGTACCCGCCTCCAGCCGCACGAACCCAAGCATATCGTGGCGTATAAGTGAGGCGCTTGACTGGGCGTATGCCATTGACATCGGCAGGAAAGCTTATCTTGGTCGGTAGGCCGGTCTGATTATCATACACATAATCCGTCTGCCCCCCATTCTCGTCGCGGGTCCAGTTTGGCTTGTTACATTTTGCCGTATATGTGCAAGTGGCATCGAAATCTGCGTAAGTGTTAATTGGATCTAGACCAGTGCCCACCCTCGGAGAGATTTGAGTCTGCGTCACATCTCCTCGCGTATTATTGGAATACAAATACACCTGATAGCCAAAGTCTGTCATGCTACCTTTATAATTTGCGTAATTGTATTGATACACTCTCGACTGTGACTTTCCAGCCGGCCGCAGGGTATAACTCGTATAGTTGTTATAGAAGTATGTATCCATGCCGGAGGTGATCGATTGCGGGTTCGTCATCGTCATTGAATTTGTCCGCAGTAATGTTTGGCCGCCCTGAACAGAAGTAAGGCTGTACTGCCAAATATTTCCATTGGAATTTATGGACTTCACCGTATTTATCGGGGAAGTATAGGATGCAGCGGAAGAATACGGCATGGAGTTTGTATACTGAATACTCACGTCGCCGAACTGGGAATATGCTCGCACGGGCAACATGTTAGCGTCCGTAGCGATCTTACGCACGCGCCCCGACGGGAGCGTAATGGCCAGCTCTCTTGTGGACATGTTTACAGCAAACGAAGCGGTAGGCCAGGATTTGCTGAAGGTACAGGTATCAGCATTGGGATCACAGTAATCAACTGCGGTATTAACGGCTACTACCTGAGCAGGGTTTATGGCGCTAAAATTAGATCCATTCGCAACCGACTCAATCGGAGATGAATACACATATTTTAGCATGTAACCGCGACTTGATACGACCGCCTGCTTCCTTACGTAGTTTCCGTATTTCTTGTAGAATATTCTAATTAAATCCCCGCTAGGGTACTCAATTTTATCTACTAGATATACTCGCCCAGCCGAGTAGAAGCTCGCATGCAGCACGTTGCTTGCCGCGTTATAGGGGATATCACCGACCCCAAAAGTATATTTAATCCCATCCTTGCTAGTATAAGTATAGCCTTGGCTGAAAGTAAGCCTGTCCGAATCCTCTGGCAAAGTGCAGCAGCCGTAGTACCTCTTGTATACGGACCCGTTAATCTTGAACGTCGAAGAATGACTAGAAAGGTCAACGGATATGCAAGTATTGTCTGCCGGGCCTGTGCGATTGCAGGACACCCCGGTCACCAAAAACATCGACCAATTGTCATTCATATTAAGATTATTTATGAAATAGTATCCGCCCTTCGCATCAAGATTATACGCTACCCCGCCGTTATTGTCTCCGATAGAAACAACTTTCGTCGGAAGGCTAAATACTCCAGAAGAGAGATTAACCCCGTTCTCATCGACCATTTGAAATTCAGGGGGAATCAGCGCATCACTCTTCGCATACTGCGCGTAAGATTCCAGGGGGGCGAGCAGTGCGCCCACAAGAAGAATACTTTTCATACGCCGACAAGCGCGATCAGAGTGATTATTCGTGATCATGTTGTTCTCGCAGTCAGGGTTTTCAAAGAGTAACCGCGCAGCTTAACTATTCGACGAATGCAAGAAATTGTCGGAGAGATCGGCATTCGACATGGGCTATTTAATTCCCATCCCTCAGGTCGTATAGTTTTCTGCGCCAGTTACGGTCGCCATTACAGTGCCTATTGTGACATCGCATTCAAAGGACCTGCAACAGCGACAGGATGTGAATTGGGGGGAGTGGGAGTGGAGACTGGCATGGGGGGTGGTGTCAGCAGCGCCGGCGCACACCCCGGTCCCATTCCGACTGTGCCAGCAAAATATTGCGTTCGGTTGCCTGCCGCATCGAAGCAGATCGCGATCGCTTTTGCGTTGTTAGGACCTCCGCTTACCGAAGATCCCGTCAATCGGCCCAAGGAATCATACTGATAGGAGATCGACTCCTGAGCATGTGCCGAAGCCGAGAAAAAGGCGATCACCAATGGGCTCACGCCCGCGAGTAAACGAAGCAACAGTCCCCCCTCAGTGGCTGGCCCTTCCGAGCGATAACCCGGTCAACTGACCCCCGGGTAGCTATCTCCGATGGACAGGAATATCGAGCGAATCAAGGAGCTTCAAAAGAATTTTTAGTAAACCCGCCGTTTCCGTTCTTTCCATCGGCACCGCGATCACGGCATCACTGCGGTACAGAGGATCGGCAGCGCGCGGTGACCTGGGCAGCTGCACTCGCCAATAAGACAGCCTGCAACGCGTGCCGACACGAATTTCCGAGTTTCTGGTTCATCCTACTCCCCCCTGGCTCGCCTTCGAAAAGACCGCTTCCAGGGCCATGAGACGAGAAATCTTGCGGCATCGGCAGCCCCGATCAGCAGTAGCAGTCGGCGTTATAGATCGTTACGATGGTGGAATTGCGCTGCAGGGTCGCGGAACCTGAGGTAATGGTCCAGACAATCTTGAGGACCAACGGATTCCCCGCCGGCACTCCCGAGTACGGCGTTATTCGTACATAGCGGTGCGTTCCGTATGCCGAATTGTCGTTTGGATCGAACGGCCCCGAGCCTAGAGACCACGCGGTCTCGTAATACCCCTGCCCGCGGACATACTGTACTGAGTAAGCAACCCCGACGGGGCCCGCGCAGGTGCCGGAGCGGACCAGATATGGATAGACTGAGAATTCATCCGTCCCAGCGAGATCGTCGGCAGCTGTGAGAATACAGTTCGAAGGCGCCGATGCGGTGGTGACGGTATAGTTGGAGCGGTTGCCAGCAGCGTCGAATCCGATCGAGGAAACGACCCCGTTGTTCGACCCGCCCGATGTCTGCGCCTTGGTCAGCCGACCAAGCGCATCATAGCTATAGGTCGTCACTTCCTGCGCCTGCGCACTCGCCGTTAAAACAAAGCCTAACGCCAGTAAGCAAGCTAGCAAGCGAACGCTCATAGCATCTCCAGTCAAGAAGCGCCTTCCCGTTGCCCCGCCGCGTAAGCGGCAGCAGCCAAATACCCATGCGCTTACTAGGTAAACTCTGTTTCGCTGCCGCAACTACCGAGCGTTGTTTACAAAGCTATGGCACACTACGAACGTTCGCCTCACTTTGGATCAAATTGCACAAGCGGTCGGCAGCAGCCCCACTGGCAGGATTCTGCTCGTGCCGCAGGAAACGCGCGCTATCGTGCCAATATGACAGCGACGCGGGCATTGCAGCCCGCCTTCCGGACCACGCACTCCCGGATTGCGGGGATCTCCTTTGGCTGCAAAGGCACTCCGGGCACTGGCCTTATATGATCCCCAAAGTCCGCATGCTAGAAACGCCCCCAGAAGCAATGATCAGGTGGTCAAGGACCCGGACGCCAATATGGTCGCAGGCACGCGCGATCGCGAAGGTTGCCTCCTTGTCAGCGCGGCTTGGCGTCGGATCCCCTGACGGATGGTTATGCGCGAGGACCAGGTAGGTAGCGCCGCTCACCGCGGCCGATGCGATAAGACCAGTAATCGGCGCGGAAACTTTACTCCGAGAGCCATCGATCGCGAAAGTGCCGCACGTCTCGAAATTGCTGTCCAGGAATAGGCCAACCAGCAGCTCGGTTTTCCGCCCATCGAAGTGGGCGCGCAGCTCATTCAATGCATCAACGACGTCGCGAACCCGAACACCCATGTGCCCAGGCTGTACATCGCCTGCAACCATCCGAAAGCCTGTGGAACCGAAAGGGAGCAGAAAACTAAAACATCGCGACGAGAGTGCGCGAACCGCTCGAAGGGCTTCCACGGCGGCCCCGCATAACGCGAGAGGCGGAGCACCTCGACTTCCGCCAGGGACATGCCGCGAGCCTCGCGAAATGCACGCCATTGTCGTTCAGTCTGGAGCTGCTCAATCAGCTCGAACTCGCCACGCCGGAGCTCTTCCTGGTGGACCATCGTAGCGAGCCAGCAATGGCCGGCCCCAGCCTCCGCGTGCGGGCCGGGGCCGGAGATCATAGGATCAAGGGCACTTGGTAAATTGTCCCTTCTTCGGTCCGGAGGCTACGTGGCACTTGCCGTTCTTGTCCTTGGTCACCCCACCGGTCGTAGTTGCCTTTGCGGCGGCCGTGGCGGCCGGCGTCGGGCATTTGATGAACTTGCCCTTGGCATCCTTGCACGGGCCCGCTGCGAATGCGGAGCTCGAAGCGGTGAGCAATGCGATCGACGCTACCGCGAAAGTGATCCTGCGCATGTCCTCTCCTTTCCGAACGAGTCGTCGGTTCGGGAAAGGTATCATCGATCGCCTTGAAACAAAGCGGCAATGTCACTCTGAGGGTGGCCGCCTCCAGGCGTATAGCTAACCCGGATTGCCTCCCGATCGCAGTTCCGAACCGTTGCCCTACGCAAATGGACGCCCAAAACCGGCAGCGATCGCGCTGAAAAATCGCGCGACATCGTTCGCCGTGAGGCATCACTGCCAGATCGCACACTCTATATGTGTTGCTATATTTTGATCATACAGCTATGGTGTGTGTCATGGCCGCCCAACCGAAATACTCTGCTCTTGCCCAGTTCATCACTGACGGTCGCACCAGAGCGAACCTCACCCAAGCTGCGCTCGCCCGCGTGCTCGGCCTCAAACAACAGTCGGTAAGCCGGTGGGAAGCGGGCACGCACCGGCCATCAATTGATCAGATGGCGCCCCTCGCCAATGTGCTCAAACTCGATGAATCGCGACTCATGCAACTCGGGCAGGCTGACGCAGCGCCCGTGCTGGCTGTAGCGCCGCTCTTGCCTTTGAGCATGCTTGCACCAGAGATGTTTGAACGCTTCATTGGGGATCTCACGAGCTACCTCTACCCCACTCGCAACACGCGCGTGCGCGGCGGTCGCGGTCACGATCAAGGCGGTTGGGACGTTCTCGCCATCGGCGACGGCGAAACGATCGGCATTCAGTGCAAGCAGGTCGAGCGCTTTGGTCCTGCCGAAGCCCGACGCGCGATTGCCGGCGTCGACCGTCCGGTCGATCGCTCTATTCTTGCCCTTAGCCGCGTCGCCAGCCCGGCCACAGCTGATGCGATGGAGGCAGCTGGCTGGGAAGTTTGGGACCAGGACGACATATCCCGCAAGGTTCGCGGGCTGCCGGGAGAACTTCAGGACAATCTTGTCGACATCTTCTTCCGGGGACAACGGCTCGTCCTGCTCGGACGCGACAATCCCGGTCCATGGGTCAAGGCCGATCGCTTTTTCGCCCCGTTCGACCAAGATGATAGCGCCTTCACGCATAACTGGGAGCTTGTCGGTCGCGAAAGCGACCTTGAGACCCTGAACGCTGGGCTGGAGGGCGAGCAGCCAGTAGTAATTGTCTCAGGCGCGGGTGGCATGGGCAAATCCCGCCTAATCAAGACTGGCGTTGAGCGTTACGCAGCGGCACATCCGGCAACGCTGGTGCGCTTCCTGTCGCCCGTAAGCGACCCAGACCACGAAGGCCTCGAAGCGCTTGGCACCTGCGAAAAGCTGTTGGTGGTCGATGACGCTCATGATCGCGACGGTCTCCCGCTCCTGATCGACTACGTCGCCGACCCCCGCAACAAGGCGCGGCTACTGCTCGCGACACGCCCTTATGCCGAGCAGCGCATTCGGAATGACTGTCGTTGCCCCCTAATTGCCTGACGAGGCCTCGCGGGTTTGGGTGATGTACTCGCGGGGTGATCGGTAGCCTAGCGCCTTGTGCGGATGGACCT
>NZ_JBIVQA010000025.1:0-26330 GCF_044754985.1 Sphingomonas sp. NPDC092440 | reverse complement strand
ACAGATGACGTGACATCCATCCCCTCCGCCAAACTCATCTACCACACATATTACGACAATAACTCAAACAGATATATAGGTTCTCAACCTAGGGTGAGAACCCAAACAAGTATCTGATTTCCCGCCGTCACCCCGGCCTTGCGCCGGGACCTCGCTTCTACTTGCGCTGTCGAGATGGCGGGACCCCGGCGCAAGGCCGGGGTGACGAAGGAAGTATATGAGTCCCCAACCTAAAGCAGAACGGGGCCCCGAAAGGCCCCGTTCGCGGTTCTCGAAATGGATCCGTGGATCAGGCGTGCGCGGCACGCAGGATCGGCTGCGTCGGCAGCTTGATGATCTGCATCGGTGGCAGCTCGTCCCCGGCCTCGGCGATTTCATACGCCTCCAGCGCGCAGCCCGGCAATGCGGCGGGCGCGGTGAGCATCGCAATGCAATCGGCGATCGACGGATCCTCGCGCGGGCCGATCGTGTCGAGCACGTCCGCCAGCGTCGCGCCCGGCGCCGCCAGGCCGCGATCGGCGGCAGCCGCCCAAAGCGCCCGGGCATCCTCGACCGTTAGCGTTAACGTCACCGTGTAGCCGGCCGCCGCTTCCGAACCCTGCCTGATTTCACCAACGCCCATTTGTCTGCCCCCGACCTGTTCGTGTGAATTTTGTATTAAATGCCTCAAAGCCGGCTTGCGGCGTAGTACGGGCAAGCCCGTATGTGGTTTTGCGAAATCAGTGGACCCGCGCTTCCGCCCGCCGCCCGAGCTCGCGGGCATGCGCCGCGACCAGACACAGTTCGGCATAGAGCCGATCCCAGAAAGGCGCGGGAATATCGAGTGTCGGGCCGTCCGACTGATGGAGCGCAAGCGCGGCGCAGGGATCCAGCCCGAGGCGGAAGCGCGTGGCGAACACGCCGTCGATATGCTCATCCGGCAGGTCGTGCGGCACGGCGAGGCGCGCCGACATGATGTAGCCCGACAGGATGTCGACGCCATAACCGTCAAGCATCACGCGCGGCCGGCCGGCCATGTCCGGCCGCTCGAGCACGACGAGCGCGCCCGAGGGATGCTCCTCGACGCTCACCTGAAGGCGGCCGCCGAACGCATCGGTGATTTCTCTGATCCTGGGAAACAAGGCTCTATCCTCCTCTTGGGATCATTATAGAGGCGTCAACCAATTGGCGGGGCGGCGCACGCAAGAAAATTGCGGGCACGAAAAAGGAGGCCGGGACTTGCGTCCCGGCCTCCTCGTCAGGGCCATAGACTCCAGGGAAAAGTCCGGCCTTAACGGAACAGCGAGGTGATGGTCGACGGCGCCTGGTTGGCGATCGACAGAGCCTGCACACCGAGCTGCTGCTTGACCTGCAGCGCCTGCAGCTTCGCCGATTCCTTGGCGAGATCGGCGTCGACAAGGTTGCCGATGCCGCCCTCGATCACGTCGGAGAGCTTGCTGGTGAAGGTCGACTGAGCATCGATCTTGCGCGAAGCCGCGCCGAGGGTGCTCAGGCTGGTCTTCAGGTTCGCCTGGGTCGTGGTGATCGTGTCGATCATCGCCTGCGCCGAAGCCTGGCTGCTGATGTTGCCGCCCGAAGCGATCGTGACGACCGAGCCGCCAAGGTCGAGACCCTGGTTGGCAACGCTCAGCGAGTCCGGATCCCAGGTGGTCGAGCTGGTGTTCGAGTCCTGCAGCGACTGCAGGGCCGTCACGGTGCCGCCCGAAGCCTTCAGCAGGTTCGTGCCGTTGAAGTCAGACGAGTTCACGATCGTGGTGATCTGGTCACGCAGAGCAACGAAGTCCGCGTTGAGCGCGTCACGGGTCGACGTGTCGATGCCGGCGTCGGCGGCCTGATAGGCCTTCGCCTTCATCTGGTTCACGACGTCCGAGATCTGCTCGGCGCCAGCCACCGCCACGTCGGTCACGCTCTTGGCGCGGCTCAGCGACGAAGACACGGCAGCGAGGCCGCCCATGTCGCCACGCAGGCCCTGAGCGATCGTGTACGAAGCCGAGTCGTCCTTGGTCGACGCAACCTTCAGGCCGGTGTTGATGCGGCTCTGAACCTGCGACAGGCCCCGGTTGGTCTCGTTGAGGCTCTGGAGAGCCGCCATCGCACCGACGTTGGTGTTAACCGAAAATGCCATTTCACTATCCTTCTTGGATCAAGGGCTGCTTCTGCGGCCCGAACCGGAGACGCCGGTTCGCGACGGAACGTGATCGGTACGCCCGCATGATCATTGTGGGATGAATTATAGGATGACCAAAATTGCCACGCGAATTTAGATGGTTACCACGATGTTAAGAGGTGAGGCTTGCTGATCGATCCAGCGATTCCAGACGCTTGGGCACAAATCGTCACCCCGGCGAAAGCCGGGATCCCTGGCGATGGCGCGGGACAGGAGCCGCACGAGATCCCGGCTTTCGCCGGGATGACGATTTGAGTTGAGACGGGCCCGCCTCACAAACGAAAATCGCCCCGCAGCACGAGCTGCGAGGCGATCCTCTCCAAATCCTGGCGCCTTCTTCAGAAGGGGAAGAGCGCGTCGTAGATCTGCTGGCCCCAGCGCGCCTGCTGCGCGTCGGTCAGCTGGCCCTTGCCGCCATAGATCACGCGCGCCTCGGCGATCTGCGAATGGCGGATCGAATTGTCACGGGCAATGTCTTCCGGACGGATGAGGCCGGTGATGATCAGCTCGCGCATCTCGAAGTTCACACGGACCTCCTGGCGGCCCTTGATCATCAGATTGCCGTTGGGCAGCACCTGGGTGACGATGGCGGCCATCGTCATGTTGATCGTCTCCGACCGCGCGGTGGTGCCGCCACCCGCATATTTGGAGCCCGAATTGGTCTCGAGCGCGGCATTGGCATCGGCCCCGAGCAGCTTCTTCACCGGGCCGATGCCGAGCAGGCCGCCCAGGCCGCCGCTCTCGCTGCCGCCACGGGTGCGCGAGGTGTTGTTGCCCAGGTCCGCCTTGTCGGCGATGTTGATCTTGATCGTCAGGATATCGCCGAGCTTGTTCGCACGCTGGTCGCGGAACAGCGCGCCGGCGCCGGTGCGGAACAGCGAGGCGCTGTTCCCCTGCTGGGGCTGCTGCCGCATCGCCACGGTGCCATTGGCGGTCGCGCCGCGAACGCGCTCGGACGGCATCGCCAGCGACGGCTCGATCTCGGGCGCCTCGACCGGCTGGATCTCGGAAAGCTTGGGGGCCTTGCCCACCTGCTTCAGGCGCCCGACGGCGCCGCAACCCGAAAGCGTGGCGCAGATGGCCGCCGCGAGAATGATCTTGCGCATGATAGCTTCCCTCAAGGCGTGACGATGCGCACGGCGCCCGTGGCCTCGACGACCCCGTCCAGCGTGCGATTGGTTGCATTGGCGACGACCCGCACGGCCTCGCCCTTGGCGCCGCCGCCGAGCGCACGGCCCGCGGCGGTGATGATCAGCGGGCCGCTGACGATGCGGATCGTCACCGGCTCCCCGCGCCGCACCATTTGCGGGCGCATCAGATCGGCCTGGCGTACCACCGTGCCCGCGGGCAGGTTGCGCGCGGCTTCCATGCCCGCGGCCTGGTCGATGGTGAGCGCGCCGCGCGCCGTGGCGGCGGGGCGCTGCTCGACCGCGAAGTCGCCCGCTTCGATCCGGTCGCCCTTCTGCACGGCATGGCCGAGCACGGCGACCGGCACCTCCTCGGGCGCGGCGAGACCGAGCAGCGCGAGGCCGAGAACGCCCAGCATCAGCGCAGCTGGCTGGTCGTCGCCAGCATCTCGTCCGCGGTCTTCACCACGCGGCTGTTCATCTCATAGGCGCGCTGCGCGGTGATCAGCGCGGTGATCTCTGCCACCGGATTGACGTTCGAGGATTCGACGAAGCCCTGCAGCAGCGTGCCGAAGCCCGGATCGCCCGGGGCACCGGCGATCGGCGCGCCCGAAGCCGCGGTCTCGAGGAACAGGTTGCCGCCCTTGGCCTCCAGGCCGCCTTCGTTGACGAAGGTGGCGAGCTGGAGCTGGCCGAGCGTCTGCGGCGTCGGGTTGCCCGAAAGGACGACATCGACCTGGCCGGTCTTGGAGACGGTTACGCTCACCGCGTTCTGCGGCACGGTGATGCCCGGCTGGACCGGGAAGCCGTCCGAGTTCACCAGCTCGCCCTGGTCCGACACGCCGAACGAGCCGTCGCGGGTATAGCCCGTCGTGCCGTCGGGCAGCGTGATCTGGAAATAGCCATGGCCCTGGATCGCCAGGTCATATTGGTTGTCCGTCTGCTGGGTCGCGCCCTGCTCGTTGATCCGGTAGATCGCGCCGGTCTTCACGCCCGAGCCGATCTGGATGCCGGTGGGGCTCATCGTCTGCGCGCTGGTGGCCGAGCCGGGACGCACGACCTGCTCGTAGAGCAGATCCTGGAACTCGGCGCGCTGGCGCTTGAAGCCCGTGGTGTTCATGTTGGCGATGTTATTCGAGATCACATCGACATTGGTCTGCTGCGCGAGCATGCCCGTCGCGGCGATGGAAAGCGTACGCATGAGCTAGTTCCTTATGCTCGTAATGGGGTTCAGCCGACCTTGCTCAACCGGTCGATCGCCGACTTGCGCATGTCGTTCATGCTCTGGGAAAGGTTCTGGCTGGTCTGATAGGCGCGCAGGATCTCCACCATGTCGGTGGTTTCCTGGATCGCGTTGACGTTGGAGCCTTCGAGGCCGCCGCTCACCAGATGCGTCTGCTCCGACGGCAGCTCGCGGCCGCCGGTGCCGCTGAACAGCCCGTCGCCGCGCGGATCCACTCCCGCCTCGTCGAACTGAGTCACGGTGACGCGGCCGAACGGGCCGCCGGGCCCGTTGACCGTGCCGTCCTTGCCGATCGAGACCTGGTTGGCGGCTTCCTGCGGGATGGTGATCGGCTTGCCGCCTTCGCCCAGCACCTTGTTGCCGCTGGAGGTGGCGAGCTCGCCGGTCGGCAGCATCTTGAGCTGACCCGCCCGCGTATAGGCGGTGCTGCCGTCGGGCGCCTGGACCGTGAAATAGCCCTGCCCCTCGATCATCAGGTCGAGCGGGTTGCCGGTGGCCTGGAAGCCGCCCTGGCTGAAATCATGGACCGCGCCGTAATCGAGCACGAACGACGTCTGCTTCGCCGGCTTCACCGCGCTGTCGGTCTTCTCGACATATTCGCGGAAGACCGGCTGTTCGCGCTTGAAGCCGACCGTGTTCATGTTGGCCAGGTTGTTCGCCGCCACGTCCATGCGACGGCGCAGCGCCGTTTCCTGGCTCAGCAGCACATAGGAAGAAATGTCCACCGGACGTCCCTCAAAAATTCGCACTAGGCAACAATTGCCGGGCGCTGATCCTATAATAGGAGAAAATGCATCGACGCGGTGTCGGCGCGCAGATTTCGGAAGGTCACCAGGGAATGTCGTCTCCGGAAATCATCGAGGAGGGTGCGGAAGCCGCGAAGGCGGCCACGCCCAAATCGAGGAAGAAGCTGATCCTCATCGGTGCCGCGGCAGGCGTGCTGCTGCTTGGCGGCGGTGGCGGCGCGGCCTTCATGCTCTCCGGCTCCAGCGCCAGGGCGGAAGACGCCAAGGATGCGCATGGCGGCGCGAAGGATGCCGCGGCAAGCGGCGGCCATGGCGAGGCGGCGGCGGGCGATGCGGGCAAGGACGCCTTTGTCGACGTCCCCGCGATGCTGGTGAACCTGCGCTCGCCCGACGGCCAGGCACGCTTCCTCAAGATCCATTTCATGATCGTGCCGGGCGACGGCGTCGCCCCGGACGGGCTGAAGGACAAGCTGCCGCTGGTGCTCGACAGCTTCCAGCCCTTCCTGCGCGAGCTCCGCCCGGAGGACCTGTCCGGATCCGCCGCGGTCTTCCGCATCAAGGAAGAGATGATGGTGCGCGCCACCGCCACGCTCGGCGCGGGCCAGGTGAAGGACATCCTCATCCAGGACCTGGTGCAGCAATGATCGACCTCGAGGATTTCGATCTTCCCGATCCTCCCGCTCCTCCCGGCGACATGGGCAGCGGCGTGTTCGACCAGGCCGATATCGATGCCCTGTTCGGCGATGTGGGCCCGATCGCCCGCAAGTCCGGCCTGCGCGCCGTCATCGAATCCAAGGTCATCAGCCACGAGCGCCTGCCGATGCTCGAAGTGGTGTGCGACCGGGTGGTCCGTTCCTTCGCGAGCTCGATGCGCAACCTGACCTCGGACGGCGTCGACGTCAGCCTGGAGGAAGTGACTTCCACGCGCTTCGGCGAATTCATGAACCGGGTCGCGCTGCCCGCGATGGTGGGCGTGTTCAAGATCGAGGAATGGGAGAGCTACGGCCTCGTCACCGTCGATTCGAACCTGATCTACTCGGTGGTCGACGCACTGCTCGGCGGCCGCGGCGGCGGCTCGCCGATGGTGATCGACGGCCGCGCCTTCACTACGATCGAGACCGGCCTGGTCTCGCGCATGCTGACGCTGGCGTTGAACGACTTCTCGGAGGCCTTCGCCCCGATCGAGCCGGTGAACATGCATCTCGAGCGCATCGAGACCAATCCGCGCTTCGCCGCGATCGCTGGCGTGTCCAACATCTGCGCCACCGCGACCTTCCGCGTCGACATGGACGGGCGCGGCGGGCGGTTCACCCTGGTGTTCCCCTATGCCACCCTGGAGCCGGTGCGCGACAAGCTGCTCCAGCGCTTCATGGGCGAGAAGAGCGGCCGCGACAGCATCTGGGAGGCGCACATGGCCGCCGAGGTGCGCAAGACCAATGTCTCGATGAGCGTGCTGCTGGGCGAGAAGGCGATGTCGATCGCCGAGCTGCGCAACCTCGAGATCGGCCAGACCATCGCGCTCCACAAGAGCCCGGACGACGCGCTCGACGTCGCGTGCGGCGGCGTGAAGCTCGCCCAGGGCCAGATCGGCCAGCGCAACGGCCAGGTCGCCGTCCGCCTGATCAACGACGTTTCCTCCGACAAGAAGGTGAAGCAATGAGCATCGCGCTACTCGCCAATGTGCTGACGATCATCCTGTGCATGGCCGTGCTCGTGCAGAGCGTGCGGATGATGAAGAGCCTGCGCACCGTGAAGGACGGCGCGCTCACCCAGGTGGTCGAGGCGCTGCAGGTCGCCACCGTCCAGGCCCGCGCCGTGCTGTCGGACATGAAGCACACGCTGGGCACCGATTGCGCCCGCCACGCCCAGCTGGTCGAGCGTGCCCGCGAGCTGCGCGACGAGCTGAGCCTGATGACCGGCATCGCCGACGCCGCCGCCGAGCGGATCGTCAACGCGGTCGGCATGGCCAATGCCCAGCGCGACGAGGAAGCGGGCGAGCCGGTGGTCGAAACCAAGGGCGACGCTCCGCTGGCGGAAGCCGCGTGATGGCCCGCCCCTCGCTGCTCCTGCTCACCGCCGGCGTGACCGGGCTCGCGGTGGTCGCCAATGCGGCGACGATCGCGACCGGCCAGCAGGACACCGGCCAGACCCGGCTCGGCAACGCGATCACCCAGGACATGAGCGACCGCGATGTCGCCGCCGCCCGCCGCAAGCGCGGGCTCGACCTGCGCGAGCAGGCGGCCAAGGCCGCCTCCGCCCGGCTGGCCGCCGATGTGGAGGCCCGCCGGAAGCAGGACGAGGCGCAGTTGCAGGCCGGCGCTGCCCCCGGCGGCGCGCCTTCCCCCGCGGACTCGCAGTTTGACGAGCTGGCCCGGATCTACCAGGCGATGAAGCCCAAGGCCGCCGCGGTGGTCTTTGAGCAGCTCGACATGGAAGTGCAGATGAAGGTCGCGCAGCGGATGCGCGAGCGCTCCACCGCGATGATCATGGCGGCGATGACGCCCAAGGGAGCGGCTGCGCTCAGCATGGCGATGGCGCGCCGCAATGCCGCCCATCCGCCGGCGGCGGCGGTGATCCGCCCCCAGCCCGGCCAGGCAATGGGCCCGGTCGCGACCGCACGCCGCTGACATCGACATCGACGACAAGAAAGCGCCGTCCCGGCATCATGCCGGGGCGGCGCTTTCTTGTCGTCGATTGCCGGAGACCCGTTCAGCCGGTGCGGGCGTCGACTTCGACGATCAGCACGCGGACCAGGCCGGGCTCGGCGGCCCGCAGGGCGGCGGTAAGGTCATGGTCGAGCCGCTGCGCGTCGACCGCCCGAAGCGCCGAGGCATTGAGCCGGGCGAACTCCAGTCCCGCCGCCAGCGTCGCCGCGCGCAGCATCGGCATCTCATCACCCAGCTTCGAGGCGATCTCGGCGGAGCCCGCGTCGATCACCAGCTTGAAGCGCAGGGCGCCGTTGACGCGATCCGCGTCCACGATCGGCACGGTGATCTCTTCCATGGGCACGAGATACAGGCCCTCGCCCGCGGCGGCGCCGCCGCCCGATGCCTGTGCGCCACCGCCCGGCAGCGGCAATGCCGCCAGCCCCAGTGCCACCAGCGTTTCGCGTCGCAAGATCCTGTCCTCCGATATCGATGCCCGGCGCCCGCATCGGGCACCCATCCCTCTATAATAGAATGGAATCAGCGAGCAGGTGACGAGTTGAGCCACGATCAGCGCCCCAGAAAGATGCGTGTCGTCGATAATGGAAGGCATCCGAATGTGCGGATGACCATCGAGGAGACGGCCGAGATCGTCCGCCCGCCGGCTCCGGCCCCCGCTCCGGCCAGGGCGCCGCTGCCGATGCTGCACGCCATCCTCTTCCTGCTCGCCTGTATCGGCGGCGGCATCGCCGTCGTCGCGATCCGGCCGTTCGGGCTCGGCTGATGCGCAGCCTGTTCCTGGCCCTCGCCGCCGGCGCCACCACCGCGCCCGCCGTCACTGCGCCGGCTCCGCACGGCTCCCCCGCGCCGGCCGCCACGCCCGCCCCCGCGGCCACGCCGGCCGCCGTGATCCCGAGCATCGCGCTGCCCCGCTTCGCCGCCACGCTCGCGCAACTGCCGATGATCACCGGCGCGGACGGCTGGACCGGCGTCACCGGCACCGAGGCGTGGCACCAGCTCGCCACCGCGACGCCCGACACGCGCCAATCGGTACGCTGGAGCTTCGCCAAGGGCCTGATCCACCAGGATCGCGCCGCCGAGGCGCTGGGCGTGCTCGAAGCGATGCGCCTGGCCGATCCCGACCTGGCGCTCGTCGCCCCCTATCAGCTCGCGCGCGGCGCGGCGCTCACGCTGCTCGGCCGCGACGCCGAAGCCGTGGAATCGCTGAGCACCGCCGAGCTCGCCGGCAATGCGGAGGCATGTGCCTGGCGGATGCGCGCGCTCGCCCATTCGGGCGCCGCGCCCGAGGCGATGGGCCAGATCGGCTGCGCCCGCGACGCGATCAACGCCCGCACCCCGCGCGACCGCGCGCCCTTCATGCTCGCCGCGGCCGGTGCCGCGATCGATGCCGGCCAGCCGCGGCCCGCGCTGCAATGGCTCCAGCTGTTCGACGACCGGAACGGCGACGCCAACCTGCTGCGCGGCCGCGCGCTGCTGGCGCAGAAGGATCTGGCCGGCGCCCGGCTGCGCTTCGAGCGCGCGGCGCTCACCGGCACCCCGGAGGCGAAGGCCGGCGCCCGGCTCGGCGCGATCGAAGTGTCGATCGCCGGCCATGCGATCGCGCCGCCCGAGGCGATCCGGCAGCTCGACGCGATGCGCTTCGGCTGGCGCGGCGGCCCGGTCGAGCGGCGGGCACTGACCATCGAATATGGCCTGGCCAAGGAACAGCAGGACCTGCGCGCCGAGCTGAAGAGCGGCGCCACGCTGCTGCGCTACTTCAAGCTGGGCACCCAGGCCGGACCGATGCTCGCCGAGCTGCAGCAATCGCTGAGCGCGGTGCTGGCGCCGGAGAGCGGCGTGCCGCTCGCCCAGGCCGCCGGCCTTTATTGGGACTATCGCGAGCTGGCCCCCTCGGGCGGCGATGGCGACCTGCTCGCCAACCGCCTGGCCGATCGGCTCCAGGCCGCCGGCCTCTATGCCCGCGCCGCCGAGCTGCTGTCCTATCAGCTGACCCAGCGCGCGCAGGACGTCGCCCAGGGCCCGCTCTCCGTGCGCGTGGCGATGCTCCAGATCCTCGCCGGCCGGCCCGACCTGGCACTCAAGGCGCTGCAGGCCACCGAGCAGCCGAGCTATACCGCCCAGATGCGCTGGGACCGCAAGCGGATGGAAGCCGTGGCGTTCCATCGACTGGGCAAGGACGACGCCGCCGCGGCCGCGCTGGACGGCGTGCCGGACGGCGCGGCGGTGCGCGCCGAGATCCACTGGCGCACCCAGGACTGGGGCTCCTTCGTGACGGAGAGTGAAAAGGGCCTGCCCTCCGGCAGGGGCCTGGGCGCGCCGCAGCAGGCGGCGGTGCTGCGCTATGCCGTCGCGCTGGCGATGCTGGGCCGCGAGGACCGGCTACGCGCGCTGCACGGCCGCTATGCCCCGGCGTTCAAGGGCCTGCCCACCGCCGGCGCATTCGACATGCTGACCGCCAGCCTCGACCGGATCGACCCGGCCAGGCTCGATGCCGCGATCGGCGCCATCCCCGAGGCGAGCCCGGCGGGCGCGATCGGCGACCTGCTCGACGCCGGGGGCTGAGCCGCCGGGGCGAGCGGACGGTTCCAACGTCGCGGCTCGCCCCGCTGCTCGAAAGGTCGCAAAGGCCGCACCCCGTGCGAGCCTCGCGAGATCCAAATTTCCCTAATTTCACGGGAACCCAGCACATCGCGCAACTTCCTTGCGCGAATGCGATCCTATTTTTCCAACGCGGCGAAAGAGCGGCCGGCAACGCGCACCGGCTGCGCCAGCCCAGCAGGCGAAACCCTACATTGCAAGCAGGCCAACAACCAAGTTGAGGACTCACCGTCCTTCGTCATCCCCGCGCAGGCGGGGATGACGGGGTTCGCTGATCAAGCGTCAGCTCAACCCCCAGAAGACCGGAACGCCCCCTATCTCAGATAGGCGGTCAGGTTCAGCCCCGACAGCTGGGCGAACACCGAATAGCTCGCCTCGAGCACGGTCTTCTGCTGGGCGAGATCGATCGCGACCTGGCCGAGATCGGCATCCTCATTGTCCTGGATCACGCCCTGCAGCACCAGGCCGCGGGCCTCGCCGCGCGCGGTCAGCGTGTCGACCTGGTTCTGCTTGCGGCCGTTGTCGGCGTTGATCGCCCGCACGTCGCCAAGGCCGGTATTGAGCTGCGCCACCGCCTGCTTGATCGCATCCATCTGCGCATCGGTGGGCTTGACGCCGATGTCCCCGGCCTGGCCGAGCGTGCGGAACGCCTCGTAGAGATTGGCGCCGATCTCGCTCGCGCCGACGCCGTAGCTGATGTCCACGCCATCGGCCACGCGCGCATTGGCGCGCACGGTGTCGTTGTGGAAGGCATTGGCGGCGGGGGTCGTCGCCGCCTGGGCGAGCGTGTCCACCGAGAAGGGCGCCTGATCGATCTGGCTGCCGCCGAACAGCGGCGTGCCGCCTTCCGAGGCGTTGAGCGAGGTGCGGAACTGATCGAAGGCAGTCTGGATCGCTTCCTGCAGGCCGGCGGAATCGCCGGTGCCGACTGCCTTCATCAGGCTGGTGCGCAGATCCGACGTGGCATCGTCGATGCCCTCCAGATTGGCCTGGTAGAGCGAGAGGGTGGTGCCGACGCGCTTCGACACGGTGGCCTGCGCGTCCTGGCGGGCGAGCAGCGAGTGCGCGGAGAGATTGCGCACCGCCTCGGTGCCGAGATCGGCAAAGGTCGCGGCCTTCTTGCGGGTCGAAAGCTGCCGCTGGGTGTCGGCCAGCTGCTCCTGCGCGCGCGAGATCGCCCCCGCCATGGTGCGCTGGAGCGGAATGGTGGCAACGCGGGTCATGGGTCTTCCCTTCTTCTTCCGGCCCTATCGGACCATGCCGAGGAGCGTGTCGTACATGTCGTTCGCCGTGGAGATCACGCGCGCGGCCGCCGAATAGCTGTTCTGCAGCACCACCATCTGCGAGAGTTCCTCGTCGATGTTGACGCCCGCGAAGCTGTCGCGGCGATTGATCGCGTCATCGCGGCGCGCCGTGGCATCCGCCAGCTGGCCCTTGGCCTGGTTCGCATCGAGGCCGATGCGGCCCATCAGGTTGCTGGCAAAGGCATCGACGGTCGACTTGCCGTCCTTGCCGAGATCGATCGCGCTGCCGAGCTTGTTGACGAAGGCGGTGGCGCCGCGCGTGTCGCCGGAGCCGAGCGCCTTGGCGCCCACCGCGACGTCCTGCAGCCGGGCGAGGCCGAGCTTGGACGCGTTCGCGAGGATGTCGGGCCGGACCTGCGCGCTGCCGAGCCCGCTCGACGCGCCGGTGAGGTTCATCATCTGCGCGAAGGAGCGCCCGGTGCCGAGCCGATTGGTCGAATCCGCCGGGATCGAGAGGGTAGCGCCGGCGACGCTCGCTGCCGGCGCGAAGCGCAGGCGCCCGCTATCGTCCAGCGAGAAGGTGCCGAAATTGGAAAGCGGGCTGCCGTTCAGATCGTTGACGAGATCGCCGAACGTGCCGCCGGTGGCGGGCGTCAGCGTATAGCTGGTCAGCGCCCGGCCGGAGCTGTCGCGCAGCACGATCTGCGTGGTCTCGCCCGTGGCGAAGCCATGCGGATCGCCGGCCGCGAAGCCCGAAGGCACCAGCGAGGAATCGTCGCTGCGGACGAGATCGTTGAGCCCGAAGAATTGCGAGACGCCCTGCCCGGCGCGCGCGCTGGGCTTGGTCGCATCCTGGCCGATCGCCACGCCGTTGCCGGCGCCGTTGGCGACGATGCTGAACTTGCCGTTGGCGAAGCTCGCCGTGCCGGCGCCGCCCAGGCCGGTATTGATCGCGGTGACCATGTCGTCGATCGTCGCGTTCGGGCCGAGTGCGTCGAAATCGATCTTGGTGCTGGCGACCAGCGTGCCGTCCGCCTTGGTGACCGCGAAGGTCGCGGCACCGGTGAAGCCCAGGCGATCGCTGCCCGCCATGCCGCTGTTGCGGCCGTTGAGCGCGGCCGGAGGCGGCACGGTGCTGCCCGCGTTCGACACCGAGTTCAGCGCCTGGGACAGGCCGGTGAACAGCGTGCCGAGCTGCTCGGAAAATGCCGGCAGCGCGCGATCGCGCAGATCGAGCAATCCGCCCAGCTTGCCGCCGATCGCGGCGGAATCGATCTTGTCGCCGGTGGCCGCGTCGGGTTGGGCGAAACGGACCTCGATCGGCGGATAGGTGGGCTGCGAAGCCCCGCCCGCGCTGGGATAGGAGAGCTGCCGCAGGCGCTTGTCGAGCAGCATCTGGCCATTGGCCGTCTCGATGGTGACGCGGCCGTCCGCCTGGTCGCGGACAGTGACCTGCATCAGCCCGCTCAGCTCCTCGATCGCGCTCATCCGCTGATCGGCGGCGCCGCCGGCGCTGCGGCCGAGGCCGGTGGCCTGCGCCACCGTGCCGTTCAGATCGTAGATGCGCTTGAGCAGCGTGTTGATCTTGTCGACCGAATAGCCGACCTCCGATTCCACGTCGGAGCGCAGCCGGGACACGTCATTGTCCATCTGCTGCATCGAGCTGATCGCATCCTGCACGTCGTTGGTGAACTGCGCCACCGTCTGCGTGGAGCCCAGCGAACCGGTCATCGCCACCGCCGAGGCTGAGACCGCGTCGAGGCGCGCCGAGAGGCCGGAAGAGGCCCCTGGCTGCCCGAGCAGCGCCTGCAGGCGGTCGAGATAGTTGGCGGTCACTTCGGTGCGGCCGTAATCGCCCGCCCGGTTATAGACCGTCGCCTCGAGGAAACGATCGGCGACGCGGGTGGGCTCGCCCACCACGACGCCGCTGACCTGGCCCGAGACCACGCCCGTGGTGAGGTTGACGCGCTCGCGCGCATAGCCGGCCACCCCGACATTCGCGATGTTGTTGGAAACCGCGCGGAGGCCGGCCTGGGCTGCTGCCAGGCCGGACACCGCGGTACCGAGAATGTCGTTGAGCGCCATGTTCCCCTACGTTCTTTTGGTGTTAGCGCTTGAGGTCGCTGACTTCGCGCAGCATGTCGTCCACCGTCGTGATGATCTTCGACGACGCGCTGTACGCACGCTGGAAGCGGATCATGTTGGTGAACTCGCCCGCCAGGTCGACCGTCGAGGCCTCCAGCGAGTTCGCCGCGATGGCGCCCGCGCCCAGCTCGCCCGGCTCGTTCAGCGTGAAGCCGCCCGAAAGACGGCTGGCGTTATAGGCATTGCCGGATACGCGGGTGAGGCCGTCCGGGTTCTGGAAGGTCGCCAGCGGGAGCTGGAACACCGAGCGGGTGGTGCCGTCGTCGAACACGGCGTTGACGACGCCTTCCTTGGTGATCTCGATCTGCGACAGATTGCCCAGCGTGCCGCCATCGGTGTTGCCCGAGATCAGCGAGCTCGGCTGGCCGAACTGGGTGAGGCCGTCGATCTTGCCGTCGCTGCCCAGTTCCAGCTTGATCGGCACCGAGGCCGCCTGGTTGGAGTAAGTGATGTTCAGCGCGCTGTTCAGCCAGCTGCCCGCCGGAAGATCGAGGCTGCCGTCCGGCTTGAACTTGACGTCGCCGCCCGCGATGAAGCCGTTGGTGCTCTTCACCGCCGGAGTCACGCTGGTATTCATGATGTCGCCCGGCGGGCTCGAATAGATTTCGGCCTTCCACGCATTCGGGCCGGTCTTGAGGAAGGCCATGTTCAGCGTGTGCGAGCCGCCCTGCTGGTCATAGACGGTGAACGAGCGCTGGAACTGGTTCTCGGTCTTCGGCGTGAACGTATTGTCGGCCGCGTATTTCGCCAGGTCGCCCTGGGTGTAGCCGGCAGCGGCCGGCGAGACGTCGGTCGCGGTGTTGAGGTTGATGCGCGCCTGGATGCGCGACGTCGCCGCCGCGGTGCCGGTCAGGTCGCTGACGCGGATCGCCTCCAGGTCGTCGAGATTGCCGGTGTTGACATATTTGCCCTCGGCATCGAGGCGATAGCCATAGAGGTACAGGCCCGTCGCCGGGTTCTTCAGATAGCCTTCCTCGTCGGCGCGGAACGAACCGGCGCGGGTGAAGGCGACCTCGCCCTGGCCGCCGGCGGCGGTGCGGGTGACGAAGAAGCCCTTGCCGTCGATCGCGATGTCGGTGCTGTTGCTCGACGCCTGCATCATGCCCTGCTTCGAGATCATCGCGATCGGCGCGGCGACGACGCCGCCCGCCGAATAGCTCGAGCGGGCGCGGCCATCCGTCACCATCGTCTTGAACTGGGCTTCGACGCCCTTGTAGCCGATGGTGTTGATGTTGGTGATGTTGTCGGCGACCGCCGCCATCGCGCTCGACTGCGCGTTGAGGCCCGAGACGCCGGCATAAAGAGCGGAATAGAGGCTCAAGACGTTAACTCCCGTCGATGCCCACGGAACGCGCGCGGGCCACGCCTCAATTGTAGGATGAGCGAAGCGAAGACCCAAAGCGGGGCAAGATAAGATTATGCTGGGCAAAAATTGCCGGGTGCGGCGCCGGCGACGCAAAAGGCATCCTATAATGCAGCCAGACGAACGAAAGGCTGTTCCCCAATGCTCCGCATCACCCTTCGCGACGGCGAGAAGGCGATCGTCAACGGCGCGGTGATCCGCGCGGTGGGCCGCACCCAGATCGCCGTGGAGAATCAGGTGTCGATCCTGCGCGGGCGCGAGATCATGCGCCCCGAGGAAGCGACCACGCCCGCGCGCCAGCTCTATTTCGCCGCGATGCTCGCCTATATCGATCCGGCGAACCGCGACGGCCATCACGACATCGTGGTCGGGCTGGTCGGCGCGCTCGTCATTGCGCTCGATGCGCCGGAAGCCAAGTCGGCCTGCATCCGCTTCGCCGGTGAGATCGCCCAGGGCGAATATTACAAGGCACTGGCCAGCGCGCGCGAGGTGATTGCGTTCGAGGACGCCCTCGCCGCCCCGCAGGCGGCCTGAGGGCCACAAGGTGCAGACGCTCGCCAGCGCAGCCCGCGCGATCCGGGACATGACGCCCGATCGCCGCTTCGGCCGTGTCGTCGCGGTGCGCGGCGCGCTGATCGAAGTGGAAGGGCTCGCCGGCGCCGCGCAGATCGGCAGCCGCATCGAGATCGCCGCGCCGGGCGGCATCGTCCAGGCGGAAGTGACCGCGCTCGACCGCGAAGTCGCGCTGTGCCTGCCCTTTGTCGATCCGCAGGGGGTGGGCCTGGGCGCCCGCGCCGAGCTTGGCGCCGGCCAGTTCAGCGTTCGCCCCTCCCAGGCCTGGCTCGGCCGGATGGTCGACGGGCTCGGCCGCCCGGTCGACGGGCTTGGCCCCCTCCCCAATGGCGCCGATCCGCAGCCGATCAAGGCGCCGCCGCCCGCCGCCGCCAATCGCGCCCGGGTGGGTGAACGCATCGAGACCGGGGTGCGCACGCTCGACCTGTTCGTGCCGCTGTGCCGCGGCCAGCGGCTCGGCCTGTTCGCGGGCTCGGGCGTCGGCAAGTCGGTGCTGCTCTCGATGCTGGCGCGCTGGACCCAGTGCGACGTTGCCGTCATCGGCCTGATCGGCGAGCGCGGCCGCGAAGTGCAGGAATTCATCGAGGACGATCTGGGTCCGGAGGGCATGGCCCGCTCGGTCGTCGTCGTCGCCACTTCGGACGAACCCGCGCTGATGCGCCGCCAGGCTGCCTGGACCACGCTCGCCGTCGCCGAGTATTTCCGCGACCAGGGGCTCAACGTGCTGTGCCTGATGGACTCGGTCACTCGCTTCGCCATGGCGCAGCGCGAGATCGGCCTGGCGAGCGGCGAGCCGCCGGCGACCAAGGGCTATACCCCCACCGTCTTCGCCGAGCTGCCCCGCCTGCTCGAGCGCGCCGGCCCCGGCGCACCGGGCAAGGGCATGATCACCGGGCTGTTCACTGTCCTGGTCGATGGTGACGACCATAATGAGCCGGTCGCCGATGCGGTGCGCGGCATCCTCGACGGGCACGTCGTGATGCGCCGCGCGATCGCCGAGCGTGGCCGCTATCCGGCGATCGACATCCTCAAGTCCGTCTCGCGCACGCTGCCGCATTGCATGAACGACGCGCAGAACGACATCCGCGTCGGCGCGCGCAAGCTGCTGTCCACCTATTCCGACATGGAGGAGATGGTACGGCTGGGCGCGTACAAGGCAGGCTCCTCGCCCGAGGTGGACCGCGCCGTGACGCTCGCCCCGCAGATCGAGGCGATGCTCAACCAGGGCAAGAACGACGAGGGCAATGCCGATGCCGCCTTCGCCGCGCTCGGCGAGATCGTCGCGCTCAGCATGGAGATGGACGAATGACGCCGTTCGACACCGCCCTGCGCGTCCAGCGCCGCGAGGTCGACACGGTGAAGGTGTCGATCAGCGTCGAGATCGAGACGATCGCCGCGCTCAACCACCAGGCGCATGCGCATGATGCCCGCATGCGCGAGGAGCGCGTGCTCGCCGCCAGCGTGCCCGTTGCCAGCGACGCCTGGCGGCTGCGGATGAAGGTGGAGCGCGCGCGGCTCGACCAGCAGGCGCAGCTGGCCACGATGCGGCTCACCCATCTGCGTGCCCAGGCCGTGGAAGCCTATGGCACGATGCGCGCCATCGAAGGCGCGGCCGACCGTTTCAAGGACGAAGCCGAGCGCGCCGCCGCCGGGGCCGAGCAGGCGATGATCGACGATATCGCCGCCGCGAAGCTGGTCGTCGCGCGCCGCAACGCGGAGCGCAGCGCATGATCCCGCGCGCCGACCTCTCCCAGCTCAGCCCCGCCAATCGCGCCAAGGTGATCTACACCGAAGCGCAGACCGAGCTCGCCAGCCGGTTGTGGCGTGCCGCGCTCGGCGACGGCGAACGCGACGACCGCAAGGGCAACGGCATCGGCCAGAACGGCCTGAGCGGCGATTCGCTGCTCGACCTGCTGGGCGGCCGGATCGGCGGCCAGGCGAACGGCGTGCAGGGTTGCAATTGCGGTTGCGCCTGTGCCTGCCACCGCAAGGCCGCCGTCAAGGACTTTGCCGACGATTGCATCGAGGATCTGCGCGGCGCGATCGGCGACACCGCCGAACAACGCAGCCGCGCCATGGCCGCGGCGATGGGCACCGAGGCTACCGTCTCCGTCGCCAGGGGGGCGGTGGCATCGGGCCTCGCGCTCGGCGCCAATACCCGCTTCGCGCCCGCCTTCGCCATGGCCGAGGCGCGCACCGGCATTCCGGCAACCGCGCTCGCCGCGATCGTCGACGCCGAGGCCGCCAAGGGGCATGACGGCAGCTGGAACACCATGTCGCGCAATCCCCGCTCGAGCGCGGCCGGGCTCGGCCAGTTCCTGAGCGGCACCTGGGAGCATCTCGCCGAGATTTCGGGCACCTGGCTCAACCAGTTCGCCGCCGAGCGCGGCTGGCTCGACGGACGCGGCCAGGTGCTGCCCGGCGCACGCAGCGAGCTGCTGGCGCTGCGCTATGACGGCCAGGCCTCGATCCTGGGCATCGCCGATCTCGCCAAGGTCAATCTTTCGCGGCTCGAGCAATCGGGCATCCGCGTGCACACCGATGCCGAGACCCTGGCCAAGTCGGCCTATCTCACCCATCATCTGGGGCTCGGCGACGCGAGGAAGTTCCTTGCGGGCGGGATCGATCCGGGCCGCGCGCGCATGCTGCTGGCCGCCCAGATCGGCGGCGGCGCGGCCGATCAGCGAATCGCCGCGGCCGGCAACGCCACCCAGGCGCACCGCCAATGGCTGCTCGGATTCATCGATCGCCGAATCCGTCCGGAACAATTCGCCGGCTAAATTATTTTATCCTATAATGATGGGATCGGCGGCCTTTCAGGCGCCGAATTCCATAAATATCGCACCATTTCCGTATTTTATGCGGAGAAGCGCGCTGCGCCGAAAAATCGACACTGGTAGGACTACATATAGGATTTTAAGGGTTCTGTTAAAGGATTAGAAGCCATGTTGCCCCTGTGAACGGCAGCCGAGACCCGGCGGGCCCGGACGAAACAGGGGATACGCAATGTCGAAGATCACGATCGCGCTGGAAGCAGCGGTGGCTACCGTCATCGAGAATACACCGAAGGACGGCGCCGCCCGTACCAACCGCCAGCGTGTGTATGTCGACCGCGCCTTTGCCCAGATCCTCAAGCTGATCGCCCCGCGCATCCGCCACTTCGTCCGCCAGTACGGCCTGACCGCGCATTGGGAAGATGCCGAGCAGTGCTGCGCCATCGCCGTCCACCGCGCGATCGAATCCTATGATCCCACCAAGGCCCAGTTCACCACCTTCGTGAACTGGCAGATCCGCGGCGAGCTCCAGAGCCTGCGCTTCCGCCTGATGACCGACCAGCGCCCCTCCGCCAAGAAGGTCGAGGCCACCACCGTCTCGCTCAGTGCCCTCACCGCCACCGATGGCGACGAGATCGCCCCCGAGGCCATGATCGAGGACGAGGATGCCGTCGCCCGCACCGAGGCCGCCGCTTCCGATTATCTCGCCGAGGGCGCCGTCTCCCAGCTCATCGACGCCTATGTCGACCAGCTCCGCAAGGTCGGCGTCGAGGCCCTTCGCCGCCGGCCGCGCCCGAAGCGCGCCGAGGCCGCGCTGCGCCGCACCGAGGGGCCGCGCCTGCGCTCCGCCACCCATGGCGTCGATCCCGCCGAGCTGGAGAAGCTCGAGGCCAAGCTGAGCCGCGATCGCGAGATCGTCGAGCGCCGCGTGTTCCAGACCGCCACGCTCGACGACCTCTCGCTCGAAACCGGCGTCACCAAGGAGCGCGTCCGCCAGATCACCAAGCGCGCCGCCAAGGCGATCGCCGAGATCGCGGCGAACGACCCGCGCTTCGCCGTGATGGCCGAATATGGCCAGCCGGGCGCCCCCAAGCGCCGCCCCGCCCCGGCCGCGCGCACCACGCCGATCCTTCCCGACGCCAGCCTGCCGCACAATCGCCTGGCCAGCGTCCGCGCCGTCGACCCGAGCACGCTTTCGCCTGTCGCCACGACGGCCGCCGGCGAGCAGGCAGAGCGGGTCGAAGCGGTCCAGCTCGCCGCCGCCCCGGCGCCGTCGAGCGCCTCGCTCCACTGATCGCATCGGAACGCCACGCGCGTCCCGTCCCATCCTATAATGCTCCCGAGAGGGCTGGAGGAACCGATGCATCGCAATTTCGACTGGCACGGCACCGAGGATTTCCCCGGTTCGCTGCCGCGCCCCAATCGCCGCCTGACCGCGCTCGCGCAGGACGTGGCGCGACTGGCCCGTCCCCTGCTGCCGGCCGGCAGCGAGCTGATCCTCGGCCTGGAGGCGACTGCCGACGGCCAGATCCACCTGCTGTGGTGGCGCCGCCGCGACTTCCGGCGTGTCGCGATCATCTCCGCCACGCCCGACGCCTTCTGCCCGGAAGACACCGACGAAGGTGCGCTCCAGGATGCCGCGGCGGCACTGCTCGACTATCTCGCCGGCCGCTGGCCGACGCCGCCGGGCGCGCTGGGCGCGATCACCGACGGCACCGGCGTGGCCTTCGCCCCCGATCATCCCGCGCCTTCTGCCGCGGGCTGGCTGCTCCGCCACGCCACCGGCGAAAGCACGCTGGCGATGATCCTCGACCTTGATCCGGCCGGCCCGTGCGGGCTGCTGACCGGGGGCCATGCGGCAGGTTCATTCCACTAACGGAATGCCGTTTACCTTGTATTATCCTTGAATTGCTTCAAGATACCCTCAGAATCGAGGGGATCGGTCATGGCAAGCGCGAACGGCAGGGGTAAGATGCGGGCGGGACCCGCAGGCGAACCCATGATCGACTTCTATCGTGCAATTGTCTTTCCGAACCGGGTGCGCGAACAGCGGCAGCGGCACGGCTTTGCCAAACTGCTGCGCCTCTCGGCGACGATTCCGCAGATCCCCTATATTCGTCTTTCGAAGATCGAACGCGGCGAAGTCGTCGCGCGGCCGGACGAGCTTCGCCGCGTCGCCGCCGCGCTCGGCATCGCCCCGGCCGACCTGCTGCTCGACATCGATGCCGCCGATTTCGACATCGCCGCCTGGGCCGAGCCGTTCAGCGACGGCGCCCAGATCGACCTGAAGGAGGAGCGGTTCGCCGTGCTGCTCGGGGCCGCGCTGCGCGCCCGCCGCACGCTCGATCCCGCGCTGACCATCGCCATGATCGAGCGCGACTATGGCCTGCCGCCGGTCAATCTCTCGCGCGTGGAGAATGCGCAGAAGCCGTTCGGCCGCTGGAACCCGGCCGTCCAGCGCGCGCTGTTCGCGCTGTTCGGCGTCGCCGACGAATCCGCATTGCGCGCCGAGGTGGAGAAGCGCCGCGCCACCGGCGTGCTCGATGCGTTCCTCGCCACCATCGCCAATCCCGAGACCCGGATCGCCCGCACGCGCGAGCGCGTCGCCGAGCTGCTGGCGGCGCTGCGCGAGGAGGCGCCCGCGCCGGCCGCCGTTCCGGCCGCGACTCCGCTGCCGCTCCCTGGCGCGCCGGTAACTGCGATCCGCCTGCTGCCGGTCTTCGGCGCGCCCCTGCCCCATGGCCTGATCGGCCACCAGCCGACCGGCAAGACCGTGGAAGCCCCCCATATCGCGGGGCCCCGCGCCTTCGGCCTCAAGGTGTGCCGCGCCACGCTGGGCGGCGGCCTGCCCGCCCAGGCGATCGTGGTCGCCGATCCCGATCGCCTGCCGGTGCCCGGCGGGCTCGCCGCGCTGCGCGAGGAGGAAGGCTGGCGGCTGCTCTCGGTCGCATCGGGCCGCGACGGGCGGATGATCGGCTACAGCATCAATCCCGACATGGAAATCTCGCTCGACGACTGCGATCCGGCGCGCCTGGCCGCGATCGTCTCTGCCGTCTTCCTCTGATCGCGGCGCCCGTGCTAGGGCGCGCTCCCATGGGGATCATCGTCGCGATCGAGGGCGCCGACGGCGTCGGCAAGAACACCATTTCGAGGCTGCTCTGCGAAACGCTCCAGGCAGCGGGCAAGACCGCCACGGTGATCGGCTTCCCGCGCTATGGCGAGACCGTCGCCGGCGTGACGATCGGCCGCTACATGGCCGGCGACATGCCGGTGCCGGTGCGCCCCCATGCCGCCGCGACGCTCTATGCGCTCGACCGGTTCGAGTGGCGCGACCAGATCCTGGCCGCGGCCGCGGCGCATGACGTGCTGATCTTCGACCGCTATGTCGCCTCGAACATGGCCTATCAGGGCGCGCGCGTGCCGGCGGAGGAGAGCCGCGCGCTGATGGAATGGATCCTGGCGCTCGAGACCGGCCAGTTCGCCCTGCCCGCCCCCGCCCTCTCCATCTATCTGAACACGCCCTGGGAACTGGCGCGCGCGCTGATCCTGCAAAAGGCCGAGCGCAGCTATACCAGCAAGAGCTTCGACGAATATGAGGCCGATGTCGCGCTCCAGCAGCGCGTGCGGGGCAATTACGAAGCGATCGTGGCGGGCGGCCTGCTCGGCCCGTGGCGGATGGTGCACGCCAGCACGGACGGGGCGATGCGCCCGCCGGCCGACATCGTCGGCGAGATCCTCGCGCTGCTGGAAGCGGTTCCGCAATAAGGCGTAAAGCGGCGCGACCGGCTTGACAGCCCACCCCGTGGCGCCGCATGGTAGCGCTATCAAAAGCAGATATTGGGGCGAGAGGATTTGAAAGCGTCTCCGGCGGAAGTGCTGCCTGTCGATCATGACAAGGCGATTCTGGTTGGTCGTGTCCTGACGGAAGCGGGGCCCAGCCCCGTGATCCTGCGCGACGGGCGGATCCTCGACGTATCGGCCAGCGCCGCGACCGTCTCCGATCTGCTCGACCATGTCGATCCGGCCAGCGTGGCCGGCATCGACATCGGTGCCGTGGCCGACATTGGTAGCGATAACGGCCCCGTCCTGCTCGCTCCGATCGACCTGCAATGCGTCAAGGCCTGCGGCGTCACCTTCGCGCTCTCGGCGATCGAGCGGGTGATCGAAGAGCGCGCCCGCGGCGATGCCGACAAGGCGGCGGCGATCCGCGGCGACCTGGAGGCCAGGATCGGCTCGGGCATCCGCGCGGTCGTTCCCGGCACGCCCGAGGCGGCGAGCCTGAAGGCCGCGCTGATCGAGGCGGGCATGTGGTCGCAATATCTCGAAGTCGCGATCGGCCCCGATGCCGAGGTGTTCACCAAGGCGCCCGTGCTCTCCGCGGTCGGCTGGGGGGCGGACATCGGCGTGCGCTCGGACAGCGACTGGAACAATCCCGAGCCCGAAGTGGTGCTGATCGTCGACCGGCACGGCATGCCCCGGGGCGCGACGCTGGGCAACGACGTCAATCTGCGCGACTTCGAGGGGCGCAGCGCCCTGCTGCTCGGCAAGGCGAAGGACAACAACGCCTCGACCGCGCTGGGGCCGTTCATCCGCCTGTTCGACGACGGCTTCACCATGGACGATGTCCGCGCCGCCGAGATCGACCTGGTCATCGACGGACCCGAGGGCTATCGCCTGGAGGGCACCAACAAGATGAGCCAGATCAGCCGCGATCCCACCGAGCTGGTCCGCCAGGCGCTGAGCGAGCATCAATATCCGGACGGCTTCGCGCTGTTCCTCGGCACGTTGTTCGCCCCGATCCAGGACCGCGACCATCCGGGCCGCGGCTTCACCCACAAGGACGGCGACCTGGTGCGCATCTCGAGCCCGAAGCTCGGCACGCTCGCCAACCGCGTCACCACCTCCAAGGCCGCCGCGCCCTGGACCTTCGGCATCCGCGAGCTGATGCGCAACCTGGCGGGCCGCGGCCTGCTGTGAGCGATTTACTCGGACAAATTAAACGCTATTCCAGGGTACCTTATTCTCATGTCGGAAGCTGATCCCATGCACGTGCCGCTCACTCGCGATCAGCGCGCCCTCTATCCGAGCCTGAAGGGCAAGCGCGTGCTGATCACCGGCGGCGGATCGGGCATCGGCGCCGGCATGGTCGAGGGCTTTGTCCGCCAGGGCTGCGACGTCACCTTCTTCGATATCGCCGATACGGAGTCGCAGGCGCTGATCGCCGGCCTCGCCGGCCTGGGGCAGCCGCCGGTCTATGAGCATGTCGACCTGACCGACGTGGCCGGCGCCAAGGCCCGGATCGCGCGGCTGATCGAGGATTTCGGCAGCTTCGACATCCTGGTGAACAACGCCGCGAACGACGATCGCCACACGATCGAGCAAGTCACGGAAGAATACTGGGAAAACCGGCTCAACGTGAACCTGAGGCACTTGTTCTTCTGCGCCCAGGCGGTGATCCCGGGAATGAAGGCCAAGGGCGCCGGCGTGATCATCAACCTGGGCTCGATCTCCTGGCACCTCGCGCTGGAGGAGCTGACGCTCTACCAGACGGCCAAGGCCGCGATCGAGGGCCTGACCCGCAGCTTCGCGCGCGAGCTGGGGCCCGACAATATCCGCTCGGTCTGCATCGTGCCGGGCAATGTGAAGACCCCGCGCCAGATGAAATGGTACACGCCCGAGGGCGAGGCCGAGATCGTCAAGTCCCAGTGCCTGAAGGGCCGGCTGGTGCCCGACGACATCGCGGCGATGGCGCTGTTCCTCGCCTCGGACGATGCGCGGCTGATCACCGGCCACGAATATTTCGTCGACGCGGGCTGGCGCTGAGCCATGGGCGTGGTGACCTCGGCACCGGCAAGTGTCTGGTCGCTCGCCGCGCCGCTGCTCGAAGGGCCGGTATGGGTGGCGCGCGACGCCGCCCTGTGGTTCGTCGACATCAAGGGGCATAAGGTCCATCGCTACGATCCGGCGACGGGCGACAAGCGCAGCTGGACCGCACCCGGCCAGCTGGGCTTCGTGCTGCCCGTGGCGAGCGGCGGGTTCGTCGCGGGGCTGCAGACCGGGCTTGCCCGGTTCGATCCGGCTGGCGGCGGCTTCGCGCACCTGGTCGATCCCGAGCCGGAAAAGCCGGGAAACCGGCTGAACGACGCCACCGTCGATCCTGCCGGCCGGCTGTGGTTCGGCACGATGGACGACAGCGAGGCGGCCGATACCGGCGCAATCTACCGGCTGGCGGCGGATGGCCGCTGCATCGCCGCGAGCCCCTTCGCCGCGATCACCAACGGCCCGGCGGTGAGCCCCGACGGGCGAACGCTCTACCATATCGATACGCTGGGCGGCGTGATCCATGCCTGTGACCTGGCCGCGGACGGCAGCCTGGCCAACCGGCGGGAATTCGCCCGCATCCCCAACGAGCAGGGCTATCCCGACGGGCCGACCGTGGATGCGGAGGGCTGCCTGTGGGTGGGACTCTACAAGGGATCGGCGGTGCGGCGCTACGCTCCCTCCGGGGAACTGCTGGAAATCGTGCCGTTCCCCGTCGACGCGATCACCAAGATCGCCTTTGGCGGGCCCGATCTGCGAACGGTCTATGCGACCACCGCCAACAAGCATCTCTCCCCGGCGGAAAAGGCGGCGAACCCGCAGGCGGGGGACCTGTTCGCCTTCCGCGTCTCGGTGCCCGGCGTGGCGGGGGCGCCGATCCGCGAAGGCGTCTGAACCCCCAGCAGGGAGGATTGGCTGGACCGCGCCATGCCTGGCAGATGCGGGCCTGTAGGCGGCAGATTTAGTCAATAATATTGACTATCCTGAATCGGGACTGTAAACAGTCCTCGTGACGGACGAATCCTCCCTTCCGATCCCCCTGCCCGCCTTGCTGCGCCATGCGCGCCACACCTATGGCGCCGCAATGCGGGCGGCGCTGGCGGCGAGCGGCTATGACGACATCCCCGGCAACGGGCTCTATGTGATCGGCGCGCTGGCGCTGGGCGAGGCGCCCCTCGCCCAGATCATCCGGGAGCTGCGGGTGAGCAAGCAGGCGGCCGGCCAGCTGGTCGATGCGCTGGTGCTGCGCGGCTATCTCGACCGGCAGGTCGATCCGGCGGACCGGCGCCGGCTGACGGTGACGCTGACCGAGCGCGGCCGCGCCGCCGCCGCTACGCAGATCGCCGCGCGCGTGGCGATCGATGCCGAGCTGGCCGCACGGATGGGCGCGGAGAAGATCCGCCACGCCCGCGACGTGCTCGCCGCGCTGATCGACATCGGCCACGGAGCCGAGGGCGATAGCGGGTGAGCAACGGCTCCCCTGCCTGAAAGGGAGGGGCCAGAGTGAACGGATATACGCGATAGGGCTCCGCTGCCCGGCGATCAGGACTCAGTCAGCAAACCCCTGAGACTATGCCCGTCCTCCCCGCGCAGGCGGGGACCCAGGGTAACAAGGGATGTTCGAAGCAATCACGCGCTTGCTTGCCGGAACCGGCAAAACGAGCCTCGCGCACCTTGCCCCTGGCCCTGGATCCCCGCCGGCGCGGGGATGACGAGGAAGGGATAGCGGAGATGACGGGGTTTGCCGATTGAGTCGTCACCCTAGGTTTAGAACCCAAACAAGTATCTGATTTTCCACCGTCATCCCGGCCTTGAGCCGGGATCCCGCTTCTTCTTCCGTCAGCAAGGCAGCGGGACCCCGGCT
>NZ_JBIVQA010000024.1:0-28825 GCF_044754985.1 Sphingomonas sp. NPDC092440 | reverse complement strand
CGCCGCCATTGTAGCGCCTAGTCGTATGCTCAGTCATATGGCTCACTCTTATCTAAGAGCGAGACCCTGTCAGGTCATTTCGGGGGCCAACTCAATGACCTTGCACGCTTCGCTATCTTCAAGCCTGTCGAAATCGCACTTGGCGTTCTGCCGAAGGCAGCGATGCGTGATCTCGCAGCCCATGCCCTGACCAAATTTGGGGGCGACGAAGGTTGGGCGGATTTGGTCCAGCGTATTGCCGCCGACAATCCGCTCGTTGCCGTCATGGCGGCGCGTGTCGTCACCGAACAGGAAGTGTCCGCCGAAATGGTGCGGAACGCCGACGATATGCGTGCTGTCGTGATCGAGCGATTTACCCAAGTGCTGACCGGGCGGATTGGTCTTCCGGAAGACACTCGCCTCCTCCGCGATATGCTTGGGCTGATCGCGCTCCTCCAGCCGGTTCGTATCGACGATCGCGAGATCGGTCAGCTGTTAGAGACGGTCACGGCACATGCGGCAGACGATGCAACGAGAGCGCTCAAGATGCTCGTTGATGGTGGCGTGCTCTACAAGCGGGGCCGCTTCTATCGGCTCATGCCGGACCTGCTGGGCGACTATCTGATCGATGATATCTGTATCCAGCACGATGGGCGTCTCAGCCTTTTCGCCGAACGTGTCATCAATGCCGTCGACGATCGCCTGCTTACGCAGGTGATGGTCAATCTGGGGCGTCTCGATTGGCGCCGACACGGTGGTGATCCCACAGACAGCAATTTGCTCAACGCCGCCTGGGCTCGCTTCCGCGACATCGACTATGGCTGGGATCCTCGGATCGAGGCTGTACGAGCAGTGGCGATCTATCAGCCGGCACAGGCGCTACGCTTCGTCAGCGACCGGCTCCGTGGCGGTAAGAGCTTCCGTGAGGCAGCACCGATCCTTTCGAATATCGCACACACCGAGCGCTACCGGCGTGAGGCCCTGCAGTTGCTCTGGGAAATGGGACGAACCGATACTCGCGAAACCGGCGCCAACCCCGGTCATCCGATCCGGGCCTTAGCCGAGCTCTGCGAGTTTGCCGAGCACAAGCCGCGGGATTTTAACGAAGAGATTGCTGCCTTTGCTTTCGATTTGATGGAAGACGACCGAGCATGGGACGGCGCACACACTCCGCTCTCGATCGTGGCCCCGTTACTCAAAGGCACAATCGACAAATCGCGGGCCAGTGCGCGGGCAATTATGCTCTCGAGCGCGTTTGTGAGCTACGAATATGCGCTCCCGCTCCGGCGCGCTGTGATCGACCGAATCATCGCCTTGCTGGAACATGGAAATCCGCGCGTTTGCGCAATCGCTGCTCGCTATCTCCATGATGCATTGAGGATGCCCTACGGCATTGGCAGCATGTCGCCGCCAGAGGATTTGCGCGAACAATATCAGGCAGAGTTTGCCGCCACGATCGAGGCTGTCACTGCGATCATGGACCGCGGCGGCCTATCGGCCACGACGATGCTCGCCGTCACGGATGCGGTCAGCTGGCATGCCCAATATGGCGGCGGAATGCCTGGCGACGCAGCGAACCGTTTCCTCGACGGCCTTCCTAACGACCGAAGCTTCCGTCTGCGCGCAGCGATGGTTGACCGTGCCCGGTTTGCCTTTCGCGGGCAGATCCCCCGTGAGGCGGAAGAGGACGACGTCGAGAAGTGGCTGCCGGCGCTTGCGAATGAACTGAAGGAAACATGGCCTGAAGCGGAGAATCTGCTCGATCAGCTGGAGGATGCCTTGGCCGATCTGGCTCGGGCCGCAATCGGCGATGGCTCCGCTTACATGTTGGTCAATACCCTTTTGCAGGATGACCTGCCGCTCGCCCGCGCGCTGCTTGTGCGTGCAGCGGCCGATCCCCGATCAGCGTTTCGCAGCTTCGTTTGGGGCGCCATGGCCCAGCTGCTCAACCTTGAGCCCGCCGATGGTCGCCGCCAGATCGAGCGGTTTCTCGAGCGCGACGCCGACATGGCAGCGCGCGGCGTAGCCGCGCTCGGGTCGCTAACACGATCTTTCGCTGCGGAAGATCTTCGCTTGCTGCGCCGCGCCGTGTCGAGTGCCGAGTTGGCGGTGTCGCGCTCGGCGCTCGTTGCCCTTCGCTGGTCGAAAGACCTTCCCGATCAGCAAGTGAAGGGGATCGCCCTACTGGCGCCGTTCGAGCAACAGCCCGATCTGCTCAATGAGGTCGCCTCGTTGCTGCTGGAACGGCGCCGCAAGCTCGTAGCACTTCTCGACACGAACGATGTGGAAGAGCTGCTGGCGCGGATGCGCGACATCAAGGATTTCCAGGGGCATTGGGTTGAATCGCTGCTCGGTGAGCTTGCCGAGCACTTCCCAGTACCCTTCGCCGACTTCCTGTTCCAGCGCACTGACCGAGCGCTCGGCGACGAGGAAGGAGATATCCAACTGCTCGGCTACCGCTTCCACGAGGGCAAGCTCGGCTTTCACAAGTCGGCGGACGCAGCGCGGGTACTCGATCGTGCCTGGGCATGGCTTCGCCAGCACGACGATGACGACGGCTACAAAGTATATCGAGCGGCGGAACTGGTCGCGGGCATGTTCGACATCGACGCCGATCTCGTGGTCGAATTCCTCGATGGCAAGCTCGACGCGGCAGGCGTTGTCGAGCTGAAATGGATCTCGAAACTGGTTCGCCACACGCACCATCTGTTCGCCTTCAAGCAACGGCGCTTTGTGGAACGCTATCTCGATCGGTGTGCGGCAGCGGATAGCGAGACGTTGAATTGGGCGATCGACGCGCTCACTGCAGCCGCCATGTCCGGCGTGAAATCGGGCACGCGCGGCGAACCAATGCCGCGCGATCTGAAAGCTCGGGATGACGCGCGGGCCGTGCTCAGCACAATGCCTCGTCTCTCGCCCGCCTTTCCTCTCTACGAAGCGATCCTGAACGGTGCGGAGCGCGATATCGCGCAAGCCATCCGCGAAGGACAGGCACTCGATGCCGAGGATGAGGACTGATGGGTCGTCGTGCGTCAGAGCGGCTGCGTCAGGAACGCGAGACATTCGACCAGCTGAAAGCGCACGATTCGTTATGGTTCAAGCTTCGACTGGCGACCGGCCTAGTCGCGATTGTCGCGTTGCTGGTCGTCCTTTTCGTGGCGGCACGGGTCGTTCTCACGCCGTCGCAATATTCCGAGACGACCATCACCCTCGCGGCGGTTGCCATTCTTGCTGACATCGCCGGGCTCGCGGGAACGGTCTTCCTGCTCGTGCTGCGTGATGGAAGTGGTCATTTGCGTCCGATTGTCGGGATCAGCGGCAAATGAGCGCACCGTGGCAGGATTTCGAACGGGCGGTCGCCGCCCTGTGTCAGGCGCTCGCACCAGATGCGAAGGTGACGCACGACGCGAAGACCCTCGATGTCGATATCGGCTCGCGACGCCAGCGCGACGTCTGGATCGAGGCGCTGATCGGCGGTCACTTCCCGGTCAAGATCCTCGTCAGCTGTAAACGATATGCGCGCAAGGTCACCGTTCAGCAGGTCGACGCCTTCCTTGGCGAGCTTGGCTCTTCCGGGGCGAACATGGGGGTCATCTATAGCGCGTCGGGGTTCACGAGAGATGCGCTCGCCAAGGCAAAAGCGCGGGGCATCTCGGCCTGCGTGCTTTTGGCCCATCAGCCGCCGCCGATGCCCGCGGTCCTGCTCTTCGACGCCTATTTCCTGGATGAGCGTATCCAGCTCGTGGCGACCGGCTTGACAGGTGCGGTCGACTGGAGGGCGTTGCTCAATGCGGACACGACGATCGACGGCGAGACGCTGCCGGTACATCGTGCGCTGGCGACGGCGTTAGCCAGCGACCTCCCCGCATTGCAAGAGGCGGTCGGCGACAAGGTGATGCCGGTGCGCTTGAATATGGTCACTCTTGCGAATGGTGATGGCACTGAACCCGTACGCGTTGGTGTTCAAAGCCAATGGGCGATCTTCCGCGCGCGTACTGAAGCGTGGCTGGTAAATGGGTCGTACAATTTCACCGGCGAAGATTTCAAAGGGAGCATCGCAACCCCTTCGATCGACACTAGGAGTTCTGATCCAGGGCCTGGCTGGGAGCCGATTGCCGAAGACGAAATCGGCACGGGCAACACGATAAAATTCTACCGCTTTTTGCAAGACAGCGGGCCTGCGCTCGCAGCGATGGCCTCGGGCGCGCTCGCTCTTTCCGATCACCAAAGTGCCATGAGCTGAGAGGCGCGATGTCCGAGCAGAATGGCGGGGAGGAATTGGCCGCGGCCGTCGAGGTGCCAACCCCTCAGGCACCCCGAATGTGGCGCAATTGGCGCGCGGCTCGCAGCGGCGCACCGCGCCTCGGGATTACTGAATGCAGCTTGTTTTCCGATGTCTGATTTGTCGCCGAGGCGATTGGCTACGGTCCCTACAGCCTCCTGAACCCCCTTTGCGCGGACCACGTTTGACGGCGGCATGTACGGGTGGAAGCCGGCGCTCACCTTTTTCGACCGATCCCAATACCCGTCCCCACTTGCACGCGCTTTAGCACTGAACGCCACCAAGTATTTGAGATATCTATACTTATTCCTATCTCCTACCTTTTACTTCCGTGGACCGATGGTATCGAGCGTGATCCAACGTGAATGACCGTGATCCACAACCATCCCTCGGGCGACCCCTCCCCCAGCCGCGCCGATATCGAGATCACCCGCCAGATCGCCGCCGCCGGCAAGGGGCTGGGCATCGCGGTGCACGACCACATCATCCTGGGCCGCGAGGGGCATGCCTCGCTTCGCGGGCAGGGGCTGATCTAGGGAGCGATCCAGCCTGTCATTGCGGCACCACAGCTCGCCCGATACCATCTCGCCATGCTTCGCGCCCTTGCGTTTCCTGCCCTCGCCCTGCTGCTCGGTGCGGCCCCCGTACCCGAGCTGCCGCATTTCGCGATCGAACGCCCCGAAACGCTGGGCGGGCGCCCGGTCGGCGGCCGGCTGCCGATCGTCCACGCCATCATCGCGGGCCGGCCGGGAACCTTCCTGCTTGATACCGGCGCCGGCCTCACGGTGCTCGCGCCCCGGTTCGCCGATGCGACCGGCCTGGCCCCGGGCGCAGCCATTGCCGGGCATGACAGTGGCGGCAGGCCGGTCACCGGCCGCGCGCTGGAGCAGGTCGACATCACCATCGGTACCGTGCGCCGCCGGTTTCCGCGGCTGGCGGTGATGCAGATCGGCATGCTCGACGCGCTCGGTATCGACGGAGTGATCAGCCCGCAATCCTTCGCCGACCCCGATTGCCTCCGCATCGATTTCGCGCGGGGCATCGCGACGCTGGCGCCACCGGCCGACCCCGCCTGCACGCTGGACGGCGTGGCGGCGCCGATGGGCAACGGGTATCGCTCCTATGCGCCGGCCAGCGCATCGGACGGCAGCCAAGCCGACTTCCTCGTCGACAGCGGCGCGTGGCGAACGAGCCTGCCCGCCGCGTTCGCGCCCGACGCCCCTGTCCTTGGCGCGGAGGCGCATAGCGGCGTCGCCGGCATCGCGGAGGCTGCCGAACTGGTCGGCCCCTTGACGCTCACACTCGGCGGCAGGCCGCTGCCCGTGCAGAGCGCCCGCCGCACGGGAGCAGGCCGCAACGCCCTGCTCGGCTTCGACCTGCTCTCGCGGGCGGTACTGCTGATCCGGCCGGGCAAGGACGCCCTGCTCCGCCTCGCGCCCTGAGCAACCAAACGGCCGCCGGAGGCAAGTCCGGCGGCCGTTCGGGAGCAAGCGCCATGCGTATTCCGGCGCGAAGAAAAGCGATCAGCCCGGCTGCTTCGGGGTCAGGAACACGGTCAGCTCCTGCTTGTTCACCGAAGCGCTTTTGTCGGTATCGGCGCTGGCAAAGGCCTGGTTCGCCCAGGTCGTCGCCTCGGCGCTGCCCGGCTGGAAGCCCGGCTCCGACGCCTTGCGCAGCGCGGCCATCCAGTCGGCGAACTCGACCTGGCTCAGCTTGCCATCGCCGTCCTTGTCATAGCTGCCGAAGTCGCGGCCCACCGCCTGGGCGACCTGTTCCTGCGTCGCCGCCGGCTGGGCGGCCGGAGTCGCGGCAGGCGCGCTCGCGACCTCGGCCGGCTGAGTCGCGGGCGCGGCCGGCGCCGGTGTCGCCTCGGCAGTGGCGACCGGTGCCGCCTGGTCCGGCGCGGCAGGCGCCGCGTCGCCGCTGGTCACGGGCGGCGTCGCCTGCTCGGGCGCCGGCGCAGCCTGCACAGGCTTGTCCTGCGCGGGAGTTTCCTGCGCAAAGGCAGGAATTGCTAAAATCATAGACGTTGCAAGAAATATTGGCTTCAACATAGGCATATCTCCTATTCTATTCAGGCAATATTTCTCATATCTAGCCTGATTGTATTTTGGACAATCGCCCTATCAACCAATGATCTGGTAATGATGTTCCGAATTTTATCACTTCCATTGTCGCCCTGTCCGCAAATCGGCTCATTCCATCGCATTCCATTTGCACTGTGGCGCGTGCGCCACGGCTGCGGCAGGATGGCGTGATGATCGACCGCCGTACCCTGCTGCTCGGAATGACCGCCGGCCTCGCCGGCTGCCACGGCGCGCAGCCGGCTTCGGGCAAGCCCGGCGACTCCGCCGAACCCGGCGAGCCCCATCTCGCCGCCGGCGCCGCCGCCGCCAGGCTGCTCGCGGCCGCCCGCACCCAGCTCGGCGTCACGCGCCGCTATGACAGCGCCTATACGACCCTCGCCTTCCCCAATGGCGACGTCCCACGCGAGAAGGGCGTGTGCACCGATGTGGTGATCCGCGCCTATCGCGACGCCTTCGGGATCGACCTCCAGACGCTGGTCAACGCCGATATGCGCAAGGCCTTCGCCGCCTATCCGCGCAAATGGGGGCTGACCCGCCCAGACCCCAGCATCGACCATCGCCGCGTGCCCAATCTCGCCGCCTTCCTCAGCCGTGCCGGTGCCCGCCTCCCGGTCCCGGCCGACGGCAAGGGCTGGCAGCCGGGCGACATCTTCACTTCCGCGCCCGCCAACGGGACGGGCGGCACCGCCACGCATATCGGCCTGGTCTCGGACCTGCCCGGCGCCCATGCCCCGATGATCCTCCACAATATCGGCCAGGGCGCCCGCGAGGAGGATGCGCTGCCCGATTGGCCGATCACCGGCCGCTTTCGGTGGAAAGTCTAGGGCACGCTTGCTAGGGGCGCCCCAAACTCCCTTCCGGCGAAAGGCTTGCAATGGTCCCCCGTTATTCGCGCCCTGACATGACCGCCATCTGGTCGCCCGAGGCGCGCTTCCGCATCTGGTTCGAGATCGAGGCGCACGCCACCGAGGCGCTGGCCGAGCTCGGCGTGGTGCCGAAGAGCGCCGCCAAGGCGCTATGGGACTGGTGGGCGACCAATCCGGCGATCGACGTCGCCGCGATCGACGCGATCGAAGCGGTGACCAAGCACGACGTCATCGCCTTCCTCACCTGGGTGGCCGAGCAGGTGGGCGACGAAGCCCGCTTCATGCACCAGGGCATGACCAGCTCGGACGTGCTCGACACCTGCCTCGCCGTCCAGCTCGCCCGCGCCTCGGACATCCTGCTCGCCGATCTCGATGCGCTGCTCGAAGTGCTCAAGCGCCGCGCCTATGAGCACAAGCTCACCCCGACGATCGGCCGCAGCCACGGCATCCATGCCGAACCGGTCACCTTCGGCCTCAAGCTTGCCGAGGCCTATGCCGAGTTCAAGCGGGGCAAGGAGCGCCTGCTCGCCGCCCGCGCGGACATCGCCACCTGCGCGATCTCGGGCGCGGTCGGCACCTTCGCCAATATCGATCCGCGCGTCGAGCAGCATGTCGCCGACAAGCTCGGCCTCGCGGTCGAGCCGGTCTCGACCCAGGTGATCCCGCGCGATCGCCATGCGATGTTCTTCGCCACGCTCGGCGTGATCGCCTCGTCGATCGAGCGGCTCGCCATCGAGGTCCGCCACCTCCAGCGCACCGAAGTGCTCGAGGCCGAGGAATATTTCTCGCCGGGCCAGAAGGGCTCGTCGGCGATGCCGCACAAGCGCAACCCGGTGCTGACCGAGAACCTCACCGGCCTCGCCCGCATGGTCCGCAGCGCGACCATCCCGGCGATGGAGAATGTCGCCCTGTGGCACGAGCGCGACATCTCGCACTCCTCGGTCGAGCGCTATATCGGCCCGGACGCGACGATCACGCTCGATTTCGCCCTGGCCCGCCTCACCGGCGTGATGGACAAGCTGCTCGTCTATCCCGAGCGCATGCAGAAGAACCTGGATCGTATGGGCGGCCTGGTCCATTCGCAGCGCGTGCTGCTCGCCCTCACCCAGGCCGGCGTCAGCCGCGAGGACAGCTATCGGCTGGTCCAGCGCAATGCGATGAAGGTGTGGGAATCGGACGGCGCGCTTTCGCTGCTCGAACTGCTCAAGGCCGATCCGGAAGTCACCGCCGCGCTCTCGCCGGCGGAAATCGAGGACAAGTTCGACCTCGGCTATCACTTCAAGCAGGTCGACACGATCTTCGAGCGCGTCTTCGCTTGATCATGCCCGGCGCATGCGGCGGGCGACAGCATCGCTCGCCCATGCGCCGAGCAGCCCGATCAGCGGCAGGCTCATCGCGCCCGCCCACACGAATGCGCCGATCAGGGGCACGGTCTCCGATCCCCACCCATGCTCGTCCATGGCGGAGTGATGGGGCTGAAGCGCCACCAGCCCGAGCGCCGCGGCGAACAGCGCGGGAAGCGGGCGCGGCCGCCGCCCGCGCAGCATGCGTGCAGTGCACCAGGCCCAGAAGGGATGCGCATACCAGCCCCATGCCGCGAGCGGCTGCCCGCTAAGGGTCCAGCGCGGCCAATGTTCGTAGCCCGGCAACGGATAGCCTCGGGAATCGATCGCGAGCGGCCCCAATGGGCCGAACAGCATATACAGGGCCCCCAGCACCCGCTCGGGGCGGTCCACGCCCTGCCCGTCGGGGGCGATGCTCATCGCCACGGGCATCGCCAGTGTCGCTGCCCATAGCAGCAGCGTTGCAAAGGCGAGCCGGCGCATCGTCATCGTGCGATCCTAGTGCGCGGGAACGTTTCGCGGTCAGGATATTTGAAGGAGCTTCCATGTCCTTTCGGTGCAGCGCCCTATGAACCCCACCCGCCAGGCGCTGCGCGCGGCGACGTCCCCGGCGCATGATCGGGTGGACGCGGCCTTTGCGGGTTTCGACCTGACCGACCGGGAAAGCTATGCCCGCTTCCTCGCCGCCCATGCCGATGTGGTGTGGGCGCTGGAAGCGGCGCTGCCGGGCGGACGGGTGGTGGACGATTGGGAGGAGCGCAAGCGCGGCGCGCTGCTGAGGGAAGACCTGGCCCATCTACGGCACCCCGGCGAGAGCCGGGGCGACGATGTCGGCACGATCCCCGCCTTCGGCACCGATCACGCCATCGCCGGCGCGCTCTACGTCCTCGAAGGCTCGCGCCTCGGCGGCAAGTTCCTGGCCCGGCGCCTGCCCGCCGGATTCCCGCGCGCCTATCTTGATGCAGATCAGCGCGCCGAAAAGTGGCAGCAACTACTGACAGTTATCGACCACCTCTTATGCGAGCCCATCGCGCTGGAAGCGGCGATCGCCGCGGCGCTTGCGACTTTCACGGCATTTGAGCGTTCGGCGGAAAAATGGCGAAAGGCAGAGGTTGGCCAGTAGCAGCGATTTCGAGGTCGATCTCACCAATTGCGATCGCGAGCCGATTCACGAGCTGGGCGCCGTCCAGCCGTTCGGCTTCCTGCTCGCACTCTCGGTCGACTGGCTGATCCGCCGCATCTCGGCCAATGCCGAGCAATTTCTCGGCAAGCCCGCCGAAGACCTGCTCGGCACCTCCGCCATCGCCCTGCTCGGCGAGCACGCCGTCCACACGCTGCGCAACCGCCTCGCCATGCTACGCGGCGACGATGCGGTCGAGCGCGTCTTCGGGCTGCGGATCGCCAGCGGCCGCTGCTTCGATTTCGCGCTGCACATGATCGGCGACACGATCGTGCTGGAGGGCGAGGATTGCAGCGAGGATGCCGCCACCGACATCGGCTCGGCGATCCGCGCGATGATGGCCCGGCTCGACGAAACCGGCGATTCGGCAGCCTTTTATCGCGAGGGCGCCCGCCAGGTTCGCGCCCTGACTGGCTTCGACCGCGTGATGGTCTATCGCTTCGATCGCGACGGCTCGGGCGTGGTGGTGGCCGAGGCGGCCCGCGCCGGCATCGGCAGCTTCCTCGACCTGCGCTATCCCGCCAGCGACATCCCGCAACAGGCGCGCAAGCTCTATGTCCGCACGCCCTTCCGCATCATCGCCGACGTGAATGCCGAGCCGGTGCCCGTGCTGCCCCGGCTCGACGAGAGCGGCGCGCCGATCGACCTTTCGCTCTCGGTGCTGCGCTCTGTCTCGCCGATCCATATCGAATATCTGAAGAACATGGGCGTCGGCGCCTCGCTGTCGATCTCGATCATCGTCGAGGGCCAGCTCTGGGGCCTGTTCGCCTGCCATCACTATGCCGCGCGCTGCCCCAGCTTCGAGCGCCGCTCGATCGCCGAGCTGTTCGGCCAGATGTTCGCGCTCAAGCTCGAGAGCCGCGAGCGCAAGGAACTGGCCGCCTATGAGCTGGCCGCGCGCGCCGCCAGCGATCGGCTGCTCGCCGCGGTAGCCGGCGATTCGACGCTGCTCGACAATCCCGAATGGCTCGGCACGATGATGCGCGAGACCGTGCCGTGCGACGGCATCGCGATCTGGCTCGACGGCAAGATCTCCTTCTCGGGCATGACCCCGCCGGCGGCTGCATTCTCCGCGATCACCCGCCGGCTGAACGCGATGGCCGCGGGCAGGATCTTCTCGACCGACCGGCTGGCCGACACCCTCCCCGCCGCCGCCGGCTATGACGATGTCGCCGCCGGCATGCTGGCGATCCCGATCTCGCGCCGGCCGCGCGACTATGTCCTGCTGTTCCGCCAGGAGAAGATCCGCACGGTCAAATGGGCGGGCGATCCGCACAAGCCGGCCCAGCTCGGCCCCAATGGCCCGCGCCTCACGCCGCGCAAGAGCTTCGAGCTCTGGTCGCAGGAAGTCCGCGGCCGTTCCGAGCCCTTCTCGAACGCCGAGCTGCGCGTCGCCGAGATGCTGCGCGCGTCGCTGATCGAAGTCGTGCTGCGCCTCAGCGACGATGCCCAGGAGGAGCGGCGCCGCTTCTCCGAGCGCCAGGAGCTGCTGATCGCCGAGCTGAACCACCGCGTCCGCAACATCCTCGGCCTGATCCGCGGCCTTGTCCGCCAGTCGCTCGATCCCGAGGCGGACCGGCGCGACACGATCCATCTGCTCGAAGGCCGGATCGAGAGCCTGGCCCGCGCGCACGACCAGATCACGCAGGACAATTGGTCCCCCGCTCCCCTGCTCCGCCTGATCGAGACCGAGGCCGCCGCCTATCTCGCCGGCAAGGCGGGCCGGGTGGAGACCGACGGGCCGGCCGTGCTGCTCCATCCCCAGGCCTTTTCCACACTGGCGCTGGTGCTGCACGAGCTGATGACCAATTCTGCCAAATATGGCGCGCTCTCGGACAGCGGCTCGGTTGACATCGGCTGGCGGATCGAGCGCGACGGCGACCTGGCGATCGCCTGGCGCGAGCGCGGCGGCCCGGCGGTGCAGCCGCCGAAGCGGCAGGGCTTCGGCACGACGATCATCACCCGCTCGATTCCCTATGACCTGGGCGGCGAGGCGGACGTGCGCTATCCGCTCACCGGGCTCGAGGCCGATTTCCGCGTGCCCGCCCGCCATGTCGAGATCGATCCGCGCCGCGCCGGCCGGCCCGCGCCACCCCCCGAGCCCGCGCCTGGCACCACCGCGCCCAGGCTGCTCTCCGGTGTCGTGCTGCTGGTCGAGGACAGCCTGATCATCGCGATGGACGCGGAGGACATCCTCACGCGCCTGGGCGCCCGCCGCGTGGTGACGGCCGGCACCCTCGCCCAGGCGCGCGAGGAGATCCGCCGCGAAGCGTTCGAGGCCGCGGTGCTCGACGTCAATCTGGGCGCCGAGACCAGCCTGCCGCTCGCCGACGACCTCAGCGCCGCCGACGTGCCCTTCCTCTTCGCCACCGGCTATGGCGAGCAGTTGAAGCTCCCGCCCCAGCATGGCGGGGCGCTGGTCACCCAGAAGCCCTACACGCTCGCCAGCATCTCCCGCGCGATCTCGGACCTGCTTTCAAAGTAGGATTTCGCCGGATACGACTCGCAGGCTCCCCTCCCTTCCGGGGAGGGGAGCTGGAGGGAGGGATCACATGCCCATCGGCGCATCGGTAGGGAAGAACGGCGTCAACGACCTGGCGGACGTGCTGGTCGTCCAGCATCTGCTCAACGCCTGGCTCGGCGCGACCGGGCAGAAACTGCTGCCCACCAGCGGCGAATGCGGCACGCTCACCATCGCCGCGATCACCGGCTATCAGGCGCGGGTGCTGGCCGCCGCCAGGCCGGACGGGCTGATCGCCCCCGGCGGCCGGACCTGGCTCGCGCTCGCCGCCGGCCAGGGCGCCGGCCCGCCGCTCTCGGGCGCGGACTGGTGGAACGCCAACCAGGCCAGATATCCGAACAGCGCCGCCGTCGCCGACCTGATCCAGCCCTTCCGCGACAACGTCGCTGCGTTCCTGAAGGCACTGAAGGACGCGGGCGCCGGCGTCACGATCTCGGCCACGCGTCGCAACCCCGTTCGCGCGCAGCTGATGCATTACAGCTGGCGCGTGGCGAAGGGGCTGGTCGCGCCGAACAAGGTCCCCGCCCTGCCCGGCCTGGATATCCGCTGGGACCATGGCGATCTCGCCAGGTCGAAGGCCGGCGCCCAGGCGATGTCCGACCTGTTCCAGATCGCCTTCGAGCCCTCGCTCACCTCGCGCCACATCGAGGGCCGCGCGATCGACATGACGATCGGCTGGAACGGCACGATCAAGGTGAGGGACAAGCAGGGCAAGCCGCGCGAGATCGGCGCTCCACGCTCGGGCGACGCCAATACCGATCTCCACAAGGTCGGTGCGACCTATGGGGTCATCAAGTTGCTCAGCGACCCGCCGCACTGGAGCGACGACGGGCGCTAGATTGAGGGCTCATATTCCTCCTTCGTCACCTCAAGGCCGGGATGACAGTAGAAAATCAAATACTTGCTTGGGTTCTCGGCCTAGCCCGCTCCCCGCAGCCGCTCCGCCGTCATGGCGTCCGCCGGATAGAAGGCCTCGATCGCCAGCTCGTCGAGCGTCACGTCGAGCGGAGTGCCGAACACCGTGGTGGTGCTGATGAAGCTGAGCTCGCCCAGCGGAGTGGCGAGCCGGAGCGGGATCGCCACCCCGCCCATGTCCTCCAGCTGCCCCGCCCCGTCCGGAAAGGGATAGGCTTCCAGCTCCGCGACCAGCGCCTCGAGCCCCTGGTCGCCGGTGGTCGTCGCCTGGCGCCGCAGCCGCTCGAGCAGATGCGCGCGCCATTCGGCAAGGTTCAGGATCCGCGGCGCCAGCCCCTCGGGATGCAGGCTCAGGCGCAGCACGTTGACCGGGCCTTCCAGCAGATGCGGCGCGCATCCGGCGAGCAGCGGCGCGACCGCCGCATTGGCCGCGACCAGGTGCCAGTGCCGGTCGATCGCCAGCGCCGGCCAGGGCTCGTGCCCCTTCAGCACCAGGTCGATCGCCCGCCGCGCCGCCGCCAGGGCGGGATCGTCGAGCGCGCGCTCGGCATAGAGCGGCGCGAACCCCGCCGCGAGCAGCATCGCGTTGCGCTCGCGCAGTGGCAGTGCGAGCTGATCGGCCAGGCGCAGCACCATCTCGCGGCTCGGCCGGGTGCGCCCGGTCTCGATGAAGCTCAGATGCCGGGTCGATATCTCCGCATCCAGCGCCAGGTCCATCTGGCTGAGCCGGCGCCGGCGGCGCCATTCCTTGATCTGGTCGCCGAGCGGGCGGACGGCTGGCTGCACGGATAGTCTCCTTCGCGGCTTCTCTGCCCGCAAGCACCGCCGGTTTCCATTACCTCCGGCGTAATCGACCCAGCGCGCCGATACCGTCAGCCTTGCGTCCTCACCAGCAAGGGAGACGACCCATGACCAATCCGATCCATTTCCTCCGCACCGTGCTCACGATCGACGCAGCCACCTGCCTGGCGATGGGCGCGCTGCTCGTGGCCGCCGCCGGGCCGCTCGCCGGGCTGCTCGACCTGCCCGCGGCGCTGCTGTTCGAGGCCGGGCTGCTGCTCTTCCCCTCGGCGGCGTTCATGCTCTGGGCGGCGCGCCGGACCGACCGGCTCGAATGGCCGGTCCGCGCCATCGCCCTGCTCAACCTGGGCTGGACCGCGGCCAGCTTCGCGGTGATCGCCCTGCTCGCGCCGAATACGCTCGGCACCGCCTTCCTGGCCGCGCAGGCACTGGCGGTGGCCGGGCTCGCGGCACTCGAATTCCATGGCCTGTCGCTGTTCCGTCGCGCCTTTGCCTGAGCAGGACGGAAGGCGCCGGCACCGAGCCCGGCGCCTTCCGGTCAGCTGCCGGCCCGATCCTCCGCCGCCACGTCGAACCGGCGCCGTGCCGCGTCGATTTCCGGCAGATTGGCCATCACCCATTGGCCGAGCGCGCTCACCGGCTGCTGGAGCGAGCGCCCCAGCGGCGTCAGCGTATATTCCACCCGCGGCGGGATCGTCGGGAACACTTCGCGCGTCACCAGCCCGTCGCGCTCCAGCCCGCGCAGGGTGAGCGTCAGCATCCGCTGCGAGATGCCCTCGATCCCGCGCTGCAGCTCGCTGAACCGCCTGGTGCCGCCGCTCAGCATCATGATCGTCAGGATGCTCCATTTGTCGCCGATCTTGGCGAGGATCTCGCGCACCGGCGTGCAGCCTTCATGCCCGCCAATTGCATGGCCGCCGCTTACATGCCCGCCGCTTACATGGGTGTGCCTGGGTTCCAGAAATGTGCCTCCTTGTGGCGATGCATTCACCGCATCATTTGATCCCCTGTTACGATTCGTAACCGGAAAGGGTCGAAATTTCCATGCTCAACCTCGCACTCATCATCGGCAGCACGCGCCCGCAGCGTTTCGCGGACGTTCCCGCCCAATGGATCGCCACCGGCGCCGCCGGACGCGACGACTTCACGCTCGATATCCTCGACCTGCGCGACCAGAACCTGCCGCTGTTCGAGGAGCCCGTCCCCCCGTCCTGGACCCAGGGCGTCTATTCGCACCCCGCCGCCGAGGCCTGGCGCCACAAGGTCGGCGGATATGACGGCTTCATCGTCACTGCCGCGGAATATAATCACGGGCCCACCGCGGTGCTGAAGAACGCGCTCGATTCGGCCACCTTCGAATGGCGCCGCAAGCCGGTGGCGTTCGTCGGCTATGGCGGCGTCGGCGGCGCCCGTGCGATCGAGCAGCTGCGCGGCATCGCGGTCGAGCTCCACATGGCGCCGATCAGGGCCGAAGTGAATGTGGGCATGGAGCCGTTCCTCGGCATCCTGCAGCAGGGCAAGACGCTCGATGACTATCCCCATCTCGCCGCCGCGCGCACCACCTTGTTCGACGAGATCGCCTGGTGGGGCAACGCGCTCAAGGCTGCCCGCGCCGCCTGAGCCTCGCGCCCAAAGAGAAGGGGCCCGGCGTTGCCACCGGGCCCCTGCCTCCTGCCTGCGGTCCAGGGGACTTAGCGGCAGCGACGGCCGCCGCTGCTGTCCTTGTCGATCGCCCGGCCGAGCAGCGCGCCGCCCAGGGCGCCGAGCAGCGTGCCGGGGGTGCGATCGCCATAGCGGTCGATGCTGCGGCCGACCAGCGCACCGGCGACGCCGCCGATCAGCATGCCCGTCGTGCCGTCCGAACGGCGGCAATAGTTGCGGCCGTCGCGGCCGCGCCAGCTCGGGCCGTTATAATAGCCGCGATCGTCATAGCCCCGGTCATAGCCACGATTGTCATAACCGCGCTCGTAGCGACCATCGTCGCCCCGATAGCCGTCATAACGCTGCGCCATCGCGGTCGAGGGCAGGGCGGGAAGGGCAACGGCCATGGCCGCGAGGCCCAGAAGCGTCTTACGCATGATCTATCTCCTCCTTTGGCCGGTGCCTGGGCACCGGGTACGAGGATGGGTCTAGGCGATTCGGCCTGATGCGATGCTGAACTCGTCTTGCAGCTTGCGTTCACGTAACGAAATCGCGGCGGCTCACGCCCCGGGCATCATCCGGCCGCGCAGATCGGGCAGGCCGAAGCTCGTCTTGCCGTCACCACCCCAGATGTCCCCGATCGCCTGGAACAGGGTCGGGTAGCGCGAGATCGGCAGCACGCTGCCGTCGCACGCCGCCCAGCCCTGGGGAATCAGCGCGCCGGCATAGGCCGTCACCTGCCCGGCATAGGCATAATCGGCCGGCGGCTCGCCATCGCCGCTGCCGGGGGCCAGAAGATCACCGGTGTTGATGATGTAGTTGAGGCCCAGCCCGTCGATCGTGCCCGACACCTTCTGGCCCAGGGCCGTGCCCGGCCCCAGGCCCATCGGCGCCGCGCCGTTCAGGTCCGGCAGCTGGAAGGTCGTCACGCCATTGCCGCCGAACGCGGTGCCGATCGCCGCGAACAGCGCGGCATATTGCTGGACCGACAGCGTCGCGCCGGCGCAGGGCGCCCAGCCGCCCGGCACCACGGTCCCGCAAAAGGGCGTCACCGTTCCCGGCAACGGCGCGTCGACGCTCGCGTCCATCGCGATCAGCCAGTTGAGGACGAGCGCGCCCGGCCGCATCCCGCCCGCCGGCGCGCCGCCGATCGCGACGCGCGCATGCAGGTCGGGCACGCCGATGGTCGTGATCCCGTTGCCGCCGAAGCTGGTTCCCATCACCGCCGTCAGCGGCTGGTTCCCCATGATCGGCAGCGTGCCGCCGGTGCACGGCCGGGCGCCATAGGCCGGATAGCTGCCGGCGAAGCTCTCGATCATGCCGACCGTGAATTGCGCCGGCGCCGGGCCCTCCTGCGGGAAGACGCCGTTCATCACGAGCAGCTGCTGCATGCCCGAAGGCGGCGGCGGGCCGGGCCGGACGGCTTCCTCGGCCAGTACCGGCGGCCCCGACGGCACCGGCTTCGGCGCCCCGCGGCCGAACAGCCGCGCCAGCAATGCCTTCAGCCAAGCCCGCATAAGCGCCTCCCCGATTCCCCCAGGAGGGGCGACTATCGATGCCCGGTGGCGATCGGGGCAGACCCCATATGGGAGCCCAATTGCACGGAAATGACGCGATCATTCCCGCTCGATTCGAGCCGCACACGCGCTAAGCTCGCGCCATGGCCCGCACGCGTACCAGCTCCGAAGATCCAATGCTCGGCCGCCTGCTGCGCACTGCTTCAGGCCTGCGCGCCGGCGGGATTTCAGCGGATGTACTCGCTACCTATCACCACGACGATGGTAGCCGCCCCTTCGCCTTTCGCCGCGACGGATTGCTGATCGATCCCGAAGGCGATGCGCGCTTCGTGCCTTTCGATGCGATCGAGGATGCGAGCTATCATGACCTAGCGCTGCTGCGGGGCGACAAGCGCAGCAGGAAAGGGGGCGAACGCAATAGCGGCGTGCTGCCGCTCCGGCTGGTCGATGGCGAAGTCGTCGCCCTGCCACTCAACGCCCATCCCGAAGGCCGTTCGGAGCGCCTCACCATTGCGAGGCTGATCGAGCAGCGCGCTTGCATTGCCCGGGCCAAGACGGTGCGCGCGCAAGGAAAAGCCCCCTCCGCGCTGGGCGAAGGGGGCGCATCTTCCGGCGGCCAGCGCCGGGACCCTAGCCCAGTGCCGCCTTGAGCTTGGCGAAGAAGCCGGTCGTCTGGGGGCATTCGTCGCCCGTCTCGGTCGCGCGGAATTCCTCGAGCAGCTCGCGCTGCTTCGCGGTCAGCTTGGTCGGCATCTCGACGACGAGCTCGACGACCAGGTCGCCGCGCCCGCGCCCCTGCAGCACCGGCATGCCGGCGCCGCGCTGGCGCACCTCGCGGCCGCTCTGCGTACCCGGCGCGATCTTCACCACATGCTTCTCGCCGTCGAGGCCGGGCAGGACGATCTCGCCGCCCAGCGCCGCGGTGGTGAAGCTGATCGGCGCATGGGCGAACAGGTTGGTGCCCTCGCGCTCGAAGATCGCGTGCTTCCTGACGTGCAGGAAGATGTAGAGGTCGCCCGCCGGCGCGCCGCGCGCACCCGCCTCGCCCTCGCCCTGCAGCCGGATTCGCGTGCCTTCGTCCACGCCCGGCGGCACGTTGATCTTGAGTGTCTTGGTCTTGTCGGTCCGCCCCTCGCCGCGGCAGTCGCGGCAGGGCTGCTCGATCACCTCGCCGGCGCCATGGCAGACCGGGCAGGTCCGCTCGACCATGAAGAAGCCCTGCTGCGCGCGCACCTTGCCGTGCCCGCCGCACTGCTTGCACTGATGCGCGGCAGTACCCGGCTTGGCGCCGGTACCGTCGCAAGTGTCGCAATGGCCGGAAACATCGACGGTGATCTCGCTGGTCTTGCCGTGAAAGGCCTCTTCCAGCGTGATCTCCATGTCGTAGCGCAGGTCGGCGCCGCGGCGCACCTGGCGCCCGCCGCCACGGCCACCGCCCATGAACTCGCCGAACACGCTTTCGAAGATGTCGCTGAACGCGCCGAAATCGGGCTGCGCGCCATGGCCGCCCCCACCCATGCCGTTCTTGAACGCCGCATGGCCGAACCGGTCATAGGCGGCGCGCTTCTGCGGATCCTTCAGGCAGTCATAGGCTTCGTTGATCGCCTTGAACTTGGCCTCATGGTCCTTGCAGCCGGCATTCTTGTCCGGATGGTATTTGATCGCCAGCTTGCGATAGGCGGACTTGAGCGTGACGTCGTCCGCGGTGCGCTCGACTTCGAGCAGCTCGTAATAATCGACTTCGGTGGTCATCAATTAAAGCCCTCTCCCCTTCAGGGGAGAGGCTATGGGAGAGGGGCACGCCGCGAGAACCGTCCGCATCGCCGCCCCTGCTCCCCCTCTCCCCGGCCCTCTCCCCGCACGCGGAGAGAGGGAGGGGGTGTTACCTACGCCTTGTTGTCGTCCACCTCGGAGAATTCGGCGTCGACGACTTCCTCGCCGCCGGCCTCCGAACCCGCCGCGCCGGCGCCCGCCTGGGGCGAGGCCTGCTCGGCAGCCTGCTTCTCGTAGATCGCCTGGCCGAGCTTCATCGCCACCTGGGCGAGGTTCTGGCTCTTGGCCTGCATCTCGTCGGCATCGCCGCCGTCGACCGCGGCCTTGGCCTCGGCCACCGCCGTCTCGATCTCCGCCTTCAGCCCGGCATCCACCTTGTCGCCATTCTCCTGGAGCTGGCGCTCGGTGGTGTGGATCAGGCTCTCGGCGTTGTTCTTCGCCTCGGCCGCGGCACGGCGCTTCTTGTCCTCCTCGGCAAAGCTCTCGGCGTCGCGGACCATCTGCTCGATGTCGCTGTCCGAAAGGCCGCCCGAGGCCTGGATGCGGATCTGCTGCTCCTTGCCGGTGCCCTTGTCCTTGGCCGAGACGTTGACCAGGCCGTTGGCGTCGATGTCGAAGGTCACTTCGATCTGCGGCACGCCGCGCGGCGCCGGCGGAATGCCGACCAGGTCGAACTGGCCGAGCAGCTTGTTGTCCGCCGCCATCTCGCGCTCGCCCTGGAAGACGCGGATCGTCACGGCCTGCTGGCCGTCATCGGCAGTCGAATAGACCTGGCTCTTCTTGGTCGGGATCGTCGTGTTGCGATCGATCATGCGGGTGAACACGCCGCCCAGCGTCTCGATGCCGAGGCTCAGCGGAGTCACGTCGAGCAGCAGCACGTCCTTGACGTCGCCCTGCAGCACGCCGGCCTGGATCGCCGCGCCGATCGCCACCACCTCATCGGGGTTCACGCCGGTATGCGGCTCCTTGCCGAAGAACTCCTTCACGATCTGGCGGACCTTGGGCATGCGGGTCATGCCGCCGACCAGCACCACCTCGTCGATCGCCGAGCCCTTGACGCCGGCATCGGCCAGCGCCTTGCGGCACGGCTCGAGCGTGCGCTGGATCAGGTCCTCGACGAGGCGCTCCAGCTCGGCGCGGTTGATCGTCTTCACCAGGTGCTTCGGCCCATTGGCGTCGGCAGTGATGAAGGGCAGGTTCACTTCGGTGGTCTGCGCCGAGGAAAGCTCGATCTTGGCCTTTTCGGCGGCTTCCTTCAGGCGCTGCAGCGCGAGCTTGTCCTTGGTGAGGTCGATGCCCTCGGCCTTCTTGAAGTCCTCGGCCAGGAACTGCACCAGCTTGGCGTCGAAATCCTCGCCGCCCAGGAAGGTGTCGCCGTTGGTCGCCTTCACTTCGAACACGCCGTCGCCGATCTCGAGCACCGAGATGTCGAACGTGCCGCCGCCAAGGTCATAGACCGCGATCGTCTTGCCGTCGTTCTTCTCGAGGCCATAGGCGAGCGCCGCCGCCGTCGGCTCGTTGATGATGCGCAGCACTTCCAGGCCCGCGATCTTGCCGGCGTCCTTGGTCGCCTGGCGCTGCGCGTCGTTGAAGTACGCCGGAACGGTGATCACCGCCTGGGTGACGTTCTCGCCGAGATAGGCCTCGGCCGTTTCCTTCATCTTCTGCAGGATGAAGGCCGAGATCTGGCTGGGCGAATAATCCTCGCCGCCGGCCTGCACCCAGGCGTCGCCATTGGCGCCGCGCACGATGGTGTAGGGCACCAGCTCGGTGTCCTTCTTGGTCACCGGATCGTCGAAGCGGCGGCCGATCAGGCGCTTCACCGCGAAAACCGTGTTGTCCGGATTGGTCACTGCCTGGCGCTTGGCCGGCTGGCCGATCAGGCGCTCGCCATCCTTGGCGAAGGCGACGATCGAAGGCGTGGTACGCGCGCCTTCCACATTCTCGATTACCTTGGGCTTGCCGCCCTCCATCACTGCCACGCAGCTGTTGGTCGTCCCCAGGTCGATACCGATAACTTTAGCCATGGTCCCTCGTTGGCCCCCAGTTCAAATCAAAAAAACTTGGCCCCCACGCCCCTGCTTGGAGGCAGCGCGGAGAACCGGTCACGCTGCCGGATATAGGTGCACATGCGCTTGCCGCAAGAAGCAGGGCTTTCTAGAGGGTTTCCCGGAATGGGAGTGAGGCGGATGCGGCGTTTCTCGGCGATCGTTACGGTGGTGGCACTTTCGGCCTGCGCGCCCGCGGGCGAGCTTGCCGCCGGCAATGCCTGGGTCCGGCTGCCCGCCGTCGCCGGCCAGCCCGGCGCGGCCTATTTCACCGTGCAGGGCGGCGCGACCGCCGACACGCTGCTCGCCGTCTCCTCGCGCGCCGCGCTCAAGGCCGAGCTGCACGAGAGCATGAAGGGCGAGCACGGCATGATGTCGATGGCGCCGCTGAAGGACGTCGCCGTGCCCGCCGGCGGCAAGCTCGCCTTCGCGCCCGGCGGCCGCCACGTGATGCTCTTCTCGATCGGGCCGGCGGTGAAGCCCGGCCAGACGGTGCCGCTCCAGCTCTCCTTCGCCAGCGGCAGGACGCTCCAGCTCGACGCGAAGGTGGTCGGCGCGGGCGATCCGGCACCGGGGAGCTAGGTTGAGGACTCATATTCTTCCTTCGTCACCCCGGCCTTGAGCCGGGGTCCCGCTATCTCGCCAGCACAGGAAGAAGCGGGATCCCGGCTCAAGGCCGGGATGACGGTGAAAGATCAGATACTTGTCTGGGTTCTCAACCCAGGCCGCCTCCGTAGAATCCCCCTGGGTAGAATTCCCTACCCCCGCGGAAACCATCTCTTTTTCAGTTTCGGAAGAAAAAATGCTCCAGATTGTGGGCCTTAGCAGGTCCCGGTGCGGAGCGTATCGTGGAGCAGGATCGGCAACGTCCCGCGGGGTTCATGGCGCGTCTCGCGCGGGATCGGCGTGGCAACACCCTGGCGATGATGGCCGCCGCGCTCATCCCGCTGGCGGCCTTTTGCGGCTGCGCGATCGATTCGGCGCGCCTGTATGTCGTCAAGACGCGGCTCCAGCAGGCGTGCGACGCGGGCGTGCTGGCCGGCCGCAAGTTCATGACCGACACCTCGGTCGGCAACACCACGCTGGACGCCACCGCGACCGCCCAGGCCCAGACCTTCTTCAACAACAATTTCCGCACCGGCTGGTTCAAGACCAGCACCGCCAGCTTCAACCCCAGCAAGACTTCCGACGCGCAGGTCGCCGGCACCGCCCAGGCGGTGGTGCCGATGACGATCCTGTCGATGTTCGGCGTGCCGAGCCAGACGATCAACGTCACTTGCCAGGCGAGCTACGACGTGGCGGACACCGACGTGATCTTCGTGCTCGACACCACCGGCTCGATGGCCTGCCTGCCGCAGGACGACGACAATACGTGCAACAGCTATGTCGGCTCGGCCGGCACCACCTCCTATGCGCGCCCCGCCGACGGCGCCGCCAGCGGCAATGACAGCGTCGCCGGCTATCCGGGCAGCACGGCCTATTATGTGCCCGAGAAGAGCGGCTCGCGCATCTCGGCGCTGCGCTCGGCGGTGCTGAATTTCTACGACACGCTCGCCGCCGCGGCGGACCCCTCCACCCATATCCGCTACGGCTTCGTCACCTACACTTCCACCGTGAACGCCGGGAAGGCGATCGTCGCGCTGTCCCCGGCCTATATGGTCGGCGGCACGGGCAGCGCGAACACGCAGTGGAACTATGAATCGCGCAGCCAGACCGGGAACCTGCTCGGCATCCCGATCTGGAAATACCAGCAGCTCAATTTCGACGTGCGCAGCTTCGTCGCCGGCACCACCGTCACCGATCCGAGCAAGACCACCGGCGCGACCAGTCGCTGGACCGGCTGCCTCGAGGAGCGCGCCACCACCGCCGGCACGATGAACTTCAACACCACGACGCTGCCGCCCGATCTCGATCCCGATCTCGTGCCCAATTCGAACATCGACACCCAGTGGAAGCCGATGTGGCCCGAGCTCTTCTATGCCCGCAACAATTATTCGAGCACCGCCACTGCCACTTCGACCGGCGACAGCAGCAGCAGCCCGAACATCGGCACCGCTTATTACTACCAGCTCGGCTATGTCTCGTGCGGCAAGCCGGTCTCGCGCCTGGCGGTGATGACGCGGACCCAGGTGTCCAACTATGTCAACGCCAGCGATTTCCGGCCGATCGGCGGCACCTATCACGACACCGGCATGATCTGGGGCACGCGGCTGCTCTCGCCCACCGGCATCTTCGCGGCGGACACCGCGCCCTGGCCCTCGCGCCAGGCGCCCAACCGGGTGATCATCTTCCTCACCGACGGCGACATGGCCCCCAGCACCTCGATCTACGGCATGTACGGCAACGAATATTACGACCGGCGGGTGAGCGGCGGCGACTTCACCAACCTGAAGGCCTATCACAACGCCCGTTTCCTCGCGGAATGCGCCGCAGCCAAGGCGCGCAACATCCAGATCTGGACGGTGACGATCGATTCGAGCGCGACCACCCAGATGCAGTCCTGCGCCACCACCACCAACCAGGCGCTCGCCACCACCACCGGCGCGGGCCTGTCGACTGCGTTCGCCACCATCGCCAAGCAGGTGGCGATGCTGCGGGTGACGCAATGAGCCCGGGCGGCCGCGCCCGGATCCTGCGCGACCGGCGCGGCACCACCGTGGTGGAGTTCGCCTTCGTGCTGCCGGTGATGCTGGTCCTGATGATGGGCATGATGGAGCTGGGCTATCAGGCCTATGTCCAGTCGGTGATCACCGGCGCGGTGCAGAAGGCGGGGCGCGACAGCGGCATCCAGGGCGCCACCCCCGCCGCGATCGATGCGCGCGTGCTGGCCCAGGTCCAGGCGGTGGCCCCCGGCGCCGCCTTCGCCGCGGGCTATCCGACCCGGAGCAGCTATACCAGCTTCAGCGCCGTCGCGCCCGAGCCGTTCGTCGACACCAACGGCAACGGCGTGCGCGATCCGGGCGAATGCTACACCGACGTCAACGGCAACGGCCAATGGGACGCCGATGCCGGCCGCGCGGGCCAGGGCGGCCCCAACGACGTCACCGTCTACACCGCGGCGATCACCTATGGCCGCCTCTTCCCGGTCACCCGGCTGTTCGGCTGGCCGGGCACGGCGACGCTCAGCGCCACCACCACGCTGATGAACCAGCCCTATGCCACCCAGAACGTCCCTTCGCCGGCAACGATCTGCACATGAACCCTTCCCGCGTGCCCGCGCCGCTCCGCCGCCTCGCCGCCGCCAGGTCGGGCGTGGCGATGCTCGAATTCGCGCTCGCCCTTCCCGTCGTGCTGGTGCTCGGCTGCTACGGCGTCGAGACCGCGAACCTCGCGCTCGCCAATCTGCGCGTCAGCCAGATCGCCGCGAACCTCGCCGACAACGGCTCGCGCCTGGGCCTGATGAGCTCGGCCTCCACCGTCCAGCTGCGCGAGCTCGACATCAACAACGCGCTGCAGGCCGCGCGTCTTCAAGGCAATGCGATCGGGATCGGTGCCAATGGCCGGGTGACGCTCTCCAGCCTCGAATATGTCCAGCAGAGCTACGACACCGCGCCGGTGCAGCGCATCCACTGGCAGCGCTGCTTCGGGATGAAGAGCGGGACCGGCTATGATTCGAGCTACGGCACCACCAGCGCGACCGCGGGCACCGACGCGACCCGGACGAATGCCGGCACCACCGTCACCGGGATGGGCGATCCGGGCGCGGTCGTCACCGCGCCGAGCGGCTCGGGGCTGATCTTCGTCGAGATCAACTATGACTATCAGCGCCTGTTCGGGTCCAGCTTCATGGGCCCGGCCCGGCTCCATTACGTCGCCTCCTTCATCGTGCGCGACCGGCGCGACTTCTCGCAGCTCTTCAATCCCGCGCCCGCCGCCACGCGCGCCACCTGCGACAAATATGGCAGCTGAGCCCCGCGCCCGAGTTGATGTGGCGGCGCCATCCGCTATCCTCGCGCGCCAACACCGCAGGGAGGCCCGCACGCATGCCGCAAGTCCTGGATCGCTTCCGTTCCTCCACGCTCGGCTGGCTGATCGGCACGCTCGCCGGCTGGGGCACCTGCTTCCTGCTGCTGCTCGGGCTGGTCGGCACCTTCTATTTCCTGGCCCAGGGCATGCTGGCCGGCGCCGCCTGGGTCGCGCCGCTGCTGTTCGCCGTCGCGATCGTGGTGCTGATCCTCAAATGGTTCGAGAATCTCGGCATCGCCTATGAGATCACCGAGGACCGGCTGATCCTGCACAAGGGCATCCTGCAGAAGTCGATCGACGAGATCGAGCTCTACCGGGTGAAGGACGTCCGCATCGACTTCTCGATCGTCAACCAGCTGGCGGACATCGGCACGATCAGCATCGCCTCGTCCGACGAGACCACGCGCGCGGCGCCGCTGGTGATCCGCGACGTCGCCCGGGCCCGCGCCCGCCGCGAGCAGCTGCGCGAGCTGGTCAATACCGCCCGCCGCAACCGCGGGGTGCGCGAGATCGACATGGTGCACGAGGATCTGGGCGAGCCGCTTTGAAGCCGGTGCTGGCGGCGCTGCGCCGGCTGTTCGGCAGCCCGCGCGCGGCAACGCCCCCGCCATCGCGCGGCATCGCGGATCGCTCCGCGCTCGATGCGCTGGTCGCGCGAACCGGGCACGCCCCCGCTGCCGCCGACAGGCTGGCGAGCCGCGCCCTGCCCTGCCTGGCCGTCTTCGCGGACACCGCCGGCGACGCCATCGGCGCGACGCGCTTCGGCGGCGTCCCCGATCTGCCGCCCGGCACGCCCTGGCCTGAAGCCGGCGCCACGCCGCTCAGCTTCTACGCGCAAGTCGCGCTGCCCGCGCGCGCCGGGGACGCGCCGGTGCCGAAGGACCTGCCGCCGTCCGGCCTGCTCTCCTTCTTCGCCGCCCAGGCCGACGACGACTCCCGCATGTTCGCGCGCGTGATTCACAGCCCGCCCGGCGCCGCCCTGCACCCCACGCCGCCGCCATCCGGGATCGAGCGCTTCCATCCGGTCGGCGCGCGTTTCGAGCACGGGCTCAGCTTCCCCGATTATGACGACGCGCTCATGGGGGAAATCGAGCAGGCATGGCCCGAGGCGGATCATCTCGCGCTATTGCTGGGCCTCGGCCCGCCGGCGCGCGCGATCGGCCAGCTGCTCGGCCATGCCCAATGGCACGAGGATCTGCGCGAGGAGCTCCATTTCCACATGATCGGCCGCCCCGGCAAACAGGCGTTGCGCCTCTGGAAGCGCTGGGAGGATTGGGAGGAAGCGAAGCGGATCGAATCGCGCATGGCGGGCGGCGGCATCTACCGCCCCTGGTCCGCCGCCGATGACGATCTTGTCCGCTGGATCCAGTCCCATCGTCTGGAGATCGATGCGGGCGTCGCGAGCTGGCGCTCGCTGCTCACCATCGAGTCCAACCAGGCGATGGACCTTTGGATCAACGATGCCAACGCGATCTACTTCTTCCTTCCCGCCGCCGACCTCGCCCGCGCCGACTTCTCCAACGTCCAGGCCATCACGGCGCAGAGCTAGACTGCGATCTCCCGCTCCGCGCCGATCGCCACGAGGAACGCACGGTCGTGGCTCACCACCAGCAGCGCGCCGTCATAGCCGGCCAGCGCCGCCTCGAGCACTTCGATCGATTCCATGTCGAGATGGTTGGTCGGCTCGTCGAGCAGCAGCAATTGCGGCACCGCCGCGCCGCCCAGCACGCAGGCCAGCCCCGCGCGCAGCCTTTCGCCGCCGCTGAGGTCGCCCGCGCGCTTCAGCGCATCCCGGTTGCGGAAGGCGAAGCGCGCGCACGCCGCATGCGCCTCGCGCTCGGTCGCGCCCGGATGCAGCCGCCGGAAATTCTGCAGCACCGAAGCCTCCGGCACCAGCAGCCCGACATGCTGGTCGAGCATCGCCGCTCGCCCTTCGGCCCGCCGCACCGTGCCGCGATCGGGCGCCAGCACGCCCGCCGCCATCCGGAGCAGGCTCGTTTTGCCCGCGCCGTTAGGCCCGGTCACCGCCACGCGCTCGGGCCCGGTGATCTCGAAACGCCATGGCCCGAACGTCCGGCCGGCACGCGCCAGCGCCGCGTCCTCGAACGCCAGCAGCCGCCGGTTCGCCGGCAGGCCCGTGGCGGGCAGCGCGATGACCAGCGGCGCCACCACGTCCACCCCGGCCCGCGCCGCCGCCAGCCGCGCTTCCGCCGCGCCCACCAGCCGCTCGCCCAGGCCCGCCCCGCGCCCGGCCGAATTCTCCGCCCGCTCCTTCTGCCGCCCGAGCAGGATCTTCGGCGCCGATCCGCTCGCGGCATAGGCGCGCCCGGCGCGATCGCGCCGCGCCTGGCGCTCGCGCGCCTGCTGCGCCTCGGCCTCGGCGCCGCGCAGCAGGTCGCCCGCCCGCGCCACTTCGGCCGCCGCCCGCGCCCGCTCCGCTGCCCGCGCCGCCGCGAAGCCGGACCATCCCCCGCCGAACGCCCGCACGCCGAGCGGCGTCAGCTCGACGATCCTGTCCATATGCTCGAGCAGCGCGCGGTCATGACTGGCGACCAGCACGCCGCCGCACCACCCCTCCACCAGCGCCGCCACCGCCGCACGGCCCGCGGCGTCGAGATTGTTGGTCGGCTCGTCGAGCAGCAGCAGGTCGGGCGCGTCGAGGCGCAGCCGGGCGATTCCCACGCGCGTCCGCTCGCCGCCCGAGAGCGTCGCCACGCGCCGGTCGAGCGCCACCGCGCCGAGCCCGGCCTCGGCCAGCGCCGCGCCCACGCGCTCCTCCAGCGTCCAGTCGGCCTCGGCGAGATCCTCCGCGCTCCCTGCGCCCGCCAGCACGCGCGCCAGCCGCGCGAGCCCTTCGTCCACCCCCAGCACCGCGCCGATGGAGCAATGGCCGGGCCATTCCTGGCGCAGCACGCCGATGCGGCCGGCGCGCGCCACGCTGCCCGCCAGGGGTGGCGCCTCGCCCGCGACGATGCGCAGCAGAGTCGATTTGCCCGAGCCGTTGCGCCCGACCAGCCCGGTGCGTTCGCGCCCGAGCGCCAGCGTCAGTCCGGCGAAGAGCGGCTCACCCTCAGGCGTGGCGGCGGCAAGCGAATCCAGGGTTACGAAGCAAGACATGTGGCACCTGCGGGCAGGACGGGACGATCGGGCGGACGGCGATCGGTTCCTGGCGCATGGCGGCTCACTCCTTGGAAATTCGGGAAGGCGCTATCTGGCGGCGCGGCGCGCGGATGACAAGCCCGCCGGCCCACGCCATCTAGGGCGCATGCCCGCCTCCCGCCCGCTCACGCCCGGCGAAGCCGAACTCGCCCGCTCGGTGTTCGGCGACGCGCTCGATCCGGCCCGCGCCTTCGTCGCCAATCGCAAATGGGCATTCTTCCAGCCGCGCAACACCACCATGGCGCCGCTGGGCACGATCCATTTCAATCCCGCCTCGGGCCTGTACCGCGAGGATTTCGCCGCCGCGCCGCTCGCGCTGCAGGGGCTGTTCGTCCACGAGCTCGTCCATGTCTGGCAGTATCAGCAGGGCCTGTTCCTGCCGCTGCGGCGCCATCCCTTCTGCCGCTATGGCTATGTGCTCGAGCCCGGCCGGCCGTTCGAGCGCTACGGCATCGAGCAGCAGGCCGAGATCGTCCGCCACGCCTTCCTGCTCGCGCGCGGCGCGGACCTGCCCGGCAGCGCGCCGTTGAGCAGCTATGCGGCGCTGCTGCCCTTCCCCCGCGCCTAGGGCGAGAACCCGGACAAGCCCCTGAAACCACGCCCGTAATCCCCGCCGGCGCGGGGATGACGGGGGTTTGCTGATTGGGTCGTGACCTAGGTTGGGGACTCATTTAAGCCACGCGGTGATAAGGGCTACGAGAGCGATGGCAGCGAGGTAGTTTGTGGCATGCCGGTCGTATCTGGTAG
>NZ_JBIVQA010000023.1:0-32462 GCF_044754985.1 Sphingomonas sp. NPDC092440 | reverse complement strand
TACCTGCGACCCCGACCCGCAGGCGACGTGCGACCCGCCGATGCTCGATGTCGATCCGATCCGGCTGCGGGCCGGGATCGATGCGCTTCCCGCCCTGCGCGCGCAGGACGCGCGGATCGCAGTCGCCGAAGCGGACGTGCGTCTCGCGCGCGCCGACAAGCGCCCCGACTGGAAGGTCGGCGTCACCTATGGCCGGCGCGATCCCATGTACGGCGACATGGCCTCGGTCGGCGTGTCGATCGACCTGCCGCTGTTCGCCGGCAAGCGCCAGAACCCCAGGATCGCTGCAAGCGAGAGCCTTGCGCAAGGGGGTCGGTTCGACCGCGAGGCGATCCGCCGCGAGCTGGTGGCGCAGCTCGACGCCGATCTCGCAGACCATGCCATGCATCTCTCCCGGTTGCGCAATGCCCGCGAGACGCTGGTGCCACTCGCCAGGCACCGCGCCGAGCTCGACCGCGACAGCTATGGCGCCGGCAAGCTCGACCTTGGCGCCGCGCTGCTCACGACGCTCGGGCTCGCGGAGGCCGAGGTCGAGGCGCTCAACCGCGAAGCCGACGTCGCGCGCGACGCGGTCCGCATCACTATCACCTATGGGGAGGAGCGGCCATGACGCTCGATAAATCCGCGCTGCGCTGGGGCGCATCGATCCTGGCTGTCGCGCTGCTGGCCGGCGGCACAGGCTATTGGGCTGGCCATCGCCAGGCACCGCAATCGGAGGCGACCACGCCCGCCGGGGCAGGCAAAGTCCTTTACTGGTACGATCCGATGTTCCCCAACCAGAAGTTCGACAAGCCCGGCAAGTCGCCCTTCATGGATATGCAGCTCGTGCCGCGATACGCGGACGGAGGAAGCGCCGGCGCGGCCCCCACGGTCGCCGTCGATCCCGCCGCGCGGCAGAGCCTGGGATTGCGGGTCGTCGCGGCGAAGATGGGCAGCCTTGCCTCGGCCCTCGAGGTCACCGGCACGATCGACTTCAACCAGCGCGACGTCGCCGTCATCCAGGCGCGTTCGGGCGGGTTCGTGAGCCGCGTCTATGCGCGAGCGCCCGGGGACGTGGTCCGCGCCGGCGCGCCGATCGCGGACCTGCTCCTGCCCGAATGGGGCGGCGCGCAGACCGAATATCTGAGCGTCAGGCGGCTCGGCAAGCCCGACCTCACCGCGGCCGCGCGCCAGCGACTGCGGCTGATGGGCATGTCCGACGGCCTCATCGCCAGCGTCGAGCGGAGCGGACGCCCGAACGGCGTGGTGACGATCACGACGCCGATCTCGGGCACGATCCAGACGCTCGACGCCCGTGCCGGCGTGACGCTCGCGGTGGGCCAGACGCTCGCCCAGGTAAGCGGGCTCGGCACCGTCTGGCTCAATGCCGCGGTGCCCGAAGCGCGCGCGGGCGATGTCCGGGTCGGCCAGAATGCCAGCACCACGCTGGCGGGCTTCCCCGGCGAGCGCTTCGCCGGCCGGGTGATCGCGATCCTGCCGACCACGCAGGCCGACAGCCGCACGCTCACCGTGCGGATCGAGCTGCCCAACCGGGACGGCCGGTTGCGGCCGGGCATGTTCGCCAGCGTCGCGCTTGGCGGCGATGCCAAGCCGGCGCTGCTGGTGCCGAGCGAAGCGGTGATCCGCACGGGCAGGCGCACGCTCGTCATGCTGGCCGCAGGCGACGGGCGCTATCATCCCGCCGAGGTCCGCATCGGCCGCGAGGCAGGCGGCGAGACCGAGATCCTTGCCGGCCTGTCGCCCGGCGAGAACGTCGTCGTCTCGGGGCAGTTCCTGATCGATTCCGAGGCGAGCCTGTCGGGAATCGAGGCGCGGCCGATCGGCGGCGGTGCGGCATCGGCGACCATCGCCGCGCCGGCGTCGAAAGCCACGCTGTACGAGACGACGGGCAAGATCGAGCGGATCACGGCCAATTCGGTGACGCTCAGCCACGAGCCCGTTCCCGCGCTCGACTGGCCGGCGATGACGATGACCTTCGCGCTCGCCAATCCGGGCATCGCGCGCGGCTTCAAGGCGGGTGACCGGGTCCGGTTCGGGTTCGACCGGCCCCCGGCGGGACCGACGCTGCGGCATATGGCGAAGGTGGCGGGCCAGTGATCGCCCATCTCATCCGCTGGTCGGTGAGGAACCGCTTCTTCGTCGTGCTCGGCATGCTCGCGCTGGTCGGCGCGGGCCTGTGGGCGGTGCGCTCGACCCCGATCGACGCGCTGCCCGATCTTTCCGACGTGCAGGTCGTGATCCGCACTTCCTATCCGGGTCAGGCGCCGCAGATCGTCGAGAACCAGATCACCTATCCGCTCACCACCACCATGCTGTCGGTGCCCGGCGCCAAGACGGTGCGCGGCTATAGCTTCTTCGGCGACAGCTTCGTCTATGTGATCTTCGAGGACGGCACCGATCTCTACTGGGCGCGCAGCCGCGTGCTCGAATATCTCAACCAGGTCCAGGGTCGGTTGCCGGCCAGCGCCCGCAGCGCGCTCGGGCCGGACGCGACCGGGGTCGGCTGGGTCTATGAATATGCGCTGGTCGACCGCACCGGCCGGCACGATCTCTCGCAGCTTCGCGGGTTGCAGGACTGGTTCCTGCGCTACGAGCTGAAGACCGTGACCGGCGTGGCCGAAGTCGCCAGCATCGGCGGCATGGTCAAGCAGTACCAGGTGCTGCTCGATCCGGTGAAGCTCGCGGCCTACGGCGTAACCCACTCCCAGGCAGTGCAGGCGATCAGCCAAGCCAATCAGGAAGCCGGCGGCTCGGTGCTGGAAATGGCCGAGGCCGAATATATGGTCCGCGCCTCGGGCTATCTGAAAACGCTCGACGATTTCCGGGCAATCCCGCTCAAGACTGCGGCGGGCGGCGTGCCCGTCCGGCTCGGCGATGTCGCCACGATCCAGGTCGGCCCCGAGATGCGGCGCGGCATCGCCGAACTGAACGGCGAAGGCGAGGTCGCCGGCGGCGTCGTTATTCTTCGGTCAGGCAAGAACGCCCGTGAGACCATCGCGGCGGTCAAGGACAAGCTCGCCGATCTCAGGAAAAGCCTGCCGCCGGGCGTCGAGGTGGTCACGGTCTATGACCGCTCGCAGCTGATCGATCGCGCGGTCGAGAACCTCACCCGCAAGCTGGTCGAGGAGTTCATCGTCGTCGCATTGGTCTGCGCCCTGTTCCTCTGGCACGTCCGCTCGGCGCTGGTCGCGATCCTGACCTTGCCGCTCGGTGTGCTGGCCGCGTTCGTCGTAATGCGGTTCCAGGGGGTGAACGCCAACATCATGTCGCTGGGCGGCATCGCCATCGCCATCGGCGCGATGGTGGATGCGGCGGTCGTCATGATCGAGAACGCCCACAAGAGGATCGAACGCTGGGAGCAGGATCACCCGGACAGACATCTCGATGGCGAGATGCGCTGGATCGTCGTCACCGAGGCGGCGGCCGAGGTCGGGCCGGCGCTGTTCTTCAGCCTGCTGATCATCACGCTGTCGTTCATTCCGGTCTTCACCCTGGAGGCGCAGGAAGGCCGGCTGTTCGCGCCGCTCGCCTTCACCAAGACCTATGCGATGGGCGCGGCCGCGATCCTGTCGGTGACCCTGGTGCCGATCCTGATGGGCTGGCTGATCCGGGGCCGCATTCCGGCCGAGCAGGCCAATCCGGTCAATCGCTGGCTCACCAATATCTACCGGCCCGCGATCGACTGGACGATGAAGCGGCCTAAGGCAGTGCTGCTGATCGCGGCTCTGGTGTTCGCCACCACGGCCTGGCCGCTCAGCCGGCTCGGCGGCGAGTTCATGCCCAATCTCGACGAGGGCGACCTGCTCTACATGCCCTCGGCGCTGCCGGGCCTCTCGGCCGCCAAGGCGAGTGAGCTGCTCCAGCAGACCGACCGCCTGATCAAGACCGTGCCCGAAGTCGAAAGCGTGTTCGGCAAGGCCGGCCGCGCCGAGACCGCGACCGATCCCGCGCCGCTCGAAATGTTCGAGACGACGATCCAATTCAAGCCCCGCGACCAGTGGCGGTCGGGCATGACGCCCGAACGCCTTGTCGACGAGCTCGATCGCCGGGTGAAGCTTCCGGGTCTCGCCAATATCTGGGTGCCGCCGATCCGCAACCGCATCGACATGCTCGCGACGGGCATCAAGAGCCCGATCGGGGTCAAGGTGTCGGGCAGTGACCTCGCCGAGCTCGACCGCATCGCGCATGATGTCGAGACCGTGGCCAGGAGCGTGCCCGGCGTCAGCTCGGCGCTCGCCGAGCGGCTGACCGGCGGACGCTATGTCGATGTCGACATAGACCGCGCCGCCGCCGCGCGGTTCGGGCTCAACATCGCCGACGTCCAGGCCATCGTCTCCGGCGCGATCGGCGGCGAGACGATCGGCGAGACGGTCGAGGGCCTCGCCCGCTATCCGATCAGCGTGCGCTATCCGCGCGAATTGCGCGACAGCCTCGAAAGGCTGCGGGCGCTACCGATCCTGACGCCCGCGGGCCAGCAGATCACCTTGGGCACCGTGGCAAACGTCTCGATCGCCGAGGGACCGCCGATGCTCAAGACCGAGAATGCCCGGCCTTCGACCTGGGTCTACGTCGATGTGCGCGGGCGCGATCTTGCCTCGGTGGTCGGCGATCTGCAGCGTGCGGTGGCGAAACAGGTCAGGCTCTCGCCTGGGGTCAGCATCGCTTACTCTGGCCAGTTCGAATATCTCGAGCGCGCGGTCGACCGCTTGAAGCTGGTCGTGCCCGCGACGCTGCTGATCATCTTCGTGCTGCTCTACCTCATCTTCGGCCGCTTCGACGAGGCGGCGCTGATCATGGGGACGCTGCCGTTTGCGCTGACCGGCGGCATCTGGACGCTTTATCTGCTGGGGTTCAACCAGTCGATCGCCACCGGGGTCGGGTTCATCGCGCTCGCCGGCGTCTCCGCCGAGTTCGGGGTGGTGATGCTGATCTATCTCAAGAACGCGCTGGCCGAGCGCGGCGCACATCCGGACGCTGCCGAGGTCGAGGCCGCCGTGCGCGAAGGCGCGCTGCTGCGCGTCCGTCCCAAGGCGATGACGGTGGCGGTGATCCTGGCCGGCCTGCTGCCGATCCTGCTGGGATCAGGCGCGGGTTCGGAGGTCATGAGCCGGATTGCCGCGCCGATGATCGGCGGCATGCTGACCGCGCCCTTGCTCTCAATGTTCGTCCTGCCCGCCGCCTACCTGCTGTTGCGCCGGCCCAAGACCGATCCCATCCCTCAACCCGTTTCATCATGAAGGAGAAGACGATGAACCATGCACGACTGACCATTGCCCTCGGCCTCGCCGCCCTGACTGCCGCGTGCGGCAAGAAGGCGGAGGCCCCCGTTGCGACTGAGACCAACGAGGCGGCGCCCGCCGCGACCATGAGCGGCGACATGGGCAACATGTCGATGGCGCCTGACGCGAACGCCGCGATCAAGGCCAAGGGCCATGGCACCGTCACCGCGATCGACAAGGCGGCAGGCACGATCACGCTCGATCATGGTCCGATCCCGGAGGCCAAGTGGCCCGCGATGACGATGGCGTTCAAGGCCGCGCCGTCGATCACCGATGCGGTCAAGGTCGGCGACAAGGTCGATTTCGACCTCTCGCTCAAGGGCAGCGATGGCGAGGTCACCGCGATCGCAAAGCAGTGATCCGCTAAGTTCGACCAAAAGAAGCTGGTTGCGGCGCCGCTCCCGGGCGGCGACGCCCGTGCCGGCCGTCTGCCTGGCTGTGCGCCCGGTCGACGGTTGCGACCGGCAACGCCCAATGCCAGCGGCGTTTCCCTGCGCGATCACCGACAATTTGAGCACGCTTCGCGGATCGCACATTGAACGTGCAAGCCGCCCTTGCTCGCGATAGCCTGAACGGCAAGGAGCCCAGTTTAGATGACCCAGCCAGTATGACCTTGTTACCCGCGACACATCATGATCTCGTGAGCGAGCTTGTCCGTCGTTGGCGAGACGATCCCGGCGCCACCTATCGCTCCTGGTTTCTGTGGGACGAACGGCTGAAAAACTTCCGCTCCATCCGTCGCGGGCTGCAGCAGGTGGTCGCAGAAATCGAAAGTGGGCGGTTCGGCGTCGCCTATCGCGGCTCGTCACTGGAAACGGTTGTCCACTCGATCGCCGAACAGCGGCAGATCTTCAAGGGCGCCGACCATGCCTGGCTGTGGAAGCCCAAGCTGCGCATTCCAGACATCTACGAAAGCCCGGACAACCAGCGGGCGTTCGGTCGCCTGCTCGACAATTGCTCGTGCTGCGATACCGCCGAGGAGATCATCAGCCACATCCGCAGCATAGACGCGCTCAAGATCAAGGGGCTGGGGCCGGCGGCGGCCAACCTGCTCTATTTCCTTCACCCGACGCTGGTGCCGCCCTTCAATACCGCGATCGTCAAGGGCTACAATGCCGTCACCGGCGCCAAGGTGAAGCTCGGGTCATGGGATCATTTTCTCGCCATGCGCGCCGGCATCCTCGACCTCAACGACCGTTACCGCGAGTTGCTCTCCAACGATCTCGGCGCGATCGGCGGACTGTTGTTCGACATTGGCTCGGGCCGCTATCCCGCGCCACCGCTGGAGGATGACGCAACGGCGGCCGACGACTGGCTCGGCAGATTGGAACATGCCAGAGCGGAGGCAAGCCGGCTCGACAAGACAGCCGCCGCGCAGGGCGAAACCGATCGCACGCACGCCGAAATCCAGGCCTGGCTGCGCGACCTCGGCCATGCCCTCGGTTACGATGTGTGGATCGCCGCCAATGACCGCGGTCGACTTCACGCTGGCTGCCCGCTTGGACAGGGATGCCTCGAGCGCCTTCCAGACGCCATTGCGACCTCTCCCGGAGCGGACTCGATCCGCCTCATCGACGTGTTGTGGCTGGCGAAGGGTGGCGACGGCGTCGCCGCCGCGTTCGAGGTTGAACATTCGACCTCGATCTACTCGGGGATCGTGCGCATGCTCGATCTGGCGCTGTCGGGGAGCGATCTGCACGCTGCCGCCGGGCTATTCCTGGTCGCACCGAATGCGCGCGAGCAGGACGTTCGCGCGCAACTCCGTCGCCCGGCTTTCAGCCGTATTGCCGATCTCGACTTCGCCTATCTGCCCTATGGCGAGCTGGAGAGAAACAGGGACGCGATCGCTCGTTTTGGAACGGGATTGAAGGCCATCAAGGCGATCTCAAGCCCCCTTCCCTGAAAGGGGGCGTTTGCGGGAGGGGGCGGAATCCTACGCCAAGCTCGCCCAGATAGCCGGCGCGAGATCTTACTTGTTGCTGCCTTCTACGGTCGCGCCAGAAAGGCGACGGCTCAGTTCTATCCGGCGATGGCTACGCATTTTGAAGGTGTCTGGCCCAACGCGCCGATACTCAATGAAGCCGAGAGAACGCCAAAATCGCTCTGCCGCTTCATTCGCTTCCAGCACGGCCAACCGAATCTCTGTGGCACCTCTCGCAGCGGCCCAGCTTTCGACCGTCGAGTAAATTGAGCGTCCGACGCCACGACCACGCTGTGCGGCATCTACGATCATGAAGCCGAGATACCATGTGCCATCACGCGGATAATCGCGGAGGATGGCCGCGATTGCATATAGGCCGCCAGGCCCCTTCCATCCCAGGACAGCTTGATTGTGGGCGCTCTTTTCGGGCGGCACATCGGAGAAAAGCTCGCGAGCATCGTCCAGCGTGGGCGCGGCCCCGTCCTGCAACAGGAAATAGTCGCTGCAACGGTTGTACAGGTCTGCAACGTCTGCGGCGTCCGCTTGGGTAAGTTTGATCGGGGCTCCCGTCATCATCATCGCGTTTTGGCAGCAAGCACGCGCTGACCGTAATCCCGGAGTTCCCCGTTGGGACCGACATAGCGGTAGAGAGTGACGCGCTCGATCCCGAGTTCCTTGCAGAGGTCGGAAACGGACGTGTCGCGTTGGGCCATAGCAGCCTGAGCGAGCCGCACCTGGGCCTTGGAGAGGGCGAACTTGCGGCCACCCTTGCGTCCCCGCGCGCGGGCAGCGGCCAGGCCAGCCATGGTGCGCTCGCGGATCATATCCCGCTCAAACTCCGCCAGTGTGGCAAAAATGCCGAACACCATCCGGCCCGATGGCGTCGTGGTGTCGATCTGCGCGCCCTTGCCGGTGAGCACCCGCAGACCGATACCGCGATCCGACAGATTCTGCACCGTGCTGACCAGGTGGGTGAGCGTTCGGCCGAGCCGGTCGAGCTTCCAAACGATGAGGACATCGCCGTCGCGCAACGATTTCAGGCAGGCGGCAAGACCGGGGCGATCATCACGGCTACCGGATGCACGATCATCATAGATATTGCCTGGCTCGACACCGGCAGCGCGAAGGGCATCGTGCTGCAGGTCGAGCGACTGCGAGCCGTCGGCTTTGGACACGCGGGCGTAGCCGATCAGCATGGATCACAAACGAAGGTTTGAGGCGGTGACGAACATGAGCACATAAGATTGGGCTATTGTGTATCTTAACCAGCATCTCAATCAAGCTATCTCAAACCGTAGCTCGGAAAGAATAAGGAGCATGTATGCCGCGTCGCGTGACCCTGACCGATCGACAGCGCGAGGCGCTGCTTCACTTGCCGGTCGATCAAGGTGAGCTGCTGCGGCACTATACCCTCAGCGATGAGGATCTCGGGCATATCCGCCAGCGCCGGCGCGCCCACAATCGTTTTGGCTTCGCGCTGCAACTGTGCGTCCTGCGCTACCCGGGCCGGGTGCTCGCTCCTGGCGAGTTGATCCCGGCGCAGGTATCGGATTTCATCGCGGCCCAGCTCGGCCTGACCAGCGACGATCTACTCCTCTATGCCGCGCGCGAGGAGACCCGGCACGAGCATCTGGCGGACCTTCGCCGAATCTACGGCTATCGCTCCTTTTCGGGGCGGGGCGCACGGGATTTGCGCGAATGGATCGCTCGGGAAGCCGAGGCGGCGACATCGAATGAGGATCTTGCCCGTCGCTTCGTTGCGGAGTGTCGCCGCACCCGCACGATCCTTCCCGGCTCCTCGACGATCGAGCGCCTTTGCGCCGATGCGCTGGTTGAGGCCGAGCGCCGGATCGAGGATCTTATCGCCCATCGCATCACGCCAACCCTGAGCGAGAATTTGGCTCACCTGTTGGAGGATACGGTGGATGGTCGCGTCACGCGCTTCGTATGGCTGCGACAGTTCGAGGTTGGCGCAAATTCAGCAGCCGCTAACCGGCTGATGGATCGACTGGAATATCTTCAAAGGTTCGATCTTCCGGCGGATTTGCTGGACGGCGTGCCGGCGCATCGTGTGACCCGGCTTCGCCGGCAGGGCGAGCGCTATTACGCCGACGGCATGCGTGATCTGCCCGAAGACAGGCGGCTTGCGATCCTCGCTGTCTGCACCCTGGAATGGCGGTCATCGCTGGCCGATGTCATCGTGGAGACCCACGATCGCATCGTAGGCCGTCTCTATCGGGCCTCCGAACGCCTTTGCAACACCAGGATCGCCGACGAAAAGGCGGCCGTTCGGGACACGCTGAAGTCCTTTGCCGAAATCGGTGGTGCTTTGCTTGGAGCGCAGGACGATGGCACGGCCCTGGACGGGATAATCGCCACCGGGCCTGGCTGGGAACGGTTCAGAACCCTTGTCGCCACGGCCTCCGCGCTGACCAACGTGCTCGCGGCCGACCCGCTCAGCCGTGTGCTGGACGGCTATCACCGTTTCCGCCTCTACGCGCCCAGGATGCTGCGCCTGCTCGACATGCAGGCGGCGCCGATCGCCACGCCTCTTCTGGCGGCCGTTGCGATGCTGCGTAACGGGATCAAGGTCGATCCGCCGGTGGATTTTCTACGTCCCAACTCGAAATGGCATCGTCATCTTCGCGCTGAGCCCAGCGGCGACCACCGGCTTTGGGAAATCGCGGTGCTGTTCCACATCCGCGACGCCTTCCGGTCCGGTGACATATGGTTGGCGGGATCGCGCCGCTATGGCGACCTCAAGCAGCTTCTGGTCCCGCCACAGGCGATAGAGCAGACCGCGCGGCTCGCCGTGCCGCTGCGGCCCGGCGAATGGCTGGCCGAGCGCAGGGCTCGACTGGATACACGGCTGAAGGAGTTTGGCCGCGCGGCGCGAACCGGCACGATCCCAGGCGGCATCATCGAGAACGGCAAGCTGCACATCGACAAGCTGAGGGCCGACACGCCCGAAGGGGCCGAGGATCTCGTGCTCGATCTCTATCAACAGCTCCCGCCCGCGAGGATCACCGATCTGTTGCTGGAAGTCGATGAGCGAACCGGATTTTCCGAGGCGTTCACGCATCTGCGCACCGGCGCGCCCTGCAGCGACCGGATCGGCCTGATGAACGTGTTGCTGGCGGAAGGCGTCAATCTCGGTTTGCGCAAGATGGCGGCGGCGACCAACACGCACAGCTTCTGGGAATTGCTGCGGATCGCGCGCTGGCATGTCGAAGGCAGCGCCTATGATCGGGCGCTCGCCATGATCGTGGAGGCCCACGCCGCCCTGCCCATGGCCGCCTTCTGGGGACAAGGGCAATCGGCATCCAGCGACGGGCAGTTCTTCCTTGCTACCGAGCAGGGCGAGGCGATGAATCTGATCAACGCGAAATATGGCAACGTCCCGGGCCTCAAGGGATACAGCCATGTGTCCGATCAATATGCGCCGTTCGCAACCCAGGTGATCCCGGCAACGGTCAGCGAGACTCCCTATATCCTGGACGGGCTGCTCATGAATGACGCGGGCCGCCGCGTTCGCCAGCATTTTGCCGACACGGGCGGCTTCACCGATCATGTGTTCGCCGCCTGCGCCTTGCTCGGCTACAGGTTCGCCCCCCGTATCCGCGATCTCCCTCAGAAAAGACTCTATGCCTTCACGCCCAACGCGACGCCGGCCAATGTGCGAGCGCTGGTCGGAGGTAAGATCAATGAACCGCTCATCGAGCGCAACTGGCCCGACATCCTGCGCATCATGGCGACGATCGCAGCGGGGATCGTCGCCCCCAGCCAGATTCTTCGCAAGCTCGCCTCTTACCCGCGCCAGAATGAGCTGGCCCTCGCATTGCGAGAGGTGGGCCGCATCGAGCGAACCCTGTTCATGATCGACTGGATTCTTGATGCCGGCCTCCAGCGCCAGGCTCAGATCGGCCTCAACAAGGGTGAGGCCCACCACGCCCTAAAGCGCGCCATCAGCTTCCACCGCCGAGGTGAAATCCGGGATCGATCCGGCGAAGGCCAGCACTATCGCATCGCCGGAATGAACCTGCTCGCCGCCATCATCATATTCTGGAACACCATGAAGCTCGGCGAGGTCGTCAATACCCGGGCCGCCAGCGGTACCCATATCGCGCCTGATCTACTCGCCCACGTCTCGCCGTTGGGATGGGAACACATCAATCTAACCGGGGAATATCGCTGGCCCAAATCCTTAGCGTAGGATTCCGCCCCCTCCCGCAAACGCCCCCTATAGCGAGACGCTGGCGGGCATGGTGCAGAAGATCGACGCCACCTTGCAGCGCGCCGACGCGCTGGTGACGGCAGCCAGGGACGGAGCAACGCCGCGTCACGTTGTTGACCGGATCGTAGCGGCAGGCGGTGACGCCCGCGCCGAGGACCGGCGGACGATCGCGACCGCAGCCGCAGAGCTGAAGGATGCAACTCGGGCGCTTCAGGGCGTCACCGCATCGGCGCGGCGGGGCTACGAGCAGAACCGCTGGTTGATGTGGACGGCGATCGGCGGAGTGGTGCTCGGCATGGTGCTTTGGGCGGCGTTCGCCGGCGTCGTCGCGCGTGCCGTGCCGGCGAGCTGGCAATGGCCGGAAAAGATGGCGGCGCGAGCGCTCGACCTGTCAATGTGGGAAGGCGGGCAGCGGATGATGCAGGCCGCCTCGCCCACCGCGTTCCGCGCGATCATAGCGGCCGACAGGATGGTGTTGGCCAATCGCGAAACGATCGAAGGGTGCAGCAAGGCCGCAGCCCGAACGCGCGAGACGGTGCGATGCACAATCAAAGTTGGTGCTAGCCTTGAGGAGCAGCAGGATAGCGACCGCTAGTTCCTATTCACTGCAACTCGATTTTGGCATGATTGCTGGCTCACTTTTTACTGATTTGCCCTGCTGGTTGCGCGAGCCGGCGCGCCAAGCTGCGACTATCAAATAGATACCTGCGGCAATCATCGGCACGGTGAGCCACTGACCCATATGAAGCCCTGTTCTGGCTGTGAAGCCGACAAGCTGGGCATCCGGCTCCCGGAAGAATTCGACAATGAAGCGAGCGAGCCCATAGCCAAGAAGGAACACGCCGACGAGCATGCCAGGGCGACGTCGGGCGTTGGTAAACCAGAAAAGGCACGCGAGCACGGCAAACAAGACCAGTCCTTCCAGCCCGGCTTCGTAGAGCTGGCTCGGGTGACGCGCGAGGCCATCGCGACTTCCGGGGAACACAATCGCCCAAGGCACATCGGTGGGCTTTCCCCAAAGCTCACCATTCACGAAATTAGCGAGGCGGCCGAAGAACAGGCCGATCGGCACGGTGCAGGCGACATAATCATGGACCCGCAGCCATTCGAGGCCGTGTCGTCGCGCGAACAGGATCAGCGCGAGCGAGACGCCAGCTGCACCCCCGTGGAACGACATGCCGCCGTCCCACAGCTTGAGGATTTGCAGGGGGTCGAAGATCATCTCAGGACCGTAAAAGATCACATAGCCGAGACGGCCACCGAGGATAACGCCCAACGTCGCGTAGAACACGAGATCGTCGGCTTGTGCGCGGTTCATCGGGGCCGCTGGTTGGGCCAGCAGCCGCAGCAGATACCACCACCCGGCAATGATGCCGGCGATATAGGCCAGCGAGTACCAGCGGATGTCGAGCGGGCCTATGGAGATGGCTATCGGGCTCAATCCGAGGCTGGCGAATGCGATATGGCTATCCAAGGATTGTATCCTGCCTGCGAGAAGCGGCGCTCGAGCGCGCCATGGGTTATTCCGGTGCGATTGAAGCGCCGGCATCCTTGAGCGCCGCAAACCCGCCGGGGACGTGGGCGACATTCTCCACGCCCATCTCCTTGAGTGATTTTGCGGCCAGCGCCGAGCGGGCGCCGGACCCACAATAGAGCACCAACCGCGATCCACTGGCGAGTTTGGCATTGTGGGTGGGGCTTTCAGGATCGACCTGGAATTCCAGAAGGCCACGCGGGACATGCACCGCACCAGCCACCAGCCCCGATTTTGCGACTTCCCCTGGCTCGCGGATGTCAACGAACTGGACCTTGGGATTGCCGACAAGTTTGGCTGCATCGTCAGGCGCGATAGTTTCGACAATCGCATTCGCTTCGGAAACCAGTTGTTTCGAGGTGCGTGTTGGCATCGACTTTCTCCTGTAAATGAACCTGTATCGGATGGCTCAGCCCTGCTCGGACTTGCCGCCTATCTGGCGCAGCATTTCCGGCAAATCTGTCGGGCAATCACCGCAAAGCTTGTTTGCCGGAACGGCAACGTCGATCTTCTTTGGGTAGGGAAGATCGAGAGCGGCCATGATCGCGACGAATTCCTGAACGGTCTTGCCCGCAAGGCGCGGGTTCCGTTCACGCTCCTGCGCCACTGTCGTGATGTGGCGATGATTGTAGTCGTGAGCCGGGTAGATCAGACCATCGCCCGGCAGCGTGAAAATCTTCTGCGTGACGGAGTGATAAAGGGTGGCGGCGTCACCGTTTTGGAAGTCGGTGCGGCCACAGCCGTCGATTAGCAGGGCGTCGCCGGTGAAGGCGCGAAGACCATCGGGCTGCTCAACCAGGTAGGTATGGTGGGCGTCGGTGTGCCCCGGCGTAAACAGCGGCTGAAGCTTGAGCGCGCCGACAGTCAAAGGCTGGTCCTCGGCGACCCCCACGTCAGCACAGGGAAGGCCGTCCATGGCGGGGTACGCGATCTTGGAGCCGGTAAGGCTGCGCAGATAGCAGGCCGATGTGACGTGGTCCGCATGCACATGCGTCTCCAACGTATAAGCCAGTTCGAGATCCAGTTCCTGAAGCGCGGCAAGGTCGCGTTCGATCGTTTCGAGGACAGGATCGATCAGGACGGCTTTGCGCGTCTCCGGGCAACCGAGGAGGTAGGTGTAGGTCGAGGACTCCGGCTCGAACAACTGACGAAAGATCATGATCGGTCTCCAATGGTGTCTAGCCGCCGATCCCGCCCAGGCTGCGGAACAGCATGTAGGCGGCCACGGCCAGCAGGACGAAAGCGAAGATGCGGGTGAGCAAGCCCTTATGATCGGCGAGCCGGATGGCGGTTTGCATGCCGGCGACGCCGCCAGCGACCCCGCCAGCGATGAAGAAGCCGGCCACGCGCCAATCCACGAGTCCTGACAGGGCATAGTTGAGGGCTGTCGCCGATCCGAACGTTCCCACCGAAAACAGCGACGATCCGACCGCGTTGAGGATGGGCATGCCGCTGCCGAGCATGATGCCGGGCACAATCAGGAAGCCGCCGCCGATGCCGAAGAACCCTGACAGGAGGCCGGCGAGAAGGCCGATCGCCACGAGCCGCACAGCGATGGGGCGCGTGATCCGCACGCCCGGGTCGCCGCCGCCGGATTTGCCGCGCAGCATGGAAACCCCCACCACGATCATCACGCCTGCGAACAGCACCAGGAGATGCTGACCCGCCACCATCTTGCCCAGGGTGGAGCCGATCAGGGCGCCTATGACGCCCGATGCCCCGAAGACGAGGGCGCAGGGCCACTTCACGGTTCCGGCCCGGGCGTGCTGGATCAGGTTGGCGAAGGCATTGGCGGCCACCGCCAGCGCGCTCGTGCCGATCGCGACGTGCGGGTCCTTCATGCCCACGACATACAGCAGCAACGGCAGGGCAAGGATCGAGCCGCCGCCGCCGATCACCCCGAGGGTAAAGCCGACGACGACACCGGATATGAGCGTGAGGATGTCGACCGGCGTCATGGGTTTGCCCCGGGCCTGGCTGCGCGATAACGTTCCTGAAGGGCGAAGACGCCCATGCCCGCCAGCATCGCCACGACGAACACCAGCGCCGCCGGCGCTCCGAGGCTCAGGGCGACCAGGGCCGGACCAGGGCAGTAGCCGACGAGGCCCCATCCGACGCCGAACAAAGCCGCGCCCGAGAGAAGCTTCTTGTCCAGGGACCGGGACGATGGCCCATTGAACGCCGGTGCGAAAAGCGGAGCATCGCGCCTTCGGCCGAGTGCAAATCCCAACGCTGAAACCATGACGGCCGAGGCCAGCACCAAGGCAAGGCTCGGGTCCCACGACGGCGCGGCGACATCAAGAAACGCCAGAACCTTGCTGGGGGCTATCATGGCGGAGACGATCAGGCCGAAGCCGAAAATGAGCCCCGAGGCGAGCGCGATGAGCAGCTTCCTCATTGCTCAGAGTCCGATGACGTGTCGGGCGACGTACACAGTCGCGGCCGCTGTGATGAGGAAGACGCCTGTCGCGGCGAGCGAGCGGGGCGAGAGCCTCGCTATTCCGCAGACGCCATGCCCGCTGGTGCAACCACTCCCGAGCCGAGTCCCAAATCCCACCAGAAGGCCGGCTGCGATCACGACGGCGACTGGGGCCGGCGACGTGAGGTCCGGTAGCAGGCCGCCCGCCGCCCGGTAGAGCAAGGGCGCGGCGAGCAGGCCGACCAGGAATGTTGCGCGCCAGGCCATCTCGCCGCGGACAGGCGCAAGCACCCCGCCGACGATGCCGCTGATTCCAGCGATGCGCCCATTGGCGATCCACAGGAAGGAAGCCGAGAGGCCGATTAGCGCGCCGCCCACGATGGCCGAGAATGGGGTGAAACCCTCCATCGTCAGGATTCTCTGCTCTCAGCTTCGTCACCGGCGCAAAAGAGTGCGTAGAGTTCCGTCAGGATCGGCAGCACGCGCTCGGACGTGATGCGGTAGAATATCGTCGTTTTCTCCCGCCGTGTTCCGACCAGGCCTTCGTCGCGCAGCGTGGCCAGATGGCGGGACAAATTCGACTGTGTCAGTCCGAGGCGTTCGCCCAGATCGGTTACCGACAACTCCCCGCCGAGCAGGCTGCACAGGATCATCAGACGGTGCCGGCTCGCAAGCGAACGGAGGAACGCTTCCGCTTCGCCGGCCTTTTCCTCCAGAAGCTCCGGAGACATTTTAACGAGGGAAGGTGGCACAGTTGCTCCAAACATCTTATATGTAGCATATATGATGGAGTGGTGTTCGATCAAGCGCCAGCTAGGAGGTTCCCCCCGTGAGCTACTATTTCGCCAAGCCATCGAGGCTCCTTCGAAGCGCCGGAGTGCGAGGTAACCCCATGCTGATCGACCAGGCTGTCCGTATCGCTTCCGAGCTGCGCTGCACGCTGGGACAGATTTAGATGCTCGATCGACGTTCGCTGTTGGCTGGCGGAGCGGCATTGTTCGCAACCACCGCTTGCTCGCGCTCCACGCCGGGCCTCGGCGGGGGAGGTGCAAACCCGCTTCCGATGCCGCCGCTGTTGGACGCACGGCCTGGCCGCTCATTCGCGCTACGGGTCCAGTCCGGAACGACTTCATTTTATCCAGGCCGGCCGAGTGACACGCTCGGGTATAATGGCAGCTATCTCGGACCGACGATCAGGGTGCGCCGTGGCGACGACGTGGCGGCTGTCGTGACCAACGGGCTCAACGCGGACACGACTGTGCATTGGCACGGGCTTCTGATCCCCGGAGAGCTGGATGGCGGCCCCCATCAGATCATCGCGCCGGGCGCGACCTGGCGGCCCACGCTCCCGATCCGGCAGCCCGCAGCGACCCTCCTTTATCACTCACACGTCCATGGGTTGACGGCCGAGCAAGTCTATTCGGGCCTGGCTGGGGCGTTGCTGGTAACCGACGACGAAGAGCAGGGCCTGGGGCTCCCGTCAGAATATGGCGTGGACGATCTGCCCCTGCTCATCCAGGATCGCCAGTTCGAAAATGGTCGCCTTGTCATGCCAGGCGGCATGATGGTCGCCATGCAGGGCCGGCGCGGCGACACGATCCTTGTGAACGGCGCGGTGAATCCGCTGGCGGCGGTGCCAAATCGGTTGGTTCGCCTGCGGCTCGTCAACGCATCGAACGCGCGGATTTATGAGCTGTCGTTTTCCGATCGGCGGAGCTTTCACTGGATCGGAACCGAAGGGGGGCTGCTCGAACACGCAGTGGCATTGGAAGCCATAACCTTGGCGCCGGGCCAACGTGCCGAGCTTCTCGTGGACTTCACGGACGGTAGGTCCGCCTCGCTGGTGACGGCGGCTGATACCAACAGCTCGATGATGGGCGGCATGGGTATGATGGGGCGTGGCGCCCGAAGGACCGATGCCGCGGCACCAGCGACCGTGCTGCGGTTTGAACCACGGCCGTTGGGACAGGCTCGTGCCAGCGGCGTCGTGCCGACCCTTCTGGCATCACGAACTGGGCCCGACGCCAGCAAGGCGGTGCGCCGTCGCCCTCTGAGCCTCAACATGGGCATGGGCGGCATGATGGGCTCAGGAAGCGGCGGTGGCGGCCTTACGATCAATGGCAAGCCATTCGACATGAATCGCATCGATGAGACGGTGAAGCTAGGCTCCACCGAAATATGGGAGGTGTCTGGCGAAATGATGCGCCACCCGATCCATATTCACGGCGTCCACTTTGATGTTCTCACCCGCGGTGGCGGGCAGCCCGATGTTCTCGACCAGGGGCCGCGCGACACGGTCCTCGTCAAGGAACCGGTGGAGCTTCTCATCCGATTTGATCAGCCGGCCAAGAGCGCTCCCTTCATGTATCACTGCCATATCCTTGAACATGAGGATAATGGAATGATGGGCCAGTTCAGTGTTGCGTAGGCGTAGGCTCCCACTTCTGGAGAGTTTATGCAGCGCCTACCGTCCAACAGGAGAGCAAGGTTGCCAAAAAGAGCTTTCGCCACATTTCTGCTCGCGGCAACGATGCTGACCGGCGGCACCTCGCTAGCTGCACAGGATAATCTGGTTTATCCCGTAATACCGGGATTTGGCGGGATCGTGGCCGTGCCCAGTGCTGCCGAGCGGCCCGATCCCAAGCTTCGCTACCGCGTCTTGTTCAATGTCACCAAGGCCGCAAGCTCTCCCGACAAAGTGAATCCCAGCCTTGAGAAGGTCGCGCGCTTCGTGAACCTGCTAGGCGCGGACAAGGTCCATCCGGCTGGTGACATCGCCGTCATCATTCATGGTCCCGCGACCCCGCTCGTCCTGCAGAACGCGCCATATGCGGCGCGTATGAAGGTAGCGGCCAACCCGAACGCTGCGCTGATTGCCGCTCTCCAGAAAGCCGGTGTTTCAATCCGCGTTTGCAGTCAGGCCATGGTCGGAAATGAGATCATGCCGAACCAAGTGGCTTCGGGCGTTGAGATCGATGATTCGGCGCTTACAACCTTGGCGAATCTACAAATCCGGGGTTACGCGCTCATCCCGGATTGAAAGGAGCGATACCCCCTCACCCGCAGCAGCCCGCCACGGTCCCGTTCGCCTTCGCCTCCTGAATCGGAGGGCATGGGACATCGCCGAACGAGCAGAACACGCAGCAGTCGCCGGCCAGGGGCCGCAGCACCGCCGCGCAATGTCGGCAATCATAGAAGAACTGGCAGGCGTTGGTGGGCATCGTCTCGGTCGCGACACCGCCGCACTCGGGACAGGTCAGCGTGGAGGTGAGCTGCATCAGGAAAGCGCCTTTATAAGCGGCGCTTCAATGCGATCCCATATCAGCGCGGTCAGCGTCAGGGTCGTGCCGATCGTGAGCATGATCGGAGTTGCGCGGGACGGTAGGGTCACGGTGCAGGACCGATCCGCAGCGCAGGTCCTCCGACGCCGCACATACGCCCACCACCCGGCAGCCAGGCCGACGAGGGAAAGCGCCGTCAGGGCCCAGCGCAGAGGCATCAGCGCGGCGAAGGTGCTCGACAGGCCCGCCCCCACGCCCAGCGCCGCCAGCGCGAGCGGCAAGACGCAGCAGGATGCGGCGGCTAGGACCGCGCCGAAGCTCGCCAGCGCACCCAGGGCGGATAGCCCCGCGTCGGCGCGGCGTGGCGATGCGGAAGCGGCCAGGGTTTCGTGCGGCAAAATCCTTTTATTCATCAGTCGTCTCCGGCGGAATAACCCCCTAATGCCTCCTGTAGCGGCTACAGGAGCAAGCGAATTATGAGGGATGAGAAAGGCCTAGCTATCGGCGAGTTGTCGCGCCGAACCGGCGTGAACATCGAGACGATCCGCTATTTCGAGCGCGTCGGCATTGTGGCGACCCCACCCCGCACGAGCGGGGGCCGGCGAGTATATGGGGCCGGCCACGTCCGCGTCCTTGGATTCATCCGTGGCGCGCGTGAACTCGGCTTCACCCCGGCCGAGGTGCGCGCGATCCTGTCACTTGGCGGTCCCGCGCAGGCGTCGTGCAGTGAGGTCCGCGAGATCGCGGCCCACCACCTGGAGCGGGTTCGCGCGAAAATGGCAGACCTAGCGCAACTCGAAAGCCTGCTTGCCACGACGATCGACCGTTGCGAGGGCGACGGGGCGGCGAGTTGTGCCGTGATCGAATTGCTTGACCAATATACAACCACTTAGGTGTCAAAACCGGTCGGGGCTGTTGAAAAAAGGCCGGGTGATCCGATCGCGTTCCTAACGGGTTCCCTGCTTCGACACATCGGGAGCAGCGGCCATGATGGGTGAGCAACAGCGAGGCGGCAAGGGCGCAAGCTGGCGGGCGCTGGGAGCGATGATCCCCGCCGATCATATCCTGCACAGGATAGACGGGCTGATCGACCTGGGTGAACTGCGCGATGCGCTCGCGCCGCACTACAGTTGCCGTGGGCGTCCCTCGATCGCGCCTGAATTGCTGGTCCGCATGGCGCTGATCGCTCGCCTCTATGGCATCACGTCGGAGCGCCGTCTGTGTGAGGAAGTCCGCTTCAACCTCGCCTATCGCTGGTTCTGCCGATTGCCGCTCAACGCGCCGGTGCCGCACCACTCGACGTTTAGCAAGAACCGGCATGGCCGATTCCGCGATGCTAGCATCTTCCGCATCCTGTTCGAGCAGACGGTGCGGCGCTGCGCCGATGCGGGGCTGATCGCCCACAAGGATGCCGCAATCGATGCATCGTTCGTCGCGGCCGATGCAAGCTGGCAGCGCAAGATGCGGGACGCCGACATGGCCGCGCCCCGGCTTCCCCGCCCGGTTTGTGAATGGCTGGCGGATCAGGCCAATGCTCCACCGCAGGAACATGGCGTACCGCGTGGCAAACCGGCCGAGGTGTCACGCACCGATCCGGCGTCGGCATGGTCGGCGCGCACGGCGCGGGGCCGGTTCGGCTATGCCTTCAATGTCCTGATTGACACGCCGGGAGGGGTGGCGATCGACGTGGAGGCCAGTCCCGCCCGCTTCGCCGCGGAAGTCGATGCGGGGCGGACCATGCTGGCACGGGCCGACAATCGGTTCGGCTATCGGCCAAAGCGTGTCGCGGCCGACACCGCCTATGGCAGCGCTGCGTTCCTGGCGTTCGTCACCGATCGCGGCACCATCCCGCATATCCCGGTGCTGGAACGATCCGAACAGACCAAGGGCAAATTCCCCCGCGAAGCCTTCCGCTATGAGCGGGAGCAGGACCGCTATGTCTGCCCCGCTGGGAAGATACTGCCCTTTCGCGGTGCCGATCGTCGGGCGGGCTTTCTCCGATACAGCGCCAGTCCTGCCGATTGCCGCGCCTGTCACCTCAAACGGAAATGCACCGCAGGCAGCAACAGGTCGGTCACGCACAGCGAATATGAGGACGTGCGTGAGATGGTGCGCGGCGAGATGCAGACGCCGCTATTCAAGCGGTCGATGCGGCTGCGCCGGGGTGTCGAGCGGGTGTTCGCCGATGCCAAAGGCAAGCGAGGGCTGACCCGCCTGCACCTTCGCGGACTGCGCGGTGCCGAAGAAGAGTTTCTGTTGGGCGCGGCCATTGCCAATCTCGTGCTGTTAGCCCGCACCGACGCAAGACCGGCCCGGAACCGTCGCCCGCCCCCGGTGCCGGAACGCATCGAGCGCATGGCCCGGATCAGCCGTGGCCGGTTCGAGCAATCCTACTACGCGACGATCTTCTGACGCCGGTTAGCCGGGTTCGCGCTCGGCCGCAGGGAAGTGGCGATAGAAGGTAGAACGGCCGACCTGGAGCAGCTTCGCGACCTTCGCCGGTTTGTCGCCAGCCTTGAGCAGCTTGCGGGCGGTATCGAGCATGTCAGGCGTCATGACCGACTTGCGGCCTCCGCCCGTGCCGCCCTTGGCCCGTGCCGCTGCCAAACCGGCAATCGTCCGTTCCTTTATCAGTTCGCGCTCCATCTCCGCGACAGAAGCGAGGATATGGAACAGCAGACGGCCCGATGGGGTTGCCGTGTCGAACCCGTCCGTCAGGGACCGGAAATCAATCTTCCGAGCGGACAAGTCCGCCGCCAGTTCGATCAGGCCCCCGATCGATCGGCCAAGGCGATCGAGCTTCCATATCACCAGCGTGTCACCGGCCCGCACGAAATTGAGAGCTTCGGTCAGACCGGGACGGTTCAGCTTCGCGCCGCTCACCTTGTCGGTGAACAGCTTTTCACAGCCAGCCTTGGTCAGCGCATCGGTTTGTAGCGTCAGGTCCTGGTCGGAGGTCGAGACACGCGCATAACCAACCAGCATGAGTCCCGTTATCCCATCTCAAACAGCGAATTTCGGGACTCATATTTCGGGAACATATTTTGGGAAAGCCCCGGCGGGCATACAGCGGATTTTTGTGTCGGTCACGGTCGTCCCGTTGGAGGTTCCCAATCGGGAAGGCTGATAACCGGCTCACCCATGGAATAAACCCGGACGAGCGTCGTCTATGCTTTCAGGACTGATGCGCCGGAGGCTTATGCGTAGACGATATTGGATGCTCGGTCTGACTGCTTCGGCCCTGCTCACAGGCGCAGTCGCGGCCGCCCCTGCCGGTGGTTACGCCAGCATGGTGGCTGCCGCGATGGACCGGATGATGGCGGGCATGATGGTCAAGCCGTCCGGCAACGTCGACCGCGACTTCGTCACGATGATGCTCCCGCATCATCAGGGTGCGATCGATATGGCAGTGGCGGAGCTGCGCTACGGCCATAACGAGCAGCTCAAGCGCATCGCGCAGGAGATCATCATCGATCAGCAGCAGGAGATTGCCGCTATGAAGTTGGCGATCGGTCAGCCGCTACCGCCTTCGACGCCGGCCCCGACGCAGGGCGGCGACCACCACAGCCCTATGGAGCACTGACATGATCCGGACCATCCTGCGCTCGGCCGCCTTGCTGATGAGCGCCGCACCGGGCCTCGCCATGGCGCAGCAGGCGCCGTGGAACGCCAAGGACATGCCCGTCAGCCACCGCGACCGCGTCTATGCGTCCGAACAATTCTCCAACACGGTGTCGGTGACGGACCCGGCCGACAACCGGCTGCTCGGCGTCATCAAGCTCGGCGATCCGCAGCCGATGAACTTCTCCCCGCTCTACAAGGGACAAGTGCTGGTCCACGGCCTGGGCTTCTCGCCGGACGGGAAGACCTTGGCGGTCGTGTCGATCGGATCGAATGCCGTGTCGTGGATCGACACCGCCACCAACACGGTCAAACACACGACCTATGTCGGGCGCAGTCCGCACGAGGCGTTCTTCACGCCGGACGGAAAGGAGGTCTGGGTCACCGTTCGCGGCGAGGACTATATCGCCGTGCTCGATCCCGCGACGTACAAGGAAACCGGCCGCATCAAGACGCCCGGTGGTCCGGGTATGACGATCTTCTCGCCCGATGGGCGATACGGCTATGTCTGTTCCTCGTTCAATCCGGTGCTGGCCGTGTTCGATGTCGCAACCCACGCACAGGTCGGACAGGTGGCGCAGCCGAGCCCATTCTGCCCCAACATCGCCGCGACGCCGGACGGCAAGCAGGCGTGGTTTACGCTAAAGGACATCGGCAAGACGGTCGCATTCGATGCCAGGCCACCCTTCACAATCCTCAAGGTGCTGGATACCGGGCCGATCACCAATCACGTCAACTTCGCCCGCACGGCCAAGGGGCAGTTCGCCTATGTGACGGTCGGCGGGGAGAATGCGGTGAAGGTGTTCCGCACGTCCGACTTCACGCTGGTGGCAACCATTCCAGTCGGCAAGATGCCGCACGGTGTCTGGCCGTCCGGCGACGGTCGGCGCATCTATGTCGGGCTGGAGAATGCCGATGAGCTGGCCGCGATCGACACCGCTGGCAACACGGTCGTCGCTACCGTGCCGGTCGGACAGGCACCGCAGGCGATCGCCTATGTGCCGAACGCTGTTCCGACAGGCCCCGGCACCGACAATCTCCAGCCGCTCGGCACGGCCGGCAAGGCGTTGCATCTGACTATGGGGCCGATCGGCGGCAAGGGTGCGGCAAGCAGCATCACCCTCTTCGACCAAGGCATCATTCAGGTCGTGCAGAGTGCCGTTACCGGTTTGCAGCCCAAGAAGCCCTACATGCTCGTGCTGACCGCCAACGCGGATGGTAGCGGCGCTGTAGAGCCGCTTGCCAACTTCATGAGCAACCCGGCGGGTGCGGCGATCGTCAACGCGTCGGGTCCGATCCGGCAGATCGTTCAAGGCAGCACCGCGACGCCCCGCCGTTTTCTGGCGGTCGCTGAGGTGGTGAACGGCGCGCCGGGACGCATCGTGCAGGTACAGCGCGACTGACATGGACCCGCTTGCCGCCGCGATCGAGCCCCTGATCCCCGGTCTGCGCCGCTATGCCCGGTCGTGGTTGCGCGATCGGGCAATGGCAGATGACGTGGTGCAGGATTGTCTCGAGCGCGCGGTCGGGCGCTGGCGACAACGACGCGGGGCGGAGGTGCGCCCATGGGTCTATACGATCCTGCACAATCTGTTGGTCGACCATCAGCGGCAGCATAGCCGGCGAGGCACAGCGGTTCCGCTCCACCTCGTGGACGACGCCACGCTCGGCCGTCCGGCCGATCAGGAAACAGGCCTACACCACCGCGACCTGCTGCGCGCCCTTGATGCGTTGCCCGAGGAGCAGCGAACGGTGCTGCTCCTCGTATCGGTCGAGGGCCTGCCCTATGCGGAGGTCGCTGCCGTTGTCGGCGTGCCGCTGGGCACGGTGATGTCGCGCATATCCCGGGCGCGCGACCGACTGGCGACCCTCCTCCGGGAGGGTGAACGGCCGCGATTGAGGAGCGTGCAATGACCAGCCCGATCGGCGAGGACGATCTGGCCGCATGGATCGATGGCAGGCTGTCGCCCGAGCGGCAGCGCCTGGTCGACGCCTATCTTGAAGGCCAGCCGGACCTGCATGCCCGTTTGCGGGAACAGGCGGAGCAGGCGCGAGCCCTTGCATCCCTGTTTGCCCCGATCGCGGATGAACCGATCCCGGCGACGATGCGCGTCGCAGCCATCAGGGGGCGGCAACGTCAGCCGCGATGGCAATTCGCCATCGCCGCGTCACTTCTGCTGGCGGTCGGGTTTGGCGGTGGTTGGTCGAGCGCGAAGTGGAGCGGTGAACCCCGCGCAGGCATCGCGGCGCTGGCCAACGAGGCGAGTGACAATTTCCGTGTCTATGCCGCCGACCGGATACGACCGGCGGAGATCGGTCCGGATCAGCGCGCCATGCTGATCCGATGGACCTCCGCCCGTTTGGGTGAGCGCGTCACCATCCCGGACCTCAGCACAGCCGGCTATCGCTATGGTGGGGGGCGACTGGTCGCGACGCCTCACGGCCCTGCGGCACTGCTCCTCTACGACGGACCGCAAGCGTCGAAACTCGCGGTGCTGACGAGGCCTATGCAGATCGACAAGACTGCGAGCATGACCAGCACGTCCAGCGGGACCATGGGCCGGGTCACATGGGCAGTCGACGGGATCGGCTATAGTGTGGTGGGCGAGCGGCCTGCGGCCGAGCTGCATCCGATTGCCGATGAAGTCCGGCGGCAGGCCGATGCGGCGCTGGTGTCCTGATAGCGCCCTTGCTGCTCCTCAGCGCCGACAGGCACCGGGCGGGCCAGCGCGATCAGGGCTTGCGCTCGGCATCCTTCCTGGCGGCCTCGGCCGGCGTCAGGCGGGCTCGCTCGCGGATGTGGCGTTCCAGCGGCGCGCCGACGAACAGGACGAGCATCGCAAGGATCACCCCGCCAGTGATGAGCGGTCATGGACGATCAAACGTCGCAGGCCCGCCTAACGCTCCAAGTCTTCGAGACCATCGCAGACGAAAGGCTGCCGATCATTCCGATATCCAGATTGGAATGACCATATCAAACGGTTGGTCGTATCGATCTAAGTACGCGATATATGCTGCATGACCCTGGAGCAGCTCAGAATCTTCGTCGGTGTCGCGGAGCGCGAACACGTCACCAAGGCAGCGGAGGTGCTGAACGTCACGCAGTCCGCTGCCTCCGGCGCGATTGCTGCCCTCGAAGCGCGCTACGGGGTTCCTCTGTTTCACCGCGTCGGGCGTGGCATCCAGCTGACCGAAGCAGGCCGCGGCTTTCTGGAGGAAGCGCGCGCGGTGCTGGGGCGGGCAGCGCATGCCGAGACGATGCTGGCGGACTATGCCGGGCTTGCCCGTGGTTCATTGCGGATCGTCGCCAGCCAGACGATCGCGAGCTACTGGTTGCCGGCAAAGCTCGCCGCCTTCCACGAACGCCACCCGCAGATCGCGGTCGAACTGGCGATCGACAACACCGAAGGTGCGGCAGCGCAGGTCCTGAGCGGCGCGGCGGAGCTCGGTTTCGTCGAGGGCGAGGTGGACGAACCGGCGCTCGCCCACTGGCATGTCGGGCGTGATCCGATGGTGCTGGTCGGCCGCGAGGACACCGGGCGCGTCGACGAGGACTGGCTGCGCACTGAACGCTGGATCGTCCGTGAGCTGGGATCGGGTACGCGCTCGACCTTCGAGGACGTGCTGCGAACGCGCGGGTTTGATCCGGCCCAGCTGACGATAGCGATGACGCTGCCGTCCAACGAGGCGGTGCGCACCGCCGTCGAGGCGGGTGCCGGCGTTGCCGTCTTGTCGCGATTGGTCGTCGCGCGCGCGCTCAAGGCCGGTGACCTTGTCGAGCTGCCGCTCGGGCTGCCCGACCGCGCCTTTCACGCGCTGCGCCACAAGGAACGCTATCGCACCCGCGCGGCCGACGCGCTGACGGACCTCATCAAGGAGCAGGTCGCATGACTGCCGACACGCACTCCGTTCTCAGCGGCCTCAAGCCGCTCAGCCGGCTCGATCATCCCCGCGAGATGATTCGTCAGTTCACGCCCAACTGGTTCGCCGCGACGATGGGCACCGGTATCCTCGCGCTCGCGCTGCCGCAGGTGCCCGGCATCGGGCCTTCGCTTAAACCCGTCGGCGAGGTGTTGTGGTTCTTCAATATCGCACTCTTCGCGCTGTTCGCCGGCCTTTATGGCGCGCGCTGGGTGATGTTCGGGCACGAGGCGCGGCGCATCTTCGGGCATAACACCGTGTCGATGTTCATCGGCACCATCCCGATGGGCCTCGCGACGATCATCAACGGCTGCCTCGCCTTCGGCATCGCACGGTTCGGGAATGGCATCGTACCGGTCGCACACGTCCTGTGGTGGATCGACGCCGCCATGTCGCTCGCCTGTGGCGTGCTGATCCCGTACATGATGTTCACCCGTCACGAGCACAGCCTGGACGGCATGACCGCGGTATGGTTGCTGCCGGTCGTCGCTGCCGAAGTGGCGGGCGCCAGCGGCGGGCTGCTCGCGCCGCATCTGGCCGATCCTCACGCGCAGCTCGTCACGCTTGCGACCTCCTATGTGCTGTGGGCCTATTCGGTGCCGGTCGCGTTCGGCATCCTCGCCATCCTCATCCTGCGCATGGCGCTCCACAAACTGCCGCAGGAGAGCATGGCGGCGTCCTCCTGGCTGGCGCTGGGACCGATCGGCACGGGTGCTCTGGGCATGCTGGTGCTCGGGGCGGACGCGCCGGCTATCCTCGCGGCGCACGGGCTGGCCGGTGTCGGTGCCGTCGCGCAAGGGATCGGCGTTGTGGCCGGACTCTGCCTGTGGGGCTTCGGCCTGTGGTGGCTGGCGCTCGCGACGCTCATCACCATCCGCTACTGGCGCGCCGGCGTCCCGTTCAACCTGGGCTGGTGGGGCTATACCTTTCCGCTCGGCGTCTACACCGTCGCCACCTTACGCCTAGGCACGACGCTGAACCTCGGTTTCTTCGGTTTCGTCGGCACGGTGCTGACAGTCGCGCTTGCGGCGATGTGGCTGCTCGTCGGCGCCAAGACGCTGGCCGGCGCATGGCGCGGCAACCTGTTCGTCTCACCCTGCATCGCCACCCCGAACTGATCCGCCATGATGATCGGATCAGTCGGTCCGATCACTTGCGAAACGCCCCTTCGATCCGCCAGCGTGGCTGGCCACAGGAGAGCCTTGTCATGGACAATTTCGACGCCGAACTGGCGAGTGAGACCAGCCGTCGCCGCTTTCTCAGGCATGCCGCGCTCGGTACCGCCGGCCTTGCCGCCGCGCCGGCACTGGCGCAGCAGCTCGTCGACCTGAAGCTGCCTGGCGGCAATGCCGAACGGCCGATGACCAGCGCCTTTCCCGGCAAGGGCAGCATGATCCTCCAGCGTGTCCATCCGCCCTTGCTGGAAACGCCGATGGACGTGTTCGACAAGTCGGTGTTCACGCCCAACGACCAGTTCTTCGTCCGCTGGCACTGGGCCGACATCCCGACCTCGATCGATGTCGAGACTTTCCGCCTCAACGTCTTCGGCCACGTCAACCGACCGCTGTCGATCAGCCTCGCCCAGCTGCTGCGCCTGCCGCGGGTCGAGATGGCGGCGGTCAACCAATGCTCGGGAAACAGCCGTGGGCTGTTCCAGCCACGTGTTGCCGGCGCGCAATGGGGCAACGGCGCGATGGGCAATGCCAAATGGCTCGGTGTGCGCCTGCGCGACGTGCTCGACCTCGCCGGGGTCAAGACAGGCGCGGTGCAGGTGCGCTTCGGTGCGCTCGATCAACCGGTCGTGGCGGGCGCCCCTGACTTTGAGAAGGCGCTCGACATCGACCATGCCCGCGACGGCGAAGTGATGATCGCCTTCGGCATGAACGGCGAGCAGCTGCCGCTCCTCAATGGCTTTCCCTGCCGGCTGATCGTGCCGGGCTGGTACTCGACCTATTGGGTCAAGATGCTGAACTCGATCGAGGTACTGCCCGGCCCCGACGACCAGTATTGGATGGCCAAGGCCTACAAGATCCCCGCGACGCCGGGCGCGAATGTCGCGCCCGGCGCCAGAGACTTCCCGACTGTCCCCATCAACCGCATGATCCCGCGCAGCTGGATGACCAGCCTGCCCGATGGCCAGACGATAGCCTATGAGGCATCGATCCCGGTCGGCGGCATCGCGATGGGCGGCGACTGCGGCGTCGCCAAGGTCGATGTATCGTCGGACGGAGGCCGCACCTGGTACAGGACGACGCTCGGAGCGGACGAGGGCAGGTACAGCTTCCGTCGGTGGGATGGTCGCGTGCCGCTGCGACGCGGTGCCAACCCGATCATGGTGCGCTGCTGGAACACCAACGGTGTCGCCCAGCCGATGAAGCCGATCTGGAACCCGGGCGGGTTCATGCGCGGCAATATCGAGACCACCACCATCATCGCGGCCTGAGGAGCGAGTAGCATGAAGACCCCGTCTCCCGGCATCATGGCCGCTGGCCTGATCGGCCTGACCGGCATTATCCTCGTCTCGATCGGGGCGCCGAGCAGCCGCAAGGCGCCTGCCCCGATCTCCGAGACATCCGAGCCGGCACCGCCCACCAGCGTCTCAGCCCGCGGCTTTTCGCTCGCCTCGACCAGCGTCGACCTGCCGGTCGATGACGCTACCTACCCCGATGGTCCGCACGCCGACGTCATCAACGCCAACTGCACTTCGTGCCACTCGGCCAGCATGGCGCTAACTCAGCCTGCGCTATCGGCGGACCAGTGGAAGGCGACCGTCACCAAGATGCGTGAGGTGTACAAGGCGCCGGTGGCCGAGAAGGACGTTGACGCGATCGTTGCTTATCTCACCGCTATGCCGAGCCAGAAAGCGGCACCCGCAACCGGCAAGGCACAGGATCCCGACCCCAAGGTGGCTCCTGATGTCTCAGGTGGAACCGGATAAGCAAACCTCTCGCATAATCTAAAAAGGCGATTTCGACAGACGATCGGCAGCCTTCAGTAGGACTTTTTCAACAGCCACGCTCCTTTTCGGGGCGGGGCGCACGGGATTTGCGCGAATGGATCGCTCGGGAAGCCGAGGCGGCGACATCGAATGAGGATCTTGCCCGTCGCTTCGTTGCGGAGTGTCGCCGCACCCGCACGATCCTTCCCGGCTCCTCGACGATCGAGCGCCTTTGCGCCGATGCGCTGGTTGAGGCCGAGCGCCGGATCGAGGATCTTATCGCCCATCGCATCACGCCAACCCTGAGCGAGAATTTGGCTCACCTGTTGGAGGATACGGTGGATGGTCGCGTCACGCGCTTCGTATGGCTGCGACAGTTCGAGGTTGGCGCAAATTCAGCAGCCGCTAACCGGCTGATGGATCGACTGGAATATCTTCAAAGGTTCGATCTTCCGGCGGATTTGCTGGACGGCGTGCCGGCGCATCGTGTGACCCGGCTTCGCCGGCAGGGCGAGCGCTATTACGCCGACGGCATGCGTGATCTGCCCGAAGACAGGCGGCTTGCGATCCTCGCTGTCTGCACCCTGGAATGGCGGTCATCGCTGGCCGATGTCATCGTGGAGACCCACGATCGCATCGTAGGCCGTCTCTATCGGGCCTCCGAACGCCTTTGCAACACCAGGATCGCCGACGAAAAGGCGGCCGTTCGGGACACGCTGAAGTCCTTTGCCGAAATCGGTGGTGCTTTGCTTGGAGCGCAGGACGATGGCACGGCCCTGGACGGGATAATCGCCACCGGGCCTGGCTGGGAACGGTTCAGAACCCTTGTCGCCACGGCCTCCGCGCTGACCAACGTGCTCGCGGCCGACCCGCTCAGCCGTGTGCTGGACGGCTATCACCGTTTCCGCCTCTACGCGCCCAGGATGCTGCGCCTGCTCGACATGCAGGCGGCGCCGATCGCCACGCCTCTTCTGGCGGCCGTTGCGATGCTGCGTAACGGGATCAAGGTCGATCCGCCGGTGGATTTTCTACGTCCCAACTCGAAATGGCATCGTCATCTTCGCGCTGAGCCCAGCGGCGACCACCGGCTTTGGGAAATCGCGGTGCTGTTCCACATCCGCGACGCCTTCCGGTCCGGTGACATATGGTTGGCGGGATCGCGCCGCTATGGCGACCTCAAGCAGCTTCTGGTCCCGCCACAGGCGATAGAGCAGACCGCGCGGCTCGCCGTGCCGCTGCGGCCCGGCGAATGGCTGGCCGAGCGCAGGGCTCGACTGGATACACGGCTGAAGGAGTTTGGCCGCGCGGCGCGAACCGGCACGATCCCAGGCGGCATCATCGAGAACGGCAAGCTGCACATCGACAAGCTGAGGGCCGACACGCCCGAAGGGGCCGAGGATCTCGTGCTCGATCTCTATCAACAGCTCCCGCCCGCGAGGATCACCGATCTGTTGCTGGAAGTCGATGAGCGAACCGGATTTTCCGAGGCGTTCACGCATCTGCGCACCGGCGCGCCCTGCAGCGACCGGATCGGCCTGATGAACGTGTTGCTGGCGGAAGGCGTCAATCTCGGTTTGCGCAAGATGGCGGCGGCGACCAACACGCACAGCTTCTGGGAATTGCTGCGGATCGCGCGCTGGCATGTCGAAGGCAGCGCCTATGATCGGGCGCTCGCCATGATCGTGGAGGCCCACGCCGCCCTGCCCATGGCCGCCTTCTGGGGACAAGGGCAATCGGCATCCAGCGACGGGCAGTTCTTCCTTGCTACCGAGCAGGGCGAGGCGATGAATCTGATCAACGCGAAATATGGCAACGTCCCGGGCCTCAAGGGATACAGCCATGTGTCCGATCAATATGCGCCGTTCGCAACCCAGGTGATCCCGGCAACGGTCAGCGAGACTCCCTATATCCTGGACGGGCTGCTCATGAATGACGCGGGCCGCCGCGTTCGCCAGCATTTTGCCGACACGGGCGGCTTCACCGATCATGTGTTCGCCGCCTGCGCCTTGCTCGGCTACAGGTTCGCCCCCCGTATCCGCGATCTCCCTCAGAAAAGACTCTATGCCTTCACGCCCAACGCGACGCCGGCCAATGTGCGAGCGCTGGTCGGAGGTAAGATCAATGAACCGCTCATCGAGCGCAACTGGCCCGACATCCTGCGCATCATGGCGACGATCGCAGCGGGGATCGTCGCCCCCAGCCAGATTCTTCGCAAGCTCGCCTCTTACCCGCGCCAGAATGAGCTGGCCCTCGCATTGCGAGAGGTGGGCCGCATCGAGCGAACCCTGTTCATGATCGACTGGATTCTTGATGCCGGCCTCCAGCGCCAGGCTCAGATCGGCCTCAACAAGGGTGAGGCCCACCACGCCCTAAAGCGCGCCATCAGCTTCCACCGCCGAGGTGAAATCCGGGATCGATCCGGCGAAGGCCAGCACTATCGCATCGCCGGAATGAACCTGCTCGCCGCCATCATCATATTCTGGAACACCATGAAGCTCGGCGAGGTCGTCAATACCCGGGCCGCCAGCGGTACCCATATCGCGCCTGATCTACTCGCCCACGTCTCGCCGTTGGGATGGGAACACATCAATCTAACCGGGGAATATCGCTGGCCCAAATCCTTAGCGTAGGATTCCGCCCCCTCCCGCAAACGCCCCCTACGATTGAGAAGCGCGGCGGAATCTCTTAGATTGATCGCTGGAGGCTTTGTTCGCGGAGACGCGCACATTGCCTTCTTTTCGTTTTAGGAAGCGCTGCCCTAAGCGACAGAAGCCAGAGCTTTGACAATGCGGCATTCCGCGATGGAGCCGACCATGTATCTTGATCCTATCGGTGCAGACACGCGATGATGGCGGTCACGACGGCGGTGGTTTCCGCGACGTCGCGCACCCTCACTGTGTCGAGGCCGATTTCAGCAGCGGGATAGTCATTCCCACCGGGGAATATCGCATCCCCAATGAACAGCATCCCGTCGAGCGGGACACCGCTCTCGGCACTCAGGCGCTTCAGGCCATAGCCCTTGTCGATCCCTGCTCTGGTCACGTCGATCGATGTCGTGCCACCGAGATTGATCGAGAGCTCCGGCAGCTTCGCGCGCAACGTGGCCTGCAACGCGGTCCTCTTCTTTCGGTCAGGATCCCACGCTTCCTTTTCCTTCAGCGGCGCTGCCTGCCCCAGGCCCGAAAAGGTGATCTGGCTGCCCCGGTCCTCGATCCGTTCGCCCCAGATACGTTCGTCGGCGAGACCGGCATCGGTCAGCGCCTGATCGAAGGCCGTGCGGATCTTCGCCTTCTCCGCGTCGTCGAACAGTTCGG
>NZ_JBIVQA010000022.1:0-32552 GCF_044754985.1 Sphingomonas sp. NPDC092440 | reverse complement strand
CCCCGATCGGCCCCATTTGCCCATTCACCCCCCGCTCTCGGCGAGGGCCAGAAGTCGATGTGAGCCATCGCCTTCGGCTCTATTCCAGAAAGGGAAACACCATGCAGAACGCTCCCGACCGCGCCGCGCATATCGAACGCATCGCCGCGCTGAACGACACGTTGCGGGCTAACATTACGAAGCCGACCGGCCTTGATCGCATCGTCATGACGGCGGGGATCGCCGGGGGCATCGGCGACGTGACGACGTGGAGCGGATGGCGCAAGCGGGCCGAGCTGCTCCGGACTGTGCGCGATTTTGACGCCTTCAGCCCTGACAGCCCCGAGCGGGATTTCGGACGGTTCGAGTGGCAGGAAGCCGTCTGCTATTTCAAAATCGACTATTACGACCCCTCTCTTGAGTGGGGATCGGCGAACCCGGCTGACCCGGCAGTCACAGCCCGCGTCCTGACGATCATGTGGGCCTACGAATACTGATAGACCGGCGCGGGCGGCCCCCTCGCCGCCCCGCCTTTCCCAAAGGAAAGGAATCTCCCATGCCGCAGGCATTGACCAGCCCCGAGGGCATTCCGCTCGCGACCGTCCTACGTCTTAACGCCGAACGGACCATCGACCTTGAACGATACGAGGAAGACGGCGCGTTCGACCGCTACGGCTATCTTCGCGACCTCGCCGACAACCACGGCGCGGACCTCGCGCGCGTGATCGAGATCGCGGACCTGCTCGGCCCCGAAGAGGATTTCGACGGCCTTGTGACCACCATCGAGGACGCGGCCGAAGGCTTCGGCTTCGGCGCTTCCATTTTCGACTGACCCAGCACGCGCGGGCCGATCCTGCGCGCCCCGTTCCCGAAGGATCAAGCATGACCAACGAATTGATGAACCGCGTCCAGATCGACGAGATCACCGCAGGCCGGGACGCCGCGATTGCCAAATGGCTTGAGGCTTACGACAGTTTCCACGCTCTCACCGATGCTGCCAATGGGCTTTGCTTCGCCGGGGGCATCAGCCTGCCCATTCCTGCGGATGACCGCTACAGCGATAGCGGCCTGACGCGCGCGTTCCATAGCGCCGCCCCGCACAACACCCGCGACCGGGAAACTGGCGCGGTCAGCAGCGTCAGCGGACGCGACCATTTCCGCGCGAAAATCACCGTCGCCATGGATCGGCGATGCTGGCGGCACCTTCTCGAAACGCTGGGATTCGACCAGCTTCTCGACCGGCAGGCCCGAGAGGAGTTCTACAAGGGGATCAACGACACGCCGCCCGCCTTCACGTCTGAGAATTGCGCCAACACCTTCGGCCATATTTGGGAGAACCGGCGCGGCCTCTATCTGCGCGGCATCGCCAATACCTTTTCGGCGCTGGACCGGCGCTTTCGCTCGCATGATGGCTTCAAGATCGGCAGCCGTCTCATCATTGAACGCGCCTTGAGCGACAGCCGGTCCTACTGGACCGACTATAATCGACGGGACACTCTGCGCGATGTCGAGCGGGTTTTCCGCGAGCTGGACGAGCTGGGGCCGGTTCCTGAAAGCGCCAGCATCGCGCGCCGCATCACCGATACGCGCGAGGCGACCCCCTTCGTCATCGAGGGCGATTATTTCCGGGTCCGCGTCTTCGGGAACGGTAATCTGCACCTGTGGTTCGAGCGCAAAGACCTCTTGCAGCGGGTGAACCTCTTGCTCGCCGAGCATTATGGCGAAGCAATCGGCGATGCCTACGACAACACCGAGGCGGACGATGCCCCGCAATTCCACATGACCCACGCCAAGGATTTCGGCGCGTTCATGTCGAGCGATGCCGTCGCGGCGCAGGTTATCCGCCTCGCCGAGATCGGGCGGGGCATGGGTGTGCTGGAACCCAGCGCCGGGACCGGGATGCTGGCGAAGGCCGCGCGCGAGGCTGGCGGAAATGTCGCCTGCATCGAGATACAGCCGGGCATGGCGCACGAGCTGCGCGTCCTGCACGGCTTCGGCGATGTGCGCGAGGCAGATTTCCTCAGCCTCAAACCGAGGCCGATCTATGACCGCATCGTCATGAACCCGCCTTTTGATCGCGGGCGTGATTGCGATCATGTCCGCCATGCCTTCGCTTTCCTGAAGCCGGGGGGCGTGCTGATCGCTGTCATGAGCGCCCGCGCCGAGTTTCGGGAGGATGCACGGCACCGCGCGCTCCACAAGATCGTCGATCAGTGCAAGCCGTCCTGGGGCTGGAAGAAGTGGCACGACCTTCCCGAAGGATCGTTCGCCCACGCCGGAACCAACATCAACACCGTCATTTTGGCAATCCGCAAGCCGGGGTGACGGTGCGACAGAGCATAGACAGCGGTTCCGGCAAAAAATCGAAGGCCGGCGCTCCCCGAGGAGCGCCGGCCTCATTCGTTGCTGGTTATCGCGTTCAATATCCAGCATGGATACGATCCTCACTGATCGGCTGACCAACTTGCGCTATGCTCCTCTTTTTGATGGGGACCATATGCCATGACTGTCCCACCCATCGTTGCGCGCCGTGTCCTGCCTGCCCCGCAGCGCGAGGCATTGGACCTCATGCTTCGGGCGCTGTTCATTCTGGACTGCGCCGGGGAACTCGGCCCAGGTGCCGCGCTGTCTGGTGCGATCGACGCCCTGATTGATGCCCCCAACGCGGCCGATATGACGCCGCAGGAGCGCGCCGAGTTTGCGGGGCGGCTCGATGCCTATCAAGCTGCCGTGACGATCGCCCAGGGCAAGGCCCTGCCCCTCACATTCCACGGCTAATGGCGCAAGATCCGCGCGGCGGACTCTTGCGGCGCTTATAGTCCCGATCCCTTCTCCGCTCCCCGTCGAATAGATCGGGCGCGCGCTCGGCGCGCGGATCGAAGGGGGCGCCGCCCCCCTCTGTGCAAGGGCTGGACCGTCTCCCGCGCGTGCCGCGCGCTCGCTTGGCGATCGGGGCGGTCTCCCCACCCTTCCGCGCCTGCGGCTTGTGCAGGGCGGGCGATCCCCCTCCCCCCCGATCGGCCCCGGTTTGCACATTCACCCCCCGCTCTCGGCGAGGGCCAGAAGTCGATGGAGCCATCGCCTTCGGCTTCATTGAGAGAAAGGAACAGCACCATGGTTAAGACTTCCAAGCCCACGATCCTGCATCTGACGGTCGATCAGCTTCATCGCAGCGACCTCAATGTCCGCAAGAAGCCATCCAGCGCCGCGAGCGATGCCGAGGTTTCCGCTTCGCTGCTGTCCGTCGGTCTCATTCAGCCGATGGTGGTTATCCCTCGCGAGGCCGGGGGGTATGAGGTGGTGGCCGGGGATCGCCGTCGCCGTCTTCTCACCGCGCTGGCCGAGGCCGATCCGAGCCGGAAGGGCATGACCTTTCCGTGCATGAAGGTCGATGATTTGAGCAAGGTCACGGAAATCAGCATGGCCGAGAACCGCGCGCGCGAGGCGATGTCGCTACCCGATGTCTATAAGGGTTTTGCCGCCATTCGGGCCGAGCGCCCCGAAGCAACCCTAGAGGAGCTGGGGGCGATGTTCGGCTATGATGTGGCCCGAACCGCGCGGATCATGCGGATCGCCAATCTTCACCCGGAAATCATGGACCTCTACAGCGCCGGGGAGATCGGGGACGCCGAGGCGCAGGCATATGCCGCGACCGAGGATCGCTCGCTACAGATCGCGGTCTATCGCCAGTTGGAGCAGCAGGCGACCCGGCCTCACGAGAAGAACGCCAATGCCATTCGCAAGGCGATGAACTCCGGCGACCACGAATTGACGAAGCTCATGCGCTATGTCGGCGTCGATGCCTATCGCGCAGCGGGCGGGGATTTCGAGGCCGACCTGTTTTCGCAGGATGGTGCGGGGATCGTCCAGAATCCCGATGTGCTTCGCGACCTCGCAGAGCAGCGCGTCGAGGAGGACAAGGATCGGTACGAGCATAACATCGTCCGCAATGGCCGGATGCTCGGCGAGAAGTGGGGCCTTGCCGACCTGCAGTTTTCGTGGGCCGCTTCCCCGCCGCAGATCAAGCAATATGGCTATCTCTCGACCGACCATGAACTTCGCATCCGGGAGCAGAAGCGGGGCGCGTTGCCCAAGGCTACCGCGAAAACCTATGCGTCGATGGAGAAGCGCCTTGCCGCGATGATCGGTGAGGATGACGAGCCGCTGCCCGGTCAGGAGGAGGCTTTCGAGAAACTGACGGCCGAGATGGCGGAGCTGGACGCGCAGCGCACCGTCATCCTGCCCAGCAAGGGCGCGGTCGTGGCCGTGGCGTCCATCGAGAATGACGGCACTTTCGACGTCGAGCTTTGGTTCGCGGATCGAGCTGCCAAGGGCGCGGAATTGCCCAAGGGGGCGACCGGGCAGCGTGGACCCAAGCCCGAGCCGACACCGGGAGAGGCCGAGCGGGCGCGCTTCGGGCTGTCCAAGGACAATATGCAGGTGATGATGCTGATCCGGCGCGACATGATCCGGGCCGAGTTGATGCAGTCGGCTTGCGCGGGTTCGTCGCTTGCGCTCGACTTCATGCTGTTCTCGCAAGCCCGCACCATTCTCACCCCGACGCCGGGTTATGGGAATACGGTCTATTTCCATGGCGAGCATCAGGGGATCAACGACCTGACGCATGACGAGGACGGTACGACCAAGATTCACGATCTTGTCGGGAGCCGCCCCGAACGGGCCGCATGGCTGACCACCAAGGAGGGCTTGGCATCGAGCGCGTGGGTTTCGACGCGCGATCCCATCGAAGGCTTCATTCTGTTCCGTCAGTTGCCCGCGAGCGAGAAGAACAAGGTGACGGCCATGATCGCCGGACACATGCTCTTGGCTACCACATCGGTCTATGCCGAGGGCCGCACCCCCCGCATGGTCCGCGAGCTTGCCAATTGCATCGAGGCGGAGCCGGGTTTCGGGCGTTGGCGCGATGCCGTCGAACTGGATGAGGCGTTTTTCTCCACCTTCTCGAACAAGGCCCGTCTGGCCCTTCTCGACACTTGGGGGCTGGCGGATCGAGCCAAGGGCATGAAGGGGAACGAAACCGCCGCCTTCTGCGCCCGCATCGCGAATTGCGACGATCAGGACGCCAAGTTGCTCGGCCTTCATCCCGATGATGTTGCCGAGGCCGTGAACTGGCTTCCCGACTTCATGGAGAGCGGCAACGTGCCCCCTCTGCCCGTCGAGGAGGAGGAACAGGAAGACGACGAGGGCGACGAGTTTGGGGACGATGAGGATCAGGACGACGATCACGAGCAGATCGACGAAGCCGCTTGATCCACGGCGGGGGGCTTAGGCCCCCCGCTTCATTCCCGATGACGGAGGCACCACCATGGCCCGCCATTGCGTTCGCGAACCCCGCTATATCCCACCCGTTCACGTCATAGGCGAGCAGCCCGATCTATTCGGAGGCCCGACCATCAGCCACGCGACCGAGCGCAAGCCGATCAGCAACAAGTGGATGAGCGACATGACGAAATGGGCCGTGTCGCCATGGCTCGGCGACATGGACCCGGAAAGCGCCCTTGAGCCGGAAACCGTTCTCGAGACAGCGCCCGCCCCGCTCCCCGTCTATCTGGTCGCCTGCGTCGCCGCGAAGCTGGACCACGCGGCTGAGGCGCGCGACCTCTACGCCTCCCCTTGGTTCCGCAAGGCCCGCGCCCATGTCGAGCGCACCGGCGCCCCGTGGCTGATCCTTTCGGCCAAGCATGGCCTGATCGCCCCCAGCGCCGTCATCGAGCCGTATGATGTCACCCTTGGCGCGATGGGGGCTGGCGCGCGCCGCCTATGGGGCGCCCGTGTGTTGGACGAGCTGGCCCGCGCTGTGGACGCCCGCGCTCCGCTGATCGTCCTCGCAGGGCGGACTTACCGCGATCCCCTCTGGCCGAGCATCGCCCAGCGGGCGAGCGTGCCGATGGAGGGCATGGGCATCGGCGAGCAACTGGCTTGGCTCACGCGAGAGGCGTGATAGAGTTAGGTCGACCGGGGGGAAGGCGAAAACAACCCCGGTCAATCATGGTGCGGCGGGAGGCTTACCCAAGTCTCCCGCCCCTTTCGTTCCGGCAGCGCCGGGATCGCACGCGGCCAGGGCCGCGCGGAATCGCTCGCGCGCTTCGCCCTTCGGGCCGCGATCCCTTGGGAAGGGGGCCGCCCCGGTGCGGCGCGGCAATCGGCGCCGCGCGTGCCGCGCAGCAGCTCCTGTCCAGACCGGCCTGCGGCCGGTGAAGGCAGGGCGTGGCGACGGTGGTGGGAATATTCCTTCTCTACGACAGTTGGCATTTTACCATGGGTTTCAGCCCCGACCGTCAAGGATCAACGGTCCCCCCAAAATCCTGCGGATTTCGGTTCCCCCGTTGCCCGCTGTCGCGGCCGCTTCGCGGTCCCTGACCGCCGGGGCCGCTACGCGCCCATGGTCCGACACTCCTGTTCGTCAACGATAAGGAGAACAGGATGCAAGTGACATTGTTTAAGGCTCTGAAATCAATCAAGGTAGGTGATGACCAAGCTACGGCGGTCGTCGAGCAGCTAGAGGAGTTTATGGCGCTCAAGATCAAGGAAGCGAACGCCGCGCTGGAAGCGCAGAACAAGGCGCTGGAGAGCAAGATCGACGGCCTGAAAACGCAGCTTACGATCCTCAGCATCATGCTCGGGGTCATCAGCCTAGCGTCTCTGGCGGGTCCGATACTCGCCAAGCTCATCAAATGAGCAGCGGGAGGGCTTCGGCCCTCCCTTTTTTTGCTTCGTTCCGCAAACCCGCCCGCCATGCTGATCGGCATCGAGCCGACACCATGCCGTGAACGCGCGACGGCGCGTCCCTTCGATCGGCACCGCGACCAGGTGCGCGCCGATCAAGGTGCGCTGCCTTATCGTCAGCGCAAAATGATGATAGGTAGTCATCGGAAGGAGCCGTGTCGTGACGATCATCCCTGTTCTGCTGATCCTGGCCGGCATCGTCTTGTGGAAGTTCACGCGGCGAGCTGCCTTCAATCGCCGGAATGAATATGGCGTGGAGGTCTTTAATTCCTACGGCCACATGCAGGGCCGGCGCTTCATTGAGAAGACGCTTCGCTTCGGTGCTGTGATCTTGGTGCTGGTTGGCATCGGCCATGCAATTGCTCCGCACCAAGGGTCGTCGTCGGCCGCGCCTGTCGAAACATCGCATCCCAAGAAGTAGTCGGGCGCGGGCCTTCGGCCACGGCTCTATCGCCGCTTCGCTGCGACCGAACCCGCAAAGCGGTTTCGGCCAGAGGTGACGATCCTCGCGTGAAATCCAATGCCCGAGATCCGCACAGCGGATCTCGACGCCGATAGTGGCGGCTCCCGAGCGGGGCCGCGGGCGTCGGCTTGGTCTCCGCTTCGCTGCGACCAGGCCGCGCCGATCGAGCTGCCGGCCTTCGGCCTGATCCTCCGCAGCGGCGCTTTGACGCCGCCGTCATGAAGGGGGCGCCGCCCCCCTCTGTGCAAGGGCTGGACCGTCTCCGCGCGTGACGCGCTCCGCTTGGCGATCGGGGCGGTCTCCCCACCCTTCCGCGCCTGCGGCTTGTGCAGGGCGGGCGATCCCCCTCCCCCCCGATCGGCCCCATTTGCCCATTCACCCCCCGCTCTCGGCGAGGGCCAGAAGTCGATGTGAGCCATCGCCTTCGGCTCTATTCCAGAAAGGGAAACACCATGAAGCGCAGCACCCCCAGCAACACCCAGCGGGCGGACATCTATCAGGAGGTGACGGACCATATCATTTCCCTGCTGGAAAGCGGTTGCCGTCCTTGGTCCCCGTCGTGGACGAGTGGAGCGGCGACCTTGCCCCGGCGTCACGGGGGCGAAGCCTATCAGGGCATCAATATCCTGTTGCTTTGGTCGCAGGCGATGCGGCGCGGCTACCGCAATCCCACATGGATGACCTTCAAGCAGGCTTTGGAGCTTGGTGGGAACGTCCGCAAGGGCGAGCGCGGCTCGATGGTTGTCTATGCCGGAAGCCTCACCCCGAAGGGCGGCGAGGACAGCCCTGCCGATGGCGAAGGCGAGCGGCGTATCCCCTTCCTGAAACGCTATGTCGTTTTCAACGTCGAGCAGATCGAGGGGCTTCCCGAGGGCAAATATCCCACCCCGGAGCCGGTCATTCAGAACCGGGACGAGCGCGACGCTGACCTTGATCGGGCTTTCGCCGCCTATGGCGTGGCGATCACCGAGCAGGAGGGCGGGGCCTATTATAATGAGCAGGCCGATCGCATCACAATGCCGCTTTACGAGAGTTTCACCAGCGGCAACGCTTTCTATGCGACCCTTGCCCATGAGGGAATCCATGCCAGCGGTCACAAGAGCCGGTTGGACCGCGAGACGCTGCATAAATATGGCGAAAGCATCGCGACGAGGGCGAAGGAGGAACTTGTGGCCGAGATCGGGGCCGCCTTCCTTTGCGCCGCCCTTGGCATGGAGCCGACCGAACGGGAGGACCACGCCGCCTATATCGACCATTGGTTGAGCGCCCTTCGGCACGACAAACGGGCGATCTTTCAGGCCGCGACCGCAGCACAGGCCGCCAGCAATTTCATCCTCGCCGCCATGGACGCGGACGAGGCCCAGCGCGCCGCAGCGTGATCGAGGGGGGCGGCCCAGCGCCGCCCACCTCCTCCCCGTCACCATAGGACAGGCAGATGAGCGCCTTCGACTTCCAGCAATTCCGCGCGGCGCTTGATGCCCTTTTGCCCGTCGAGCGGGCGCAGGCCGTCTTTCCAGCACTCCGGTCCTTGCCCATCGGCGCGCGCGTCGGGCGCTATGTCCGAGAGCCGGGAGCCGACAAGTGGCGCTGCGAATACACATCGACCCGCCATAATCGCGCCGGGGAGGAGCTGACCTCCCACCATCGCACCATGACCTCTGCCTGGTCGATTGCGATGGACGTGGGTTTTCCATCGAAACACCGGGAAGCGGAGATCGAAGAGATCGCGCGCGCGGCTCATGCCGTGATGCTCGCGCAGGGTCTCACCCGGCTCCCCGAGCGCGGCAGCGCCGAGGATGACGCGGCAATGGCGGAACTCTCCACCGATGAAGCGGCCGAGATCGTTGAGATCGAGCGCGAGGCGGTCGCTCCGGCACCGGCCACGAAGGATGATATCTGGCGTCGCCAATATCGGGAGGACATGGCTCGCAAGCGGACGATGGGGGTACAGCCCGACCTATTCGATGGACCGTCGATCACCCACTATCACCGTCTTCCTCGCCGTCCCGCCTTTACGATGCCGCCCCGCGAAACGCTCGCCGCGAAGCTGGAGCGGATCAAGGGCAATCCGCTTGCAACCTTTGGTCCTCCGGGCGATCGCCAGCCACTATCGCCCATGGAGAAGGAGAAGCTTTTGCGTTCGGCCGCGAACTGGCTTCGCGTCGGGCAGCGCGTGCGGGTCAAGGACTCCATGCGGTCGGTCGATGGCAGCATCGAGCGGCGCGTTCTCGGCCGCGAGGGCGTCATTTGGCGCCTGTGCAGCGTGATCTTTGACGATCACACCTATGTCTTCCTCGATCCCGTAAGAGGCGAACGCAGCGAAAAGGTGGTGTTTATCGAAATTCGCGACTTGGAGCCTATCGAATAGGCAGGCCGAATCCGCTCGGCGCCCCCGATTTGGTCGCCTCTTAAGCCGCGAAAATCGGGACCAAATTGGCCGATTTTCTTGCCTTTTTCACCCATTTCCGCTAGACCGTTGTGCCAGCCCGATTGTTGAAAGGATCGAGCCATGAACGCGAACACGCCCTTCCCCGCACCGCGTCCCGCCATCAGCGCGGCCGAGCGGGCGCGCCGCGAAAAGGCGGTCAGCTTCGCCCGTGGCAGCGTCCGCTACGAGGGCGGAATCCTCACCGATGAGATCGAGCGGATCAACGCCCGTTTCATCGCCGGCGAGCTGACCACGGAGGAGTTTGTCAGCGCGGTTGGAGCATCCGACACCGCTCGCCTTGGTTGAACAAAACGAAGCCGCGCGCACTTATGCGCGCATTGTTGAACTCGCCCTGGACCCGGTTCGGGGCGAGTTTGACGTTGACCATCTGCGCGAGGTTCATCGCCGCATCTTTCAGGATTTGCCGCACCACGGCCCCGGCGAGTTTCGGCCCGATGCACCGGGCCACTTCAAGCAGCGCGCGCTAGAAGCGAGCAGCGCCCGCATCGTTGTGCCGTATGCGCTGCGATCCGAGACGGATCAGCATCTAGGCCCGACGCTTGCCGCCCTGCAGGGCGGCAAGGCGCTATCCGGCCTCGACACGCTGGAGATGTCCGAGGCCATGGCGCAGACCTATGCGCGGCTCGATTATCTCCACCCCTTCCGCGAAGGGAATAGCCGCACCCTTCGCAGCTTCACCGAACAGCTCGCTCGCGAGAACGGGCACGAACTGGATTGGGGCACCACCAACGTCAGCGCCAAGTCGCGCGATGACCTTTATGTCGCGCGCGACGTGGCGGTTATGAATCTCCGCTATCCCGACCTCACCGAAGAGAAGGTGTTGAGCTTGGAGACGCCCGAGGAATATCGGGCGGGCGTGTTGATGCTTCAGCAGCTTCACACCTACCGGCATCATGATCCCTTGCAGGAGATCATTCGCAAGTCCTTGGAGCGGGGCCGCGATCAGGAGCCTTACGACCGGCGCATGACGGTGCTGGACGCGGCGCGCGAGATCGGCGCGGTCGCGCCGATCGCCGCGAACCAGGCCGCGCGCAACGCGGAGGAGGCGAGGCTTGCCGTGTTGCGTCAGAAGGCCCCGGCGGCGACCGAGCAGCAGGCCATAGAGCGGCGCGAGTGGATCGCGCGGGAAGGTAATATGGCGGCCCTCTCCGAGCGGCTAGGGCAGATCGAGAGCGGCTACATCACGATACGGCACGATCCCGGCGCCCCGGCTCTCGATCGCCTTGCTGCGCTCGCCGACGGCATCGGCCGCGAGCTGGCCCAACAACGCTCCGCCCCTTCCCCGTCGATCATCCCTATGCGGCCTAACGGCCGAGACGATATCGAGAGATAGCCTCTGAAGGCGGCTACCGGGACCGATCAGCACCGGCTTGTGCAAGCGGCACGAGAGCGCGCGCGTCGCGAGCTGGCGCCCGTTCCTCGCACTCGCTCGCCTGTCCAAGCATGATCCATGCGCGGCCATAGGTCCGGGCCGCCATATAGAACACGCTCCCGGAGCAAGCGACGATGCTGCACCGATCCACACGGCCGATTAGGCTTGCGGTGCCGCCGAATTTCGCGGCCATGGCTTCCAGATCAACACGCTGTTGAATCCCGCAGGCACAGCATTGCGAGCGCGCGAGCGCGTTGGAGCCGATGAGGGCGCCGATGGATCGCGCCCAGCGCGGGAAGAGCGGTTCGATCGCCATTCCCGCATTTCTACATAGGCCCGCTATGGGCGTCCATAATGACGCGAGATCCGCTGCGCGGATCGCGGCGCTGATCGAGATCGGCCCCGTGGCCGGTGCCGCGAGCGCGGGCTTGGTCTTCGCTGCGCTACGCTACGACCAGGCCCGCGCTGGTCGAGCTGTCCGGCCTTCAGCCGCGATGATCGAGCGCCGCTTTGGCGTCGCCGGCAACAAGGGGTCGTCGCTCCCTCTGTGCAGGGGCTGGACCGTCTCGGCCGCGTTCCGCTGCCTCCCTTGGCGATCGGGCGGTATCCCCGGCCTTCCCTCCACGTTGTTCCGCAGGTAGTCTTTTGCCCTCTCCCCTCACTCGCTTCGCGTGGGTAGAAGAGGACAGGCCACCAGGACCGAGACAAAACGACGTCGAACCATCGTAAAGGCGACTAAGATGCCAAACAGAATCCCGCTCGATCCGGCTTTGCGGGCGGGCTTTGACGAGACATCCAACGACCAGCGCAGCAAGGCAGAACTGGATGCGTGGTGGGACCATCCCTTTGGCCGGACCCGCCCTGACGGTCGCATCGACGTGCGTTGCCTCAATGGCGGAGCGCATGACAGAAGCTCCGCCCTTGGCGTCGCCGACTCCTATGACGAAGCATGTGCCTTGGCAGAGGAAAAGCAGGCCAACTGGCGTCACCTCAAGGTTTGTGCGCCAGACAACGATTTGGCGGACATAATGAGAACACTGGCTATGCCACGAGTTTGAGGCGGGCCATGGGATCGTTGAGGGTGCGGAACTCGCCAGGGGAGAGCCGGTTTGCCCTTTGCCACAGATAGTCGCCGGTCAAACTGATATGCACCCAGCCCATCGGCGAGAGATGGGCAAGCAGCGCATCATCGAAGGTGCCGCCGGATGATTGGAGATGCTGGGCGGCCCTGTCCATATAGACGGTGTTCCAGTAAGAAATCGCCGCGATCAGCAGATTGAGGCCCGATGCCCGATATTCCTGATTCTCGATCGAGCGATCGGTGAACCGCCCCTGTCGGTTGGTGTAGATCGCGGCGGCAAGGGTATGACGTGCTTCGCCTTTATTGAGGCCGGCCTGGCAGGCGCGACGCAAGTCGGGCTGTTCAAGCCAGTCGAGCGCAAATAGCGTCCGCTCGATGCGGCCGAGTTCGGCCAGCGCAAAATCCAGCCTGTTCTGGCGCTTGTAGGCGGCCAGCTTGCGCAGGATCGCGGAGGGCGCAACGGCTCCTTCCTTAATGGAGGCGACGATCCTGACGATGTCATCCCAATCGGCTTCGATCGCCGCCGTCTTGATCGTGCGGCCCATGAGGCTTTCGATGCCTTTGTAGGTCGAAGGCGCGGCGATCGAGCCGAGTTTCCGGTCGGCGATGTCGCGCAGACGGGGCACGAACCGGAAGCCGAGAAGATGGCAAAGGGCAAAGACATGGTCCGTCGCGCCGCCGGTATCAGTGTAATGCTCATGCAGCGGTAGCGCGCCGGCGCCGAGCATCAGGCCATCCAGCACGTAGGGGGCCTCGCCGGCGGTGGCCGACATGATCCGCGATCCGAACGAGGCAAAATGATCGGACAGGTGGGAGTAGATCTTCAGGCCCGGCTCGCTGCCATATTTCGCATTGATGTCGGCCGCCGCCGATCGGTTGCGGCCCGAGCGGAAGAACTGCCCATCGGAGGATGAACTAGTGCCGGCTCCCCAATGGCGCGTGAAAGGAAGATCATGGTGCGCGGCAACGATCATCCCCAACGCGGCCTGATAGTTTTCGGGCGACAAATACCAGTTGTGGGTCCAGGCAAGCTGGGCGTAGCTCACCCCGTCGCTGGCGTTGGCCATGCGCTCTAGACCCAGATTCGATCCATCAGCGAGAATGGCGGCGAGGATCGCGTGCGGGTTGTCATGCTCCTTGCCGGACCGAAGATCGCGAAATGCGCTCAGGAACCCGGTGCGCTCGGCCACCTCGACCAGGAGTTCGGTGATCCGCACGCGCGGAAGCAAGGCGTCGAGCCTGCGATCGAGAGCCTCCGCCTCGGGTGGAGTGATCGCCGGCATGGGTTGCAGCTTGAGCCGGTCGCGTTCGAGCGCCACGCCCGCGAGCCTGTTCGCCTTGAGTTGCTTGGCGAAACGGCGCAGCCGCCAGTCGAGCGTCCTTGCCCGCTCCTCCAGATAGGCGGCCGCATCGGTCTGGAATGGCAGGCTGTCGGCCACCTTATCGGCATCGCGTCGACTCAGCAAATAGGTGTCGAAGCGGCGATAATTGCGGGTTCCTTCGACCCATATGTCGCCGGCGCGCAACCGATCGCGCAGCGTGGCCATGATGGCCGTCTCGTATCGCCGGCGATCGACCTGGCCACCTTCGGTGATGAGGCGCTTCCACTGCCGGTTGGCGAATGGGAGCGGAACGCCCTCGGGCAGGCTGCGGGCCTTGCGGGCATTGGTATCGCGGATGACCTCGATGGCCTTGACCAGTTGCGATCCGCTCCCCGATGCCTTGAACGTGAATGTATCGAGGAAAGCCGGGCTGAACCGCCGCAGCGTCGCATAGCGACCAGTCGCCGCGACAAGCGCATCTTCGCCCGCCAGCTCGGCCAGCGCATCGACCTGCGATTTGGCTGCGACCAGTCTGTGCCAGCCTACCGCTTCGTCGATCAGTTCGAGCGGATTACCGCCATGTTCGACCGCCTCTCCCAGCGCGGCGATCGTCGCGCCGAACAGCCGCATAAGTTCGCCGACCGAGCGGATGCTGTCCTGATAGCGCCTTTCCCGCCCGCGCCGCGCCCGTGTGAACAGGCTTCCGACAAGCCTGTCGAACATCTGGATCGCACCATCGGCGAGCCTGGCATCGAGGTCGATGACCGCCGCGATCAGCGTCGCGCGGCGCCTGTTAAGGCTATAATCGGAGAGCAGGAACGCCGGCGCAACGCCACCTTCGCGCATGAACTGCGCGAACCGGAAGTCGGGGATTTTCGCGCCGATCGCCGGGTCGATGCCGATTCCGCGCACATAGCGTAGCCGTTCCAGCAGCCCGTTGATGTTCGCCGTGGTGGGCGCTTCCTCGAAATTGCGCAGCCAGGCCAGCGGCGTCATGCCGAAGTCGCTGTTGTTGACGATCAGATCATCGATCCGCGCCAGTTCGGCATGACCCAGGCTTTCGACAATGAGCGCCGCCGCGGCTTTGCGGGCGCGTGCCCTGCCGGCGAGGCCCGCACGTTCGAGCGTGTCTGCCGATGGAAGAATGAAGCGTTCCTGCTTCAGCCCCTCCATCAATGCGCGGACAATAGGTTCGCCCCGATCGGTCCGCTCCGCAGCTCTTGCGGCGAGATCGAGCGCGAGCGGTATATCCCCTCGCCGAAAAGGGTGTAGCCCCAGATGCCGTGCCGCAATGTCGGCATGATCGTTACGTGTTTGCGCGCGCTGGCCATAGTCGGCGAACGCATCAACATCGACGAAGAGCTGGGCGGCGAGATAGTGAAGGACCGCATCGGGGACGTCGACGTCGGGCTGCAAACCGAAGCCGGGATGCCGCATAAGCGCGATCTGCGTTGCCAGACCGAGGCGGTTGGCAGGGCGATAGCGGCGACCGACCAGTTCGAGATCCTCGGCGGCAAGGGTATAGTGGCCGACGATCGCGGTTTCGTCATGGGGGATATCGAACAGGCGACGCCTTTCTTCTCCGGTCAATAATCGCCGCCGCGCCATCCTGCCTCCATCCCGAGTCGAGAGCGACAGGCTAGCGTCAATCTGGAGTATAGCCTAACCGGACGTCAGGATGCAGCGGCGGTTTCTGTCAGGATAGGGTTATGGCAAGCATTTATTGACGCATGTTCCGCCGTGTCATAGAATTCAACCTGACATTTTGACCGGAGGCGGCGATGAAAGGCCAGAGGATCGGTTACGTCCGGGTGAGCACATTCGATCAGAATGTCGATCGCCAGTTGGACGGGCAGTCGCTCGACCGGATTTTCACCGACAAGGCATCGGGCAAGGACATCAACCGCCCCGAACTCGATGCCATGCTCGCCTTCGCCCGCGAGGGTGACACCGTCGTGGTCCACAGCATGGATCGATTGGCGCGTAATCTCGACGATCTGCGCAAACTGGTTCAGTCCCTCACCAAAAGAGGCGTCCGGATCGAGTTCGTGAAGGAAAGCCTGGCCTTCTCGGGCGAGGATTCCCCGATGGCCAACCTGATGCTCTCGGTCATGGGTGCGTTCGCCGAATTCGAGCGCGCCCTGATCCGGGAGCGGCAGCGCGAAGGCATTGCGGTCGCCAGACAACGCGGTGCTTATCGCGGGCGGAAACGTTCCCTCTCCGACGAAATGGTCGCCGAGCTGCACCGCCGTGTTGATGACGGCGAGCGCAAGGCCGTCATCGCCCGTGACCTGGGGATCAGTCGCGAAACCCTCTACCAGTATCTCCGCGCTGCCACCTGAGCCGGTTTCACCCAGCCTCGCTCACCCTTAGGCTTGTCTGATTGATACGACCAATGTCACGTCTCTTGAATTGCTTGAATCATATCAATGAGGATTGGAGGTCTCCTTCGTCAAACGAATGGCAAGAACGCGACCGATTGCCGCTGCGGCGACTGGCTGGACGGCGCTTGGCGGAAATGGTGCAACCGAACTAGCATTGATCTCGCAAAGCGCATAGGAGCCATCGCTGATGGCTTCACCAGGGCGAAATAGGAAGTCGGCGTCCCAAAGAAGCGGAAGATCGTGGTCGGCGATCGACAGCAACCTTTGCATCTCTGGAATCCAGCGATCCTCCATCGCTTTCCGTAAGGCTGCGAAGCGCGTCACCTCCGGTCCGAACATGGCGCGGCCCATCGGCTGTGGGGTTGACGACGTTGTATCAATGGCCGTTGGCGTCATCAGCGCAGTGATCAGGTTGTGCCCAAAGCCAACCACTCGGTGCCCGCACACGTAGCAGCGGACCATGCCCTCGGACGACTGCGGCTGATAAGCCTGATCGATCAGCACGCCGCCGTCGTTTAGAAACGGCACCCACCTTTCCAAGCACTCGGCTAGGCTGATGCGCTCCGATTTGCTTCCTTGGCGGGCCTCTTGAACTTTCACCGACGTTTTCAAAGCCGGAGCGTTTCCCGCTTCGTCTAGTTGGACACGCCATACATTCCTGCCGCCGTTGCCGTAGTTCGGCTTCAGCACGCGCGGGCCTGCGGCAAGATGTTCGGGGAAACGAGCGCGAAGGCCTTCAGCGTCCACGTATCGATCGACATCGCTGCCCCATTCCATGGATCGCGTTGTGTAGAGCACTTCCTTGACGCCGATTTTGGCGATCACGTCAGGATGCGCGCTGACGACAACGCCGCACCCCGCGACTTCGCGCAGCATTGGATCGAGCTGCGAGCGGTCGCCTGAAATGTCCAACGGATTCACCCAGACCAGCACTGCGTCGCACGACAGCAGCTCGTCCCGAATCTCGCGAACCGCCTCGTCCCTGTACAGTACAGGCCTTGCGGTCGCCCCGAGCGCCCGCAAGGCCTGCATTATCGGCCACTGCCGGGCTTCATGAAAGCGATGCGTCCACTCGGCTGCTTTCCCACGCCAAAGAAGAGCGATGTTCGGGCCGGATGTCATTGTTGCATCTCCCCATCGGACCTGTCCCCTTTGTGGTCGCGAACTCAGGTGTCGCGCAGCAGTGGGTGTTAAGCCACGGCGGTCGGGTTCAGCCGCCGCCGCGCAAAGCCGCGGCATAGCGCCGGTCGACCACTTCCCAGTCGATGTTGCGGAAGAAGGCGTCGACATATTTGGCGGCGGCGGTGCCGTAATCCATGTGGAAACTGTGCTCGTACATATCGAGCGCGAGCAGCGGCACGCCGGCAATCGCACCGTGCATATGATCCCACGCCCAATGGTTGTGCAGCGAGCGCGTGTGGAGATTGTAGACGAGCACGCACCAGCCCGATCCGCCGGCAAGGCTCATCCCGGTACGGCGGAAGTCGGCTTCCCAGCGGTCGAACGAGCCGAACGCCGCGCCCAGCGCGTCGCGGATGGAACCGGCTGCCTGGCCGTTGCCGCCGAGCCCGTCGAAATAGACCTCATGGAGCACGACCGAGCCGGTGCGGTGCAGCTCCTCGCGCTTCAATCCGCCATAGACCACCGGCGGCAGGTCCGTGTCAGCGAGCGCGGCGGCAAGTCGTGTCTCGATCATATTCAGGGCCTTGACCGAGCCCGCATAATTGTTCTCGTGGTGCGATGTGATCAGCCTTTCGGAGAGGCCGTGAAGCCTGGCGGGATTGAACCTGAGCGGCTTGACCTGATGATTTCCGGCAAAGGCGGGGACAGCCGCCGGCGCTGCGGCCGGCGTCTGCGCAGAGGCTTCGTTGATAGTCATGGCGGCGGCTCCGATGCCAAGAGTTGCGATTGCACTGCGTCGGGAAAGATGGTCGATCGTCACGCGTCACTCCTTCAGATGATCATTACATATGCGGCCCCGAGGACCGAGCAGACGCCGAGCACCGGCAGCATGCCGGCCTTGAACCGGAACATGGCGAGTATCGCACCCACCGCGAGCGCCAGCGCCGGCCAGTTGACGGACGTTAGGACTGGGAGATCGATGGTGCCGGCTGCGAACGGCACTTCGCGGACTTGCTCGAACAGAGTGTGGATACCAAACCAGACCGCCAGATTGAGGATCACGCCGACCACTGCGGCGGTGATCGCCGAAAGCGCGGCCGACAATGCGCGGTTGCCGCGCAGCCGCTCGATGAATGGCGCGCCGGCGAAGATCCACAGGAAGCATGGCAGGAAGGTAACCCAGGTGGTGAGGATTGCGCCGAAGGTCGCGGCGACGAGCGGCGGCAGCCCGGTCGCTTCGCGGAAGGCCGCGAGGAAGCCGACGAACTGCGTCACCATGATCAGCGGCCCGGGCGTGGTCTCGGCCATGCCGAGCCCGTCGAGCATCTCGCCGGGCTGGAGCCAGCCATAGGTCTCGACTGCCTCCTGCGCGACATAGGCGAGCACCGCATAGGCGCCGCCGAAGGTCACCACCGCCATCTGGCTGAAGAAGGTGGCGATGCGGCTGAACACGTCGTCGGGGCCGAACGCGAACAGCAGCGCTGCGACCGGCCCGAGCCAGAGCAGCAGCAGGACGCCGGAGATGCGCAGCGACCAAGAGAGGTTCGGCCGGGCATGGTCGGGAAGGCCCTCGCCAAGAGCGGTGTCGCGGTCGTGGATTATCTCAGCGCCGGCGGGACCATGTCCGCCGCCGCCCTTGAATGCGGCGTAACCAGCGCGGCCACCGAAGAAGCCGATCAGCGCGGCGGCAAGCACGATCAGCGGGAAGGGCACGTCGAGCACGAAGATCGCGACGAACGCCAGCGCGGCAAAACCGCGCATGACGTTGTTCTTCAAGGCACGCGAACCCACCCGGACCACCGCCTGTAGCACCACCGCCAGCACGGCGGCCTTCAATCCGAAGAACAATCCCTCGACCAGCGCCACTTCGCCGAGCAGCACATAGACATAGCTGAGCCCTAAAATCGCGAGGAAGCCGGGCAGCACGAATAGCGCGCCCGCGACCAGGCCGCCCTTGGTCTTATGGAGCAACCAGCCAATATAGACAGCTAGCTGTTGCGCTTCAGGGCCGGGCAGCAGCATGCAATAGTTGAGCGCGTGGAGGAACCGCTCCTCGCCGATCCAGCGCTTCTCCTCGACCAGGATGCGATGCATCACCGCTATCTGGCCCGCCGGTCCGCCGAAGCTGAGCAGCGCGACCCTGATCCAGACGCGCACCGCCTCGCCAAAGCTGATGCCGTGCTCGTGCAGCGTCTCGACTGCGATTTCAGCGCGTGCGCTGGCCTCCATCTTTAGTCCTCTTTTCGCCGGGTGAAGTGAGCATAGAATCCGTCGAGCGCGGTCGATCCGCGCGCGATCCGCTCCTCGTCGTCGTCGGTGCCGGCACAGATGCCGGCGATAAGCGCGCTCACTCCCGGAGTTTCCGGGCGCTCGAACCGAGCATCGGCAATATCAAGGTCGTGAACAATTTCGCCGAGCGCCCGCAGCGCGGGGTCGGTCTCGAGACCGGTGAGGAACACCAAGGTCTCGAAGGAGCAGCGGTCGCCTTCGTGGGTGAACTCAGCGTCCGCCATGTCGAACCTCAGTTCGTCAGGCTCCGGCACATATCCTTTGCCCTCGACGAACTTGAAGCTCGCCTCGGGGTCGATGAAGCGGCGAATGAGCCAGGCGGACGCGATGCGATCGACATGGACATGGCGGCGCGTCACCCAAACGCGGCGCTTTAGCTCCGCCGGGGTCAGCTCGGGCGCACCGGGGCCGCTCACATCGGGATGTTGGTGAGAGCGGCGGTCCGCCTCGGTGATGGCGGCCTGTGCCGCCTGCCGACCATGCGCACCGAAAAAGTCGATCGCGGCGACCTCGTTCAGGCGTTTGCGCAGGCGGCCCACATCCGCCGCCGCGACATACTCGCCCTCACACAGCGCGCGCGCCTCGCGTGCCAACTCCTCATAGTCGGCGTCACGCGCAGCGTCGAACACTCCGCGCAGCTCCGCATCGCCCATGCCGCCGACAAGGCGCGCTTCGAGGATCAGCGCCTCGCCGCCATTTTCGGTGATCTCGCGATGCAGTTCTTCGAACAGCGCGCGCGTGTCCTCGCGATTGGGGAGCGCATGGACGGCGTTCTTGAGCGGCGCGGCCCCGATCGCCTGCAAACGCCGCCAGACCTTCACCCGCAAATAGGCAGGCTTAGCCGGAAGCTGCGGGATCAGGAGCAACCAAGGGGAAGCTTGTGTGTTTGTCATAGTTGTATCGTCACTAGCCTACAAGTGTAAGGGTTGCATCACAAGCCTCATGAGCATAGGACTGCTTATCCCGAAGAAAGAAACCGGAGCGCAATGTCGCGGCTCGCCGGCGGCGCGCTCGCATGACGTGAGGCTTTCCGTGTCGAGTGCGCTGATGAAGGATCAATTATGCTGAAAAAGACCATCGCCTTGGGATTCGCCAGCCTCCTGCTGGCAAGCCCGGCATGGGCAGCGCCGGACTGGTCGGCTGTCGACCGGGCGATAGGACGAGCGGGGGCCGAACAGCCGGGGGGCGTTCACCGCTACAGCTTCCCGCGTTCGGACCTGAGCGTCACGCTGGATGGGGTGACGATCAAGCCCTCCCTCGCGCTCGGCTCTTGGGCGGCGTTTCAGCCGATGGGCGACGAGGCGATGGTGATGGGCGATCTCGTGCTGACCCACGACGAGGTGAACCCCGTTTTGAGCCGCCTGCTCGCAAGCGGTTTTACGATCACCGCGCTCCACAATCACCTGCTCCGCTCTTCGCCTGCGACCATGTACATGCACATTGCCGGCCACGGCGACCCGGTGAAGCTCGCGGCCGCGCTCCGGCAAGCGCTATCAGCCAGTCGGACCCCGCTCGCCGCGCCGCAATCGCCTTCGGCCAGCGCAGCCGCATCGCGGCTCGACCTCGATGTGGCCGCGCTCAACCGGTTGATGGGCGGTGAGGGCAAGACGGCCGGTGGCATCCTCCAATACAGCTTTCCGCGCGCCGAGCGGCTGATGGACGGCGATATGGAGACTCCGCCGACGATGGGCACGGCGACCGCGATCAACTTTCAGCCAACCGGGGACGGCCGAGCCGCCATCACCGGCGATTTCGTACTTGTCGCAAACGAGGTCGATCCGGTCCTGCGCGTGCTGCGGACGAACGGGATCGAGGTCACGGCGCTGCATAATCATATGCTAAACGACGAGCCGCGGCTGTTCTTCATGCACTTCTGGGCCAACGACGACGCAGCCAAGCTCGCCCGTGGGCTGCGCGCGGCGCTCGACAGGATGAACAATCAGAGGAGTTGAACTCGGACGACGGCTCATTGGGCCGTAACCGCCGCCCGCCCGACCCCACGGCCCTTATGCAGGAAGTGGAATGGAACATGGCTAGCAAACGAACTCTCACTGTTGTCGCAGGCGTGGGCGCGGCCGCGCTGGCGATCGCGGGCGTGGCGATCGCGCAAAACCACGAGGCGAACGAAAACCGGATAATCGGCAAGCACAGCGAACGAGACATCCCGCTTGCTCAGGTGCCCGAGGCCGCGATGAACGCGGCACGCGCGCAACTCGCGTCAATAAGCAAAGCGGAGCAAGTCACCCGAAAGGCGGACGGAAGCACGCTCTATGAAATCAAGGGCAAGAACAGCGACGGAAAGACGATCGAACTGTTCGTCACGCCCGAAGGCCAGGTGCTCGGCCGCGAATGATGGATCAGCACGGGGCGCCGGCCGTCGAGGGCCGTGCGCCCCTTCCGAAATGATACTGCGGAATAGGAGACGAAAATGCGGCCAAGGCGATGGATATTGTTATGCGCCGCTTTGGCCGCCCTGCCTGATAGTGCGATCGGCCAAACCGAACCCGCGTCGGCGACGGGCTCGGCGTTGTTCGTAAGCTGTCAAGCGAATGAGCCGCGATGCGGCGCTTACCTCCAAGGCGTGCTCGACATGATGATCGTCGCGCGAAAAGCGGAATGCCGCGCTCCACGCTATGACCGATCGGCGCTGCGCGCGGCATATTTACGCTGGGCGGAGCAGAATAGCTATTTTATGAGTGTTCATATGGTGGCCGGAGCTGAACGCTCGTTAGCGAAGGCTTGGCCATGTCAGTAGCATCGTACCCCGCGGCGTAGCCTGCCCGGCGGCTGCCTTTGAGGGCAGGCGGAGCGTCCGCCTGGCGGTGAATTCCGCCAGCTCAACGATCCCATGTCGCGCCTCAAGCTCGCTAATTAGCCGATGTTCGCATTATGTCTGCCAAATCGTTGTCTGGCGCACAAACCTTGAGGTGACGCCCAACTGGGTCCGGCAGCGGGAACAGCCGATCCCTTCCTGTCGGGACGGGAAAATCATCATGGTTCGGCAGCCGCAGAGGCCCGATGAACAGGAAGTCATTTTGGGGGAATATCAGCCAGAGCAGGAATCGAGTGGAGCCTAATCCTCCATTTTGCTTATCCCCATCGCGACGTTACCTCGCTATCGGTATCTGATTGATGTCCGTCGTCCACGACGGGCTCTTATGGCTGCGCTTGGTATCGAATCCTCGCGCGCCAAAGCCTTGCGCAGCGAGCTGGACCGTGCCGCGCCCATAGCGATCATTGAGGCCATCCATCGCCGCAAGCAGGGCGGGCGCGCGAGGATCGGCGACGGCGAAAAGATCGCCTTGCCCCGCGCCTTCCGGCACCAGCTCCTCCAGCAGCACGCCGCACTTCGTATAGACACCCCCCGGCTGATACATTGCCTCCATCATCTTGCCGGCGAGTCCGGCGATGATGCGCGGATCGTTGCTGGGCGGCGACAAGCGCGTCTGACGGCTCGCAGATGGCGGGTTGGGTCGGTAGCGCGAGCCGTGGGCGAATACGATCAGGCGCGTCGCCATGAGGGCCTGGTGCCGTATCTTCTCGGCCGCGCGCACCGCGCGCCGCACCATTGCCTCGCGCAGCTCGGCGAGATCGGTGACAGGCGCGCCAAACTGGCGCGTGACGGCCGTCGCCTTGCTCGCCTCCGGCTCGGGCTTGAAATCGTCGCACTCGATACCGTTCAGTTCGCGCACGAGGCGTTCCAGAACGACCGTGCCGACATCGCGCGCGACGGCCGGAGGAAGAGCCGCCAGATCGGCCGCTGTGCGGACCCCAAGGGGATGAAGGCGAACGGAAAGCGCTTTTGCGACGCCCCAGACCTCATGGACCGGCCACTCGGCGAAGAGGCGCGCGCGTAGCTCCTTGTCATGGAGATCCACGACACCGCCCCACACCTTTTCCGTGGCCTTGGCGAGCGCGTTCGCGACCTTGGACAAGGCCCGCGTCGGGCCGAGCCCGATGCGGGTGGGAAGCCCTGTGGTGCGGGCGATGGCCTCGCGCAACCTGTGCGCCGCAGCCACGTCACCCAACCCATTCGGCAGGACGGGGAGACGGTAGAAGCTTTCGTCGATCGAGTAGATCTCCACGATGTCGCTATGCTCCGCGATCACCGCGTTGAAGCGACGGTTCATGTCGGCATAGAGTTCGTAGTTGGATGATCGGACCTCGATTCCGTGTCGCTTGATGATGTCGCGGATTTTGAAAAACGGCTCGCCCATCTTGATATGGAGGGCCTTGGCCTCCTCGCTCCGCGCTATCGCGCAGCCGTCGTTGTTGGACAGGACGACGACCGGCACACGGCGCAGCCTGGGATCGAATACCCTTTCAGAGCTGACGTAGAAGTTTGCGATATCGACGATCGCGTAGGTCATCGGCCGCGCCTACCGCTGGTAGTCGCGGACACCGGCGCGCACCACGCCCCATATCTCCGTCTGATCGTCCGCCATCTGTTCCGGGTAGCTCTGGCGGCTGTTGCGTGCCTCCAGATACGGCACGCGGCCTCGATAGACGAGCTGGCGGCAGACGAATCCGCCCGCGACGATCGCAATCACGATGTCCCCGCTTCGCGGGGTCACATCGCGATCGACCACAACCACGTCGCGATCCGCGATGCCGGCATCGACCATGCTGGACCCGTCGATACGGAAGACAAAACTGCCGGCCCGGTTGAGCCTCAGCAGTTCGGCCAGGTTGATGGCGTCCTCTTCCCAATCCTGGGCGGGACTTGGAAAGCCAGCTCCCGCAACGCCGATCGGCCTAAGCCGGAGCCCCGGCGCCATATCGGCGAGCGGGACCGGCTGCGCGGTCGGCAGCATCATGTTCAGAATCCCTGTCTCTTGCTCCCTCATAACGCGCATAGGAACATATTGGGAACACGCCTTGTTGGCGGTTCGTCGCTTTTCCACAATCGCGTCGCTTTCCTTTACCTCCGCAGGCGCGCCACGACCGCTTTCCATTCGGCCTCGCTGCACGGGCCGAAGTCCATCGACGGGGACGTTTCGGTAGGCGTCAGCATGGTCGGGTGACGCCGGCAGACGCTGCAACGCATGTGATCGGCGACTTTGGTCATCGTCGCATCCCAACGATGAATGGCGAACCATCGCCAAAGTTTCGGCCCATCGACAATGCCGACATGGCCGCAATTCCCACACTCCGCTTTCACGTTCATGGATGCTAGGCGGAGATCGTCCAGCCTGTTGAAGTTGGCGACCATTTATCCAAGGCTGATATTGCGCTTCGCCATTTCCAAGGCGGCGATCTCACCGATCGCGCTATCGCCGCCCGAAAATATGTCGGCGAGGTCCAGCAGATCGTCATCGGTGAGCACCGTGATCGAGGTCTCGATTTCAGCGATGCGCTTGAGTGCGCGCGATCCGCGATCGGCGCGCCATTTGGTCCGGTCTTTGGGCATGGCCGCCTTCTAGCAGGCGTCGGATTGATTGTAAGCTAGTCTGCAACCCTGAGCATTGGACCCTGCCCCAATGCAACGCAGATCGCCGCCCATGTTCGCTGAGCTTGAGGATCAATGGCCTGGGCTTGGTCGCGCTGTAAGGCCGCCACCTCACCGGCGCGGGCTCCGAAGCAAGCAGTCATGGACTGCGCGTAGCGAAGAATGATGTCGGAGCGGGATTGAGCGCTGTGCATACTCAAGAGGACGATGCGGCTTCGCTGCTACCCGCGCTTTCATGGAAGAGAGCCGCCACGCCCTCCCCCACAGCGACCCGGTAGCCGAACAGCGCCTCCGCGGCGAAATCGGTCTCCCCATTTCGGAGCCGGTCCGCGATCTCATCCAGATCTTGCAGCATGTCGTTCACCGTTGCAGTCTTGGGCGCCTGCAGCTCGATCACGATCCGCTTGAGGGGGTAATTGGAAAGATCGCGATCGTCGATCGGACGATGCAGGCTTGGCATGTGCTTTCCTCTCAATTCCGAGAGCGTTTCCGCATCTCTAGGCGGGCGGCTTCCTGCTGCAAACCACGGCGCTTCCAATAGGCCGGCACGCCGATCGCGATGCCGAAGGCAAGGACGAGAAATGGGAAAGAGGCCGCGAGCCGCACCATCGGCAAAATCGCATCATGCGGAAGGCCCACCCCCCGATAGATTGGTCCCGCTGCCAATGCCGCTATAATGGCGCCAGGCATTGCCATAACAGTACGCGACCACGCCTGAGATACGCGGCTGTCCAAGGCGTTGAAACGGACGCGGAGCTGGAGCTGGTGCGCGGCGCTGAACGGATTCTCGCAGACAAGGAACCCGCCGAGTACGAAGTGGTCGATGATTCTGACTGCTTTGGTCTTGTCCGCCCTCACCATAGGATATTGCTCCAAACCATGCCGTCCGCACCATACCCTAGATAGTCTATGCTCATTGTGGCTTCTTTCAATCCGAAGAGCCGAGCGTCTCCCGGATGGCCCTCCCTCAAGGTGGCAAAGACGGCTGCTTGCAAGGGCGACATGATGTCAACAAAACGGTGGTTTAGTTGACTGACAACCACGAACCCTGCGCTAAAAAGAATCTCCAGCATTTTCAGGGATTGTGCAGCGCACAAAAACTGGCGAATTTGCGGCTGTCAACTAAATACAAAAAATTGCACATTTGGTTGACAGCGATTCCGACGCCGATCAGAACAAAGCGAGTATATCACAAAGGGCCGATTATGAAACTCGGATATGCCCGTGTCAGCACTGGCGAACAGAACCTAGCCCTACAGATCGACGCGCTCCGCGCGGCGGGTGCGGAGGCCATCTTTGAGGACAAGGGCATCAGCGGGTCGATGGTCCTTAAACCCGCATACGGAGATATGTTGCGCCAGGTGCGTGCCGGTGACGAGATCATGGTGTGGCGACTGGACCGCCTTGGTCGGTCCCTCCCCGCTCTGATTGGTGAGCTGGAATTGCTTGCGGGGCTGGACGTAGGGTTTCGATCGCTCACAGAGCAGATCGAGACGGTGACGCCGGCAGGGCGTCTCTTCTTCCATATGGTTGGTGCCTTCGCTCAGTTCGAGCGGGACGTGATCCGGGAGCGCACGAATGCCGGCCTCCAGTCGGCGCGCCGCGCAGGCAAGAAACTCGGCCGTCCCGCATTGATCGGCGACGAGCAATGGACGCAGGCCAAGACCTTGATGGCCGAGCCGACGAACATGGGCGCAGCGGCTGTCGCGAAGCTGTTGGGCGTAAGCCGTCAGGCCATCTATAAACGGCTCGACAAGGACAAGGCCGCACAGGGAGGCGAGCTGGCAGCCCTCCCCTCCCCTCCCCGTCAGACCGAGAGGGCCAAGAAAGCGGCGTGATGGTCGTCATCTAATCCACCCAATCGACGGGTCTGCCTGTCTGCGTGGCGATCGAGTTCCAGCGCCGAGCTTCCTTCACGGCGTTGCTGTCTGACGCACCTGGGCGTCTATCCCTGCCTAATGCGGGTTCGGTCTGCGCCCCAAGCAGAAAACCGGCGCTGCGCGCCTACGGTTTCCGCAAGCGGACCCTCCGTTTTTCAGCTTGCCCGCGTCAGGGGTGCCGCCCCGGAAAAGTGCGTCAGCAACGACGTATGAAGGAATGGCATTATGAGGAACATCGCTGAATTTCGCATCATCGGTCGCGTCGGTCGCATCGAGGTTCTGGACAAGGTGGCTTATATCAACGTCGCCGCTAACTATGGCCGCAAGGTCAATGGTGAGTGGCAGGACGATACCCACTGGAACCGCGTCACCGTCTTCGGCAAGGGCATCGAGCGCGTTCAGAAGATGGGCTCCGGCGACTTGGTACACATCACGGGCCGGGTCCGTCAGACGCAGTATGATCGTCAGGGCGAGACGGTCTATGGCGTGGACCTGATCGCCGACGCCTTCGCCACCCTCGCCTATAACGGCAAGCCTGCCGAGGATGACGGCGAGGATTAAGGTCGATGCGGGGCGGCAGAGCCCGCCCCGCTCGATTGCTAAAAGGATTTCCATTTAGCAATCGAAAGGCAATCGCAAGGCGTGCGAGTGGCTTGCGCTATCCAATGTAAATCGCAAGGCTGGCGAAAGGCAATGGACATGCCTTGTGACAGGCTTTAGATTGCCGTTCGCAATCACTGTCGAAATCCAATGGCTTTCGATTGGATCGCTTTAGGATTGATCGATTAGTGAAGGGTCGAAGATGGCGGTTATCTCGATAGGCAATCCGAAGGGCGGTGCCGGCAAGACGACGCTCGCGCTTGTCCTTGCTGACACGCTCGCGACAAACGGGGCGCGCGTCACCGTTATTGACGCTGATCCCAACGCCATCATCGAAAAGTGGGCACAGAAGCGGGAGAGGGCGGGGAGGGATTTGCCCTATCGCGTGATCCCAAGGCCGACCCAGGCGGAAATGATTAGCACCATCGACCGCGTTTCGAACGAAGACGAGTTCGTCATCGTGGACCTTGAGGGATCAGCTTCGCAGATGACCTCGCGGGCGCTGGCGCGGTCGCACATGGTCCTCGTGCCGTTCAATCTTTCTCCGATCGATGCGGAGCTGGCGGCGCAAGCCGTCAGGGCGATCAAAGAGGAGGAGGAAGCGCTGCGAAGGAGCATCCCGTTCCGCCTTGTCAGGAGCCGAACGAACGCAGCCATCGCGACCAAAACGGCCAAGCGGATCGTCGATGCTATCAACGCGGCCGAGCTGCCATTACTCGATACGTCGCTCGTTGAGCGCGCAGCCTATCGCGACATTTTCGAGTTCGGGTTGCTGCTATCCGAGCTGGATAAGGGCTCCGGGCAACAGGTCGAGAACGCGATCAAGAACGCTGGCGAGTTGGCGCAATCCGTCGTGGCTGCGCTGCGAGAGGAGTATCCCGCATGACCGACTTCGGTTTCAGCAAGAGCGGCGAGAAACCAAAGGAGGAGGGTGCCGCACCCGCCAAACTGGACCTTGGCGGGATGCCCAAGGGGCCGATCGTCAACGACCCTATGAGGGAACGCGAGGCGATGGACCGAGCCGAGCGGGTGGGATTTACGGATCGCGGTCAGGGCAGGGGTGTGCTTCGCCGGAAGCGCGTCGCCCAGCCTACGGCGACGGTCTATGTGAAGGGACCGGAGGAGCTGATCGAGTGGTTTATCGCCTACACCGAGGAGAAAGGCCACCAAGCCTATTGGAAGTCGATCGAGGACTTCCGGGCCATCGTGGAGGGGAATAGGCGGGGCGAACGGTGACGGCTGCGATCGTCGGACAAAGAGACCATCGCAACCGGATATGATGCCCGCGAAACCTCGGGTCATGTCGTCCTGTCGGATTCCATCGGTGTGACTTCGGTGATGTCGCCCGCAGTCAGGAGGTCGGATAGCTTCACGTCCGATCGGAGCGGACGTGCGACGCCAAAAGGCACCGGGTCAGTGAGCATTGCGGGCAGATCGCCAAGATGATCGGCGAAGGAGAGGGGTTTCGGCTTGCGTCGATTCTTCATCCGCGAATGTTCCTTCCGATGGATCTTAGGCCGCAGTCAATGATGCCAGATGAGCGGCTACGGCCTTAGCGCCATGCTGCGAGATTGCCGTTGCAATGGCTTTTGCCTCCGCCTTTTCCATGGCTGCGATCTTGATCTTGTCGAGGGCAGAAATGAGAGTGGGCCTGCCAGCATCCCGAGCCGCAGCCTCAGCGGCCTTCTCCTGCGCATCTAGTTCGGCCAACTCGGCTTGGAGCTTTTCACGACGCTCCTTGATGCTGGCAAGATCGGGCTTGGAAGATGTGCGAGCCATGAGGTTACTCCGATTGCGATGGCAGGATTTGACGGCCGGATCATGCCGAATGAGGGTTGAGAAAGCCAGATGTGTGTTATGCTCTCGGTCGCAAAAAACTAAACGAATGACGCGCGCCAAAGGCGCACAGCTTGATTGATGAAGCCTCGCCGTGGGCCGAGGTGGCGAGGGGAGGGAAGGGCGCCGAAAACAGGCACCTCCTCCTCCACGTCTTTATCGGTTTGGGCTTGAGAAATGGAGGTTCGAGGGGTAGGTAGAAGCAAGGTTTAGGTATGGCAGGATATGCCACATGGCACCAATGTAATACATTGGCTGATGTGGTGCCGCTGCACGGGGCTGTAGGGATGATGGTAAGTCTGCGTTTGAAGGAAGAGCTGATCGCCGAGATCGACCGCATCGCTTCCGCAAATGGGCAAACCCGCAGTGCGTGGATCGCGAACGTCCTTTCGCGGGCAGCGCTTTCTCCCGAGAACGATGATCTTCCAATCGGCGTAGAGGAGGGACGGGGACATCCTGACGATCAGGTTCGCGTGACGGTGCGCCTCCATCGCAGCGAGATCGAGGCAATTGACAGGATTGGTACGCCGCTACGTCTCACCCGCAATGAATGGATCAAGCGAGCGCTACGATGGCAGCTTTGGGACAAAGCTGGGATGCTTCGTCTCGCGCCGGTTACACAGACAGAGATCGGTAAGGTACGTAAGCAGGTGCTGGCGATAGGCCGAAACATCAACCAAGCCGTCCATGCGATGAACGCGGCCAATCAGCCGGAGAGCACGCTTAACCTGGCCCGGATCGCCGAACCGTTCCTGGAAACCTGCGCGGACCTGAAGGCCCTTCTGTTCGCAACGCGGCGAGAGCTGTCCTCATATGTTGGGGGCGAAGTGGGCTATTGGACCGGGGCATTTAAGGATGCCGGGAAGTGAGTTTCCGGCTCTCCCCCGGCACGCTCGATTCCATGGCGGGCGTCTATGCGCCTCCCAAGAAGTATCGGATGGGATCAGGTGGCGGAAAGGGCAAGAGTGCGAAGTCGGGTGACGCGATACTTGTCTTTGCGCTCGCCGCTATGGTTCCGAAATCGTCGCATTCGGGGACGGCGTTCCGTCCCAGCTCGCAGACGAAACACGCCTTTGGAACAGGCTCACATGCGGGCGTCAGCGGGCGTGCAATCGCGGCGATGGATCGCACCGCGCGACGATCGCCAGAGGTGATGGTCCGTATCACGGGACGTCAACATGGCGGTGGGCACGTCCTCGCAAACTTTTCTTATATCAGCCGCCTTGGGCATGGAGCGGAGAAGCAAGTGCCGCTCTATACGAGTGATGGCGACATTCTCCACGACGGGAAGGACATGCAAATTCTTGCCCAGGATTGGCAGGAATGGGAGATGGGAGATGATGCGCGTCGCAAGGGCGCTACGTCCATTTCCATGATCCTTTCCATGCCTGCGGGCACCGATCCCGAGCGGTTGAGAGAGGCGGCGCTGGACTTCGCACGCGAAGAGTTTGCGAACCGATCATGGGTGGCGTCGCTCCATGTCGATCGCGACCATCCCCACGTTCACCTCACTTTCGCGCGCCGCGATCATGATGGCCGCCGTTTCCATCCGAGCCGCGATGACCTCTTTCGCTATCGGCAGCGGTTTGCGGCGAAGCTGCGAGATCGAGGTATTGAGGCGAACGCCACTCCTGCGAGAGCGCGGGGCATCGACCCGAAGCATGAGCCGATCGCGGCGAAGAAAGTGCGGGAGAAGGGGCAGGTTCCGCGCGTGGACAAAAGCCGTGCCGAACGCGCGCGGAGCTTCCGCGACCGAGGCATTCCCGATCCGGTGAACGCTGTCCTTGCCAATCAGCGGGCGACGGTGTTGACGGCCTATGAGCGGTCGATTGCGGAGCTGTCATCGTCCCCCTCGCTCGCCGATCAGGCGATCGCCAAGAGCCTTGAGAAATTCGTCGCTTCCATGCCGGCGCCGGAACCCAATTCGGTGCGGGCGGATCGATTGGCGAGGGGCGAGCGCGATGCTCCATCTCAGCCTGGTCGCGACGGAGGTGTGACCCCGGCGCTAGATCCGGTTGCCGCTGCGCTCGCGCGGGCGAAGGCGATGCGCGAGCAGATCGAGGCGGGCAAGAGCGACTTGTCGGCGCGCGAGCAGCCGCAGAGCGGCGCAAATGCCGAGCGTCCTTCTGGTGTATCGGATCGTCTGCGCTCGCTGATGGACGAGGCCAGTCGGTCGGCTCCGGCGCCGGAGCCTGGCAAGGCGGATGACATCATGCGACAGACCCAGGAGCGGGATCGAGAGCAACGCGAGCGCGATCGGGCACGCGATAAGGATGGACCACGGCGATGACCACGGAAGGCAACGACGTCATCATGGCGGCTGTGCTGGACGCCCTTACGATGGTGCAGGGCCAGCTCGACACGATCGCGAAGAGCAACGCGCGGATTGAGGCGACGCACAAGGACATTCTCCATCGGCTCGACACGATCGACGCCGGTCAGGCGGGCGTTACGGACTTGGTGCCGGTGTTGGAGACGATCCTTGGGCGGTTGATCGAGGACCGCGACGTGAACCGCGCGGGCTTTGCGAAGACGGCCGAGGTTGCCGCGTTCGCCTATGCCGCAGCTATGGGCAACCGGATGCCTCTGCCCGTCGAGGTGGCGGATGATCCGTTGCTCGAACGCTTCATGCTCCTTCAACCCCCCGATCATGTCGCAGAGGGCCGCGCCCTGGTGGAATGGCGGCGCACGATCAAGAGCGCCGGCACGGCCGAGCTGGTCGATGTCTTGAGCCGCCAATATGAACCATCGCCCACCGACACGCCCGAGGCGCGGGTGCTGCGCTATCAGCTCGCGGCACTCACCCGCGCGGAGATCGATGGCCGCGGCGATGCGTTGCCGGCGTTGCCGCACGGCACGGTAGCGCAAGATCGGTCCTCGCAAGCGCGCAAGGCGCGTTCGGAGGATCTAGCGCGGGTGTGGCGCGCTGGCCCAAGCGTCGCACTGTTCGCGGAGGCCGAGCTTGCCCCGACGCTGGACCTTTTCGCCAAGGCAGAGCGCGAGCGCGAAGGGACGATCGGCGAGGCGCAGCTTTCGGCCGAGCTGGCGGCGCTGCATGGCGAGTTGGGCGATCGGATCGAGGCGGGCGAGCGCCCGTCGCTTCCAAGAGGGCGGGAGACGAACGCCGGCGAGCGGTCGAGCGCGATCGAGGCCGATAACAGCAGGCGGCGCTAGGGGCCTCCTCGCGGTTGTCAGCTTGAGTGGTCGAGCTTCGGCTACGGCACACGATCTTCGCACGAGCCTGGCTCAAGACCTGATCCTACACGTACCATGTTGGTCAGAAATTCGGCAAAATGCCGGCCTTCGTCCAAGTCGATCCACAGGGGTTGGAAGGGGCCTTCAATCCTATCTAGCCACTCTCGCAGCTTTGCTCGGTTGTCGGCAGCGTTCTCACGTTCGACAAGCGCGCTCGCTATCGCGGCTGCCTGCATGGAATAGCCGACATTGGGCAGGCCGGCAGGAAAACTCGTAACACCCATTATTGTCCCTTTCTGGAATAGAGCCGAAGGCGATGGCTCACATCGACTTCTGGCCCTCGCCGAGAGCGGGGGGTGAATGGGCAAATGGGGCCGATCGGGG
>NZ_JBIVQA010000021.1:0-43598 GCF_044754985.1 Sphingomonas sp. NPDC092440 | reverse complement strand
CCCGCGCGGAGACGGTCCAGCCCTTGTCCAGAGGGGGGCGGCGCCCCCTTCATCCCAAGCGCCGCTAAAGCGGCGCTCGAATAACGTGGTTGGCCGCCCCCTAGCGCAATTAGCGCAACTGGCTGTCCTTGCTGCCCCGGCGATTGATGCCGGTGAAGGTCGGGCGCTTATCGCGTTCGCTTTGACAGGCGACACAGGTTCTTACGCCGGGTATGGCCGTGCGGCGTTTCGCCGGGATTTCGTCGCCGCACACCTCGCAGTCGGTGCTACCCTCGCCGGAAGGCAGACGCGATCGGGCGGCGAAAACCGCGTCCATGATCGTTGCATCAATCTGGTCCTGCACCGCACTATCGGGTGCCCATCCATTTGCCATCGCCACAAGCTCCTCGATTTTGACCTTGGGGGTCAGATAGTCGGGGGCGCATGGGCCAAGCACGCGACTATCCAGCACAGCACCCGAATATAGGGTACTCCCTACCAGTATCAAGGAGTGTGCAAATTTAGCTCAGGACAGATTTATGGGGTTCCAGTGGCGGGGGTAGATCCTCTTCGCCAAGCAGCGACAACATATCCCGCTCGATTGTCCGCTTCATCGCATACAGCGGCAGACAGTTTGGCTCGACGCCGAACGGGTCTTCCAGCTCGTGACCCAGCGCATCGAGGCCGAAAAAGGTATAGGCGGTGAGGAGCACCGGCAGGAGCGTCCACCAGTCGAGTGATCCTGCGAGCGCGAAGGGAAGCATCACGCAAAAGATAAGTGCGGTGCGATGGAGCAGCAGAGAATAGGCGAACGGCACGGGCGTCGTGGATATCCGCTCACAAGCGCCCTGAACCTTGCCGAAGGATCGCATGTCTTCTGCCACGACGGCATAGTGAATCGGCGTAATGACGCCAGTCTGCTTTAGCTCGAGCAGCCTGCGCCCCATACGATCGAGCACGAGGTTCGTGACGTTCGGGCTCTTTGTCGCCGGGCCGATATCGACCCACGGCGCAATGGCGGCGATTTCATCCTCGCCGCGAAGGCGTGCGGTGAGGCCGCAGGCAAAGCCACATATGCTATGGAGCAACGCGCGCCGATCCTCGTCAGGGAGAAGCGATGTCTCGCGCGCGAACGAACGGGCCGAGATAATTAGCTCGCCCCAAAGCTGCCGCCCCTCCCACCATCGCGCATAGCAGGCATTGTTGCGGAAGCTCATGAAGATCGAGAGCGCGATACCGATCAGGGTGAAAGGGATCGTCGAAATCCGCGCGAAAATGCCGGGATGGGCTTGGGCGGCCAGGATGGCGATCACACTGACGACCGCGATCGCCGCCAGCCTCCGTGCGATGCGCGGCAGGATCGAGCCATGCACGGTGAAAATGATATCTTGGAAGCTCGGTTGCGATCGAACGATCATATTCCGTGGAATGTCCTTCGCCTGTTTGCCAGCATTTCCATCGGCAGCTCGTCGAAACGAGCTGCCGTCAGGGTTTGAGGATGAAGCGAATGACCTGCGCGACAGCCCCCAGCGCCAAAACGCTGGCCGCCCAGATTAAGACCATCCAGGCGAGCCGTCGACCGAGAGGTTTAGGCTCGTCCATCAATGATACCCATGCGTGCCGACCTTACCGCGGAACACCCAATAGGCCCACGCGGTATAGCCGAGAATGATCGGAATGATGACGGCCGCACCCGCCAGCATGAAGAGCTGGCTTTGCGGGGGAGCGGCTGCATCCCAGATCGTGACGGCGCGGGGAACAACATAGGGGTAGATACTGATCCCCAGCCCAACGAAACCGAGAAAGAACAGGCCAAGCGCCATAATGAAGGGCAGGCGCTCCGCGCCGCGCTTCAGGCTCCAGAAGAAGGTTGCAGCGCAGATCGCCACCAGCAGAGGAACCTGCGCGGTGAGAAGCACGCCGGGCATCGCAAACCAGCGTCGCCAATAGTCATAGGTCAGGAACGGCGTCGCCGCACTGACGGCGAAAAGCGCGAGTAGCGTCGCCCCGCCGAGCCAAAATGCCAGTCGACGGGCGCGTTCCTGGCCCGGCCCTTCGGTTTTCCAGACCAGCCAGGCCGCGCCTAGAAGCGCATATCCGATCACGACTGCCGCGCCGGTCAAGAGGCTGAACGCGCTCAACCAATCCAGCCATCCCCCTGCATAGGCATCGGCCTCGACCCGCACGCCTTGCAGGATCGCGCCCAGCGTGATCCCCTGCGAGAACGCCGCGAGAACGGACCCAAAGCTGAAGGCGACATCCCAGAAGGGACGATGGCGCGGATCTCGCCAGCGAAACTCGAATGCGACCCCGCGAAACACGAGACCGAGCAACATCGCGATGATGAGCGGGTAGGTCGCGGGAAGGATGATGGCGTAGGCAAGAGGAAAGGCCGCGAAGAGACCGCCTCCGCCCAGCACGAGCCATGTTTCATTGCCATCCCAGACCGGCGCGATCGAGTTCATTGCCTGATCGCGCTCTCCTCCGACCGAAAGGTTCGGAAAGAGGATGCCGATCCCCAGATCGAACCCGTCCATCACGACATAGGCGAAGACAGCAAAGCCGATGATACCGGCCCAGATTATGGTGAGATCGAGGTGCTCCACGTTCATGCCTCCCGTCCGGTTGATGCCACGACGCCGCTTGCCGGCGTGATGCCCGCCGCGCGTTGCGGCACCTTGGACGGTTCCGGTTCACCGGCTGCGGGCGGCTTTGCCATCATCCGGAGCAAATAATAGGTGCCGGCCCCGAACGCGCCGAAATAGACGAGGATGAAAGCGACGAGGGACGCCGCGACAGCCGGAGCGGCCAGGGGGGAGTGGGACTCCGCGGTTCGCAGCAGGCCGTATACGGTGAAGGGCTGTCGGCCTACTTCCGTCGTCACCCATCCTGCTATGACCGCGACAAAGCCTGACGGACCAAGCGCGAGAGCGGCGCGGTGCAGCCAGCGCCAGTCATAGAGCTTGCCGCGCCAGCGGGCGAGCAGGCTCCAGAGGCCCAACCCAAGCATGGCGAGGCCCATCGCCACCATGATCCGAAACGACCAGAAGACGATCGGCGTGGGCGGCCAGCGATCGCGCGGGAAGTCGTTGAGGCCGGGGAGGGGCGCTTTGGGATCGTGCTTGAGGATCAGCGATCCCAGATAGGGGATTTCGATCTTGCCGTGGACCACCGCATCCTTGTTGCTCGGGAGGCCGAAAAGGATGAGCGAAGCGCCCTCGGGGCTGGCCTCATAATGACCTTCCATCGCGAGAACTTTTGTCGGCTGATGCTCAAGCGTGTTGAGGCCGTGCTGATCGCCCGCGAGAATCTGGATCGGCGCCACAAGCGCCGCCATCCACATCGCCATGGAGAACATCTTGCGCGCGCCGGGATTCGCGCGGTCGCGCAGAAGGTGCCATGCTCCTACGGCCCCGACGACCATTGCCGTGGTCAGGTAGGCGCCGATGACGGTATGGACGAGGCGATAGGGAAAGCTCGCGTTGAAGATGATCGGAAGCCACGAACCTGCGGGCACGAACTGGCCCTTGGCATTGATCGCATAGCCTGCCGGCGTCTGCATCCAGCTATTCACGGAAATGATCCAGGTCGCCGAGATGAGCGTCCCGACGGCGACCATGCAGGTCGCGAAAAAATGCGGGCCCCTGCCTACCTTGTTGATGCCGAACAGCATCACGCCAAGGAAACCGGCTTCAAGGAAGAACGCGGTCAGAACCTCATAGGCCATGAGCGGGCCGATGACCGGACCGGCCTTGGCCGAAAATACCGACCAGTTCGTCCCGAACTGGTAGGACATCACCACGCCCGAGACCACACCCATGCCGAACGCGACGGCGAAGATCTTGAGCCAGTAGCGATAGAGGTTCGCATACACACCGCTGCCGGTCTTCAACCACAACCCTTCAAGCACCATGAGATAGCTTGCCGTGCCGATGGAGAAGGCCGGGAAGATGAAGTGGAATGAGACCGTGAACGCGAATTGCGCCCGGGCCAGGATTACCGGATCGAGATTCTCAATCACCAACATTCCTCCCTGTTTTGTCCCGCCGATGTTCGTCCGATTGTCCTCTGCAGAGGCTTTGCGATTCGAACACAGGGCTTGGGGGCCGGACGCGCGCCATTTCCTTTGGTGCAGCGATCCGATCGGGCCGGCAATATATCATACTCCCCACCAGTATCAAGGGGGTAGGAACCCAGGTCTGGCGTTCGATGTTTCTGGAGGCGTAGGGGAAGGTTCAGGCTCGCTTCGGCCGAAATTTGAGGTGTCAGCGCGGCGCAAGGCACAGGATAGGGTTGAAACTCCCCCCCTGTATAGTATGTGCATATCAACAGTCAGGAAAGCGCGATGCCACATTCACCAGAAGAGAAGAAGCGGGCCATAACACGCCTGCGTCGCATCAAGGGGCAGGCGGAAGCGCTTGAACGCGCGATCGAGGCCGGAACGGATTGCGCCCCTTTGCTCCAACAGATTGTGGCGATGCGGGGCGCCACCAACGGGTTGATGGCAGAAGTGATGGAAGGCCATCTCCGTGAGACCTTCGGCCCCGCCAACGGCGCGCATGGGGAAAATGGAGCCAGCCCATTCGACGACGACATGGAGGGTATAATGCGGATATTGCGAACCTATCTTAAGTAGGTCTTAGAAACCGCAGTACCTGTATATAGATTTATAAGAACAATTTTTTACCGATCGGCAATATAATGACGGTGCGCCCAATTTTCGCGTGGTACGACTTATGGGTTGGTATTTTCATAGATCGCCCTAAGCGGCGTATCTACATTTTTCCAGTTCCATGCTTTGGTATTTTCATTCAGCTTCGCGTGCCACCGGCATCATAACTTGATTGCGGGACTGCAATTTGTGGTTCCACTGGAAAATCGCAACTGGATGAGAACACGTTATGATCGTCAAGAATTTCGGATATCTGATTGCGCTCGATCAGGAAGGCCATTTCGGTAGGGCAGCCAAGAGCTGCAACGTGTCGCAGCCCACGCTTTCCGCCGGCATCAAGCAGCTCGAACAGGACTTGGGTGTGGAGATCGTGCGGCATGGCCGGCGTTATGACGGACTCACATCGGAAGGTGAGACTGTGCTGGCCTGGGCGAAGAAGATCGAGAGCAACTGCGAGGGGCTGGAGCGCGACCTTTCGGCCCAGAAACGTGGGCTGGAAGGTCAAATTCGCCTGGGCGTGCTGTCGGCCACGTCGATCATGGCATCGATCCTCAGCCTTGCCCTCGCTGAAAGGATGCCGCTCCTCGAACAGTGCATTTGCACAGCGCAAACCTCGTCGCTGACCAAAGCCTTGCTGACGCATGAAATGGACATGGCGCTGGTCTATCTCGAAGACATATCTGAGGAGGACTTTGACACGCACCTTCTCTACCGGGAGCGGATCGTCGTTTTCCAGGCATCCGGCGACCCGCTCCCGCGACAGGTTTCATGGGATCATGTCGCCGAGCTGCCTTTGTGCATCTTGGACTGCGCGCTACCCAAAGCCGCGCGTTCTAGACTCGGGCACCGTGCCGCAAAGTCGATCAGGACCAACAATGTCGATGTTCTCGCTGCCCATATCGCAAGTGGGCGATATGCCACCGTCCTTCCGCAATCTCTCGCAACCTATTTTGCTCGGATTTCCGACATTCGGGCGGTTGAAGTCGCAGGTGAGGGCGCAGATGCCGCTGTTGGATTGGCCATGCCCAGAAATGGGGTGAAATCGACACCCACAGCCGCGCTGTTCGAAATAGTCCGCGCACCCGAGACAATGGCCTCGATAGAGGCCGCTCTGGACCTGTACCGCCAGTTCCAACCCGAAGGGGGCTGACCGTTCATGCCGTGCTATCGCAGCATGAACGGTCGCGCGACCCACTATTCGACGTAGATCATTTTCTTGGTCATCCCGCCGTCGACCACAAGCGTTTGCCCGGTAACAAAGCCGGCGGACGCCAGATATAGCACGGCCTCGGCAATGTCCTGGGGGCGACCGACCCGGCCAACCGGATGCTGCGCCTCGTCCTCGGCGCGCAGATTCGTGTCATTGGTGATCCAACCAGGTGCGATTGTATTGACCCGGATTTTGGCGCCAAGTTGCACCGCCAGCGCCTGCGCGAGTGCCACCATGCCACCTTTCGCAGCGGCATAGGCAAAGTCGATGCCTTGGGACATCAACGCGCGGGTGGAAGCCATCATGACAATCGAACTGCCATCGGTGAGCAGGGGCAATGCCGCTCGCGACATCAGAAAGGCCCCGGTCAGATGGCTGCCAATGGTGCTGTTCCACTGGTCGAGCGAGGTGTCACCGAGCTGCATGAATGTGTCGTAAACAAGCCCACCATTGTTGACGAGCAAGTCCAGTCGATCCCAGCCAAGGGCACGAAAAGCCTCGGCTACGGACTCTTCGCTGGCAAGATCGCAATGGATCTGTTGACCGATCGCTCCTTCCTTCAAATCGAAGGATGCCACCTCCCAACCTTCATCCAATAAGGCGGAACATATAGCCTGACCGATTAGCCCCGATCCTCCTGTTACAATAGCGCGTTTCATAAGAACTCCTTTCTGTCAGAGGATGATAGAGAGACCGGCACCATTGCGCCAACACAACTCAAGTCCAGAGAACGGGCGCATAGGGCGTCACCCTGATAGACTTCAACTGCGCCTTGTCTTCCAGAAACATTATGCTTGCTGCAATGGAATATGATATATCATCTTGTTGCATTGCGGCAGTCATTCTCCTGTAGCTTGGTCATAGGAATTTCCGATCTTGGGATAGAATCTTCGAGTTTGCTCCGAAGGAGAAGCGCCGCCATTCTGCCAAGACGGTAATGATGAGACTGGCAACGACACTACTATGCTGCGCTGAATTAATTCGGTGCGGCATGTTGATCCGTGTCAAGTCCTACTCTCGTCAATACTTGGGGGGGCGTGAAAAAACGCAGGAGATATCTGATGGCTACAGGCAACCGGATCGTAACCTTCGAGAAACCGATGGAAATGAAGGTCAACACCTTCAAATTCCCGGAGCTGATTACTCCACAGGGCAAAAAAGCTCCCCACGGCGCCATTCTCAAGATCGTCACCACGAACATCTGCGGCAGCGACCTTCACATCTACCGAGGTTCGTTTGAAGTCCCCAAGGGGATGACGATGGGCCACGAAATGACCGGCGAGGTGATCGAGGTCGGCTCCGACGTCGAATATATCAAGGTCGGCGATATCGTGTCCGTTCCCTTTAACGTCGGCTGCGGACGCTGCTACAACTGCAAGCACATGCGCTCGGACGTGTGCGAGCACACCAACCCCGAAGTCGACTGCGGCGCCTATGGCTTTAACCTGGGTGGATGGACCGGGGGGCAGGGGGATTACCTGTTCGTGCCCTATGCAGACTTCAATCTGCTGGCTTTCCCCGACAAGGACGCGGCCATGGCGAAGATCCGTGATCTGACGCTCCTTTCGGACGTGTTGCCGACCGCGTTCCACGGGTTCGCCGCTCCCGACTGGCCGGCGCAACCGGCCTATATCGTCGGCGAGAATGTGCTGATCTTCGGCGCGGGGCCTGTCGGCCGCGCGGGCGCCGCCTGTGCGAAGCTCCTCGGTGCCGGCGCCATCATCGTCGCCGACTTCATTCAGGAGCGGCTCGATCTGCTCAAGCCGCACGGCGTCGAGACCATCAACCTGTCGGACGGCATTCCGATCGAAGATCATCTGGAGCGGATCACCGGCAAGCGCGAGGCCGATCGCGTCATCGACTATGTGGGCCTCGACTGTCGCGGGTTCGGGGCGGAGTCCGACCAGATCGTCGAGAACGCCGTCACCAACGCCCTGCTGAAATATGTCCGCTTCGGCGGGATGACCAGCACGGTCGGCGTATATTGCCCCAATCCGATCTCCAAGAATCGGGACAACAAGAAGGGCAGCATGGAAGTCGATTGGGCCAGTGGCTGGATCAAGTCGCCGCGGATGTCGGCAGGCCAGTCGCCGACGGCCAATTACAACCACGCCCTCATGCGGGCCATCCTGAACGATCGGATGCCCTATCTGACTCCGATGATGAACACGAAGATCATCAAGCTGGAGGACGCGCCGGCGGCCTACAAGGAGTTCGATGACGGATCGGCGTTCAAGTACGTCATCGATCCGCACGGCTCTGTGGCGGCCTGACCATCTAACCCGGAATGCCCCCCGGTCATGTCGGGGGGCATTCTGAGCCGTTGGGGGCGGACTGCTTGCCGCACGCACACCCCCTTCCGGCTTGTCGATCTAACACCCCCCCGGATCGGCAAGCCGCCCCCTTCTGGAACGCAGCATCAGCCATGGCGCTGCGCTTTTCCGAAGCCGTAACGCCCTGTCGGGCGCTTTCACCACCCTCAGACATTATCCCTCTTGCATACTGGCTAGGAGTATCTTATACATACTCCCAGCCAGTATGCTTGGCTCCGAATCGAGATATCGAAACGGGGACTCGCAACCGGCGGTCCGGTTCTAGAAAAGAGGGAGATCCAAACATGAAATCTCGCGCCGCCGTAGCCTTCGAGGCAGGCAAGCCGCTCGAAATCGTCGAGATCGATGTCGCACCGCCCCAGAAAGGTGAAGTGCTCATCAAAGTCACGCATACCGGGGTATGCCACACCGACGCTTTCACGCTGTCCGGCAACGATCCGGAGGGCATTTTCCCGGTCGTTCTCGGCCATGAGGGCGCGGGCATCGTCGTCGAGGTCGGCGAGGGCGTCACCAGCGTCAAGCCGGGCGATCACGTCATTCCGCTCTACACCGCCGAGTGCGGCAAGTGCGAGTTCTGCCTGTCCGGCAAGACCAACCTGTGCGTCGCGGTTCGCGAAACGCAGGGCAAGGGCCTGATGCCCGACGGCACCACGCGCTTCTCCTACAACGGCCAGCCCCTCTATCACTATATGGGCTGCTCGACGTTCAGCGAATACACCGTCGTCGCCGAAGTCTCGCTCGCCAAGATCAACCCCGAAGCGAACCCCGAGCATGTCTGCCTTCTGGGCTGCGGCGTCACCACCGGCATCGGCGCGGTCCACAACACCGCCAAGGTGCAGCCGGGTGACTCGGTTGCCGTGTTCGGTCTGGGCGGCATCGGTCTCGCCGCGATCCAGGGCGCGCGTCAGGCCAAGGCAGGACGCATCATCGCGATCGACACCAACCCGACGAAGTTCGAGCTGGCGCGTCAGTTCGGCGCGACCGACTGCATCAACCCCAAGGACTATGACAAGCCGATCCAGCAAGTGCTGATCGAGATGACCGGGTGGGGCATCGACCACACGTTCGAGTGCATCGGTAACGTCCATGTCATGCGGGCCGCGCTGGAATCCGCGCATCGTGGCTGGGGCCAGTCGATCGTCATCGGCGTCGCTGGCGCGGGCCAGGAAATCTCCACCCGTCCGTTCCAGCTCGTCACGGGCCGGGTCTGGAAGGGGTCGGCCTTTGGCGGTGTCAAGGGACGGACCCAGCTTCCCGGCATGGTCGAGGACGCCATGAAGGGTGAAATCGATCTGGCGCCCTTCGTCACCCACACCATGGGTCTCGATGAGATCAACGAAGCCTTCGATCTGATGCACGAAGGCAAGTCGATCCGCACCGTGATCCACTACTGATCCCTCAACTCTAACCTTCAATTTCAATAGTTAACCTCAAGGAAGAATATCATGGCTGATCCCGTTATCTCCGGCAACGGCGTGTTCTCGCACGTCTTCATCGGCGCGGCCGATGTCGAGCAGTCGGCAGCGTTCTACGACGCCGCTCTGGGCGCCCTGGGCGTCAAGAACCTCGGCCCCTTCGGCAATGGTTGGGTGCTCTACGGCCGCGAAAAGCCTGCTTTCATCATTGCCCGTCCCGGCAATGGCGAAGCGCCCTCCAGCAACGGCGTGACGGTCGGCTTCGCCGCCGCGACGCCCGCCGAAGTGGACGCTTTCCACGCGGCCGGCCTCGCCGCTGGTGGCACCGACGAGGGCCAGCCCGGCCCGCGGGGCCACCTGCCGGGTGCCTATGCGGCCTATCTGCGCGATCCGGCGGGCAACAAGGTCTGCTCGTACACCTTCATCTAAAGCCGGAAGGTGAGGGCGATACCGGCAACCCTATGACTGGCTGTCGCCGGCGCTGGAACAGGCGCCGGCGCTTCCCCCCGCACCACAGCCAGGAAAAGGGCGCCTATCACCACACCGTCCACCAACCGTCGAAGCAAGGAAACAAAAATGGAACGTGTCGAACATCACGCCAGCTTCGGCGGTTGGCAGGACGTCTATCAGCATGACTCGATCAGCCTGGGTTGCCCGATGAAGGTCGGCGTCTATCTGCCTCCCCAGGTGAAGGACGGTCGCGTGCCGGTGCTGTATTGGCTGTCCGGCCTGACTTGCACCGAACAGAATTTCATTACGAAGGCTGTCGCGCAGCGTTTCGCTGCCGAGCACGGGATCATCCTCGTCGCGCCGGACACGAGCCCGCGAGGCGAAGGCGTGGCCGACGATCCCAGCTATGATCTGGGACAGGGCGCCGGCTTCTACGTCAACGCGACTGAGGAACCTTGGGCTGCCCACTACCGCATGTACGATTATGTCGTCGAGGAATTGCCGGCGCTGATCGAAGCCACATTTCCGGCCGATGATCGCCGGGCGATTGCCGGTCATTCGATGGGCGGGCACGGCGCACTCGTTGCCGCTCTGCGCAATCCGGGGCGCTATCGCAGCGTATCGGCCTTTTCGCCGATCGTCGCGCCGAGCCAGGTGCCTTGGGGCGAGCGCGCTCTGACGGCCTATCTCGGAGACGATCGCGCCGGGTGGAAGCATTACGACACCATCGAACTCATCAAGTCCGCCAGCGAGCGCCTGCCGTTGCTCGTCGATCAGGGCATGGATGATGAGTTTCTGGATCGCGAGCTGCGCCCGGATCTGCTGAAGGCGGCCTGCGAGGCTGCGGGGCACCCGCTGATCCTCAACCTGCGACCCGGCTACGATCACAGCTATTATTTCATCGCTAGCTTCATCGGCGAGCATATCGGCCATCATGCCAAGGCGCTGTTCCAATGAGCGCGGCGGCATCCTCGGCCATGCGCGAAATCGCGTCCAGCAATGACCCCGCCTCCGGTCGCCATCGCGTGGTGGTCGTGGGCGCGGGCTTCGGCGGCCTCGAAACCGTCCAGCGGCTCGCGGGGAGCGGCGTTGACATCACCCTTGTCGATCGCCGCAACCACCATCTTTTTCAGCCGCTGCTCTATCAGGTCGCGGGCGCGTCGCTGTCGCCATCGGAGATCGCCTGGCCGATCCGCTCGCTCTTCGCCAAGCGCAAGGACGTTCGGACTCTGCTCGGTGAGGTCGAAGGCGTGGACACGGGCAACCGGCGCGTCGTTCTCGAAGACGGCTCGACGCTTGGCTATGACACACTCGTCATCGCGACGGGCGCGCGGCATTCCTATTTCGGGCATGACCAATGGGAGCCTTATGCTCCGGGCCTCAAATCGCTCGAAGATGCGACCACCATTCGCCGGCGCCTTCTCGTCGCGTTCGAAGAAGCCGAGCGCGAGAGCGATCCCGCGCGCCGTGCGGCCTTGCAGACCTTCGTTATCATCGGCGGCGGGCCTACCGGCGTCGAACTGGCCGGCACGATCGCGGAGCTTGCCCGTCTGACACTGGTGCGCGATTTCCGGTCGATCGATCCGCGCGCGACGCGGGTGGTGCTGGTCGAAGCCGGGCAGCGGCTCCTGCAGGTCTTCCCGGAAGATCTGTCGGCCTATACCGCTCAGGCGCTTGAAAAGCTCGGTGTCGAAATCAAGCTCGGCAAGCCGGTCACGGAATGTTCCGAGCATGGGGTCGTGGTCGACGGTGTGCCTATTCCCGCTGAAACGATTTTGTGGGCAGCAGGCGTTCAGGCCTCGCCCGCCGCGCGCTGGCTGAACGCTGAAGCCGATCGCGCGGGCCGCGTGGTCGTCGGGCCGGACCTGACAGTGCCAGGACACCCCGACATTTTCGTGATCGGCGATACCGCAGCCTCGAACGGGTATGACGGCAAGCCGGTGCCCGGTCTCGCGCCGGCTGCAAAGCAGGCCGGACAATATGTGGCCCGGCTGATCCGCCAGCGCTTTAAGGGGCAGAATGCTTCGGAACCGTTCCGTTACCGGCATCAAGGCAATCTGGCGACGATCGGCCGCAGCCTTGCGGTCGTCGATATGGGCGGGTTCAAATTGCGCGGTGTTCTGGCGTGGTGGATGTGGAAACTGATCCACATCTACTTCCTGATCGGGACGCAAAATCGGATGAGTGTTGCACTAAGCTGGATGTGGACCCACGGCATAGGATATCGTGGCTCGCGTCTGATTACTTACAGCGATCTCGCTCAGCACGATGCCGGGCAGGACCATGACAAGGGGAGGGAAGGCGATTGAGTGAAGAGGGCAGCGCCGAGAACAGCGGTTCAACTGTCTATGGAATGCCCACCTATGAGAATAGGCGGGTTGCCATCGACGAGGTTCATGCGCGCCCTTATTTGCTGATAGATGCGCCGCGTGCCCTGGTGCAGCTCGCCTTCATGAACGAGGGCAATCTGACGAAGGACAAGGCGACCCTCGCGGAAATATCGAGCCGGATGGGCGCCCCGCTGCCGGATCAGGACACACCTCTTCATGGCCTGACCTGGGATCAGGGTAAATTGCACTGTGAGAAGCACACCGAGTTCTCGACCTACTTGTGGAGTGCGCCCCTCGATCCGGGCACCGGGGAGCTGGCGGGTGAAGATCCGTTCAAGCACGGCTTTACGCCGCCCGGGCCGGTCATTTGCGGCGTCCGCCTGGACGTTGTTACGTGGACCGAAGAGACCGCGACCTATATCGATCGCTTCGACCCGATCAGCCGGTGTCATTCGCTCGTCGAGGATGGCATGGCCGATATCGTCACCGATTTCCGTCAGGACGCCGATGGGCTAACCCGCATCCTCATCCTCGATCGCGGTTTGACGCCGATCCGGCTTGGCGCGCTGGCACAGCGGCTCCTCGAAATCGAGACCTATCGGACGCTGGCCCTGCTCGGCATCCCACTGACCCAATCGCTGGGGCCGCATCTGCGCAGCATAGAGAAGCGCCTTGCCGCCATCACCAACGAGATGCGCAAATCTGCACGCCGCGACAGCGAGGGGCTACTTTCCCGGCTGACCGACCTTTCGGCCGAGCTGGAGGCGGACACGGCGTCCAGCCTCTACCGCTTCGGTGCGAGCCGTGCCTATTATGAAATCGTCGAGGAGCGGCTTGCAGCGCTCGGCGAAACCTTCGTCCCGGGCTGCTATCGCTGGCGCAACTTCCTCCATCGCAGGATCGCGCCCGCCATGCGGACCTGTCGCGTGATCGAGGAACGGCAAGCCAATCTCTCCGACAAGCTGGCGCGCGCGACCACGCTGCTGCGGTCGTGGATCGATGTGCAACTCGAACGCCAGAACAGCGATCTGCTGGCCTCGATGGACAATCGGGCGAAGCTGCAATTGCAGCTTCAACAGACCGTGGAAGGCCTGTCTGTCGCGGCGATCTCCTATTATGTGATCGGCCTGCTCTCCTATCTCATCAAGGGCATACCGGGGATTCACGACATGGTGGCGCCCGAGCTGGTGATCGCCGCTCTGGTTCCCCTTGCCGTCCTTGGTGTCTGGTGGACCGTTCGACAGATCAGGAACGCGCACAGCGACCATGGACCGCCGCCCGCAAAAAAGCAGATATGATCCCTTTATCGCCTCCGTGCGTCTAGCGCGCGCCGGGGGCGAAACCGGCAGGAGGATTTCCAGTGTCGACCGATGTTTTCATACTGCACTCGCAATACACGCCGGCAGGCGATCAGCCCGAAGCGATCGCGCGCCTGATCGCCGGCGTCGAAGAGGGGGCACATCACCAGACCCTCAAGGGCATCACGGGCTCGGGCAAGACCTTCACGATGGCGAACATCATCCATCGTCTGAAGCGCCCCACCTTGATCCTTGCCCCCAACAAGACGCTGACATCGCAGCTCTATGACGAGATGCGGCGATTTTTCCCTGAAAACGCCGTGGAGTATTTCGTCTCCTATTACGACTATTTCCAACCGGAAGTGTATCTGCCGGGCCGCGATGAGTTCATTCCGAAGGATTCCTCGATCAACGAGCATCTGGAACGGTTGCGCCTGTCGACGACAAAATCGCTGATCGAGCGCCGCGATACGATCGTCGTCGCCTCGGTATCGTCGATCTACGGCATGGGCGATCCCGACAATTATCGCGCGCTCCAGGTTCCGCTGACCGAGGGCGCGCGGTTGGGACAGGAAGAGCTTTTCCGCAGCCTGGCGCGCCTGCAATATGATCGGGCCGAGCATAAGCTGAAGCGCGGCACTTATCGCGCTGATGGCGACGCTGTTGAGATTTACCCGGCGGATTCGGAATATAAGGCGCTGCGCGTCGGTTTGGCAAACGGCGTGATCGCGTCGCTCCAATGGTTCGATGCGGCGACCGGCAAGCCGATGGAAAGCGCCGATCACTATCTTGTCTCGCCCAAGACTGTTCTGGCGGCGACCGCAGATCAGGCCCGCAAGGCCGCCACGGCGATCCTCGAAGAGTTGGAAACGCAGGTCGAACGGCTGACCAGCGAAAACCGCCTGACGGAAGCGGCGCGCCTCTATGATCGCATCACCAACGATGCCGAGATGTTGCGCGAGGTCGGATATTGCTCGGGCATGGAAAATTACGCCTGCTATCTGAGCGGTCGTGACCCTGCGCTCCCGCCCATAACCCTGCTCGACTATCTGCCCAAGGACGGGCTGCTGTTCGTCGACGAATCGCATGTGATGATCCCACAGATCTCGGCGATGTTCCGGGGCGACCAGGCCCGCAAGGATACGCTGATCGATTATGGCTTCCGCCTGCCGTCTTCGAAGGACAGCCACCCCCTGAGCTTCCACGAGTTCGAACAGGTCAAGCCGCAGACGATCTTCGTGTCCGCCACCCCCGGCGCTTATGAGGTAAAGGCCTCGCAAGGCAGGGTGGTTGAACAGATCGTGCGGCCGACCGGCCTGCTCGATCCGAAGGTGGAAGTCCGCCCGTCCCAAGGCGCGCGTGACGATTTGCTACGCGAGATCGCGCAGCGCACGCAGCGCGATGAGCGCGTGCTGGTTACGACGCTGACCAAGGTTGCGACCGAGGAGCTGCACGCTTTCCTCGAAAGCGAAGGCATTCGCGCGCGTTACATGCACTCTGACATCAAGGTCGAGGATAGGGTCGCGATCATCGAGGGCCTGCGCGTGGGCGAGTTCGACGTGCTGATCGGGATCAGTTTGCTGCGCGAAGGGCTCGACATCCCAGAAGCGTCGCTGATTGCGATCTTCGATGCAGACCGCGCGGGCTTCCTGCGCTCGGCCCAGGCGCTGATCCAGATGATCGGCCGCGTCGCGCGCAATGTGAACGGCACCGCTGTCCTCTACGCCGATATGGTGACGCCGGCGATGCGGGCCGCGATCGATGAGACCGAGAGCCGGCGACAGCGCCAGATCGCCTTCAACGAGGAGAACGACGTCACACCGCTCTCGTCGGTTCGCGGCCTGGCGTCGGCGCAGCCCTACGGGCAAGAGCCGTCGGTCCATTCGGAAGCCTTCTGCGAGAACCTGTACGAGCTTTGCGACCGGATCACGGAGAAGGAACAGGCGCTGCTCGCGGCGGTGGATCACGGCCAAGAGGATCGGGCCGAGACGATCCGGGGCGAGCTGGACGGCCTCTACCGTCAGTTCATTTATCTGTGACGCGCCGGGTGAAAGTGACCGAATGAGCAAGGATCAGGAGCCTCAAACCACCCCCGGCAAGGAACGCGCGCCGCGATCCGGCTTCGTACAAGTGCGCGGCGCGCGGCAGAACAACCTCAAGAATGTTGATGTGGACGTTCCGCGCGATGCCTTCGTGGTGTTCACCGGCATATCGGGATCGGGCAAGTCGAGCCTCGCCTTCGGCACCCTCTATGCCGAGGCACAGCGCCGCTATCTGGAATCGGTCGCGCCCTACGCCCGCCGCCTGATCGATCAGGCCGGCGTGCCGGAGGTTGACGCCATCGACGGGTTGCCGCCCGCGGTCGCGTTGCAGCAGCAGCGCGGCTCGGCCAATGCGCGGTCTTCGGTTGGCAGCGTGACGACGCTCTCCAGCCTGGTGCGGATGCTCTATTCGCGCGTCGGAGAATATCCGCGCAATCAGCCGATGCTCTATGCGGAGGACTTCTCCCCCAACACCGTGGCCGGGGCCTGCCCGACCTGCCACGGCATCGGGCGCGTCTATGACGCGACCGAAGAGACGATGGTGCCCGACGACAGTCTCACCATTCGCGATCGGGCGATCGCGGCATGGCCGCCGGCGTGGCACGGCCAGAACCTGCGCGATATCCTTGTGTCGCTCGGCTATGATGTCGACACGCCATGGCGCGATCTTCCGAAGAAGGATCGTGACTGGATACTCTTCACCGACGAGACGCCGACGGTGCCGGTCTATGCGGGTCTGACGCCCGAACAGACGCGCGTTGCCCTCAAGCGTCGTATGGAGCCGAGCTATCAGGGCACCTTCACCGGCGCCCGTCGCTACGTGCTGGAGACCTTCGCCAACACCAAAAGCGCGCTGATGAAGAAGCGTGTCTCGCAATATATCATCGGCCGCGATTGCCCGACCTGCGACGGCAAGCGCCTGAAGCGCGAGGCCCTGTCGGTGAAGTTTGCCGGCCTGGACATCGCCGAGTTTGGCGACCTGACGGTGCTGAAGCTCCGGGACTTGCTCACGCCCGTCGCCCATGGCGAGTATGGTAGCGCCTCGACGACCCTGAAGGGCCATGTTCTCGGCAAGGCGGCCCGCGATGCGGCGGTTGAACGTAGGGTCGCGGCGGGAGGCTCGGCACACAAGGCAGCGCCTGACGTGCGCCGCACGCCCAATCTTTCCGATGAGAAGCGGGTCGCCGCGCAGCGTCTCGCATCCGAGCTGCTCGAACGGCTAGGCCCGCTGATCGACCTTGGCCTTGGCTACATCTCGCTCGACCGCAGCACGCCGACGCTTTCCTCCGGCGAGCTGCAACGCCTGCGCCTTGCCACTCAATTGTCGTCACAGCTTTTCGGCGTGGTCTATGTGCTGGACGAGCCATCGGCGGGGCTGCACCCGGCAGACGGCGAAGCGTTGCTGACCATCCTTGAGCGGCTGAAGGCGGCGGGCAACTCGCTGTTCGTTGTCGAGCATGATCTTGACGTGATCCGCCATGCCGAATGGCTGGTCGATGTGGGGCCAGGTGCCGGCGAAAAGGGCGGCGAAGTGCTCTACAGCGGCCCGATCGCAGGGCTTGCCGGCGTCGAGGCGTCGATCACCCGTCGCTATCTGTTCGCAGAACCTGACGCCCATGACCGGACCCCGCGCGAAGCAAAAGCATGGCTCCGTCTTGAAGGTGTGACCCGCAACAATCTTCACGGGCTCGACGTCGCGCTACCGATTGGCTGCTTCACCGCCGTCACCGGGGTTTCAGGATCGGGCAAGTCCAGTCTTGTCAGCCAGGCACTTCCGGAGCTTGTGACGGAACAACTCGGCGGCACGCCGGCTGCCGAGGAGGAGGATACCGATCCGCTGCTCGATGTTGCGCGGGAAGAGACCGAAGGCCGCATCGTTGCGGGCATGGAGCATGTGCGCAGGCTGGTGCGGGTCGATCAGAAGCCGATCGGCCGCACTCCACGCTCGAACCTCTCCACCTACAGCGGCCTGTTCGATCATGTGCGCAAGATCTTCGCGAACACCCCACTGGCGCGCCGGCGCCACTACAGCCCGGGCAGGTTCTCCTTCAACGTCGCACAGGGCCGCTGCCCGGTGTGCGAGGGTGAGGGCTTCGTCATGGTGGAGCTGTTGTTCCTGCCCAGCGTCTATGCGCCCTGCTCGACCTGCCATGGCAGCCGCTACAATCCGCAGACGCTCGAAGTCGAATGGAACGGCCGCAACATCGCCCAGGTGCTTGAGCTGACGGTGGACGAGGCGTGCGACTTCTTCGCGAGCGAACCGTCCGTCATGCGCTCGCTCGATGTGCTGCGGGAGATTGGCCTCGGCTATCTGAGGCTTGGACAGCCGGCGACGGAACTGTCGGGCGGCGAGGCCCAGCGCATCAAGCTCGCGACCGAGCTGCAACGCGCCCAGCGTGGCAACACCATCTACATCCTCGACGAGCCGACTTCGGGGCTTCACCCTTCCGACGCTGATCGGCTGATGCGGCACCTGCAGGGCCTTGTCGATGTCGGCAATACGGTCGTCGTCGTCGAGCATGACATGCGAGCTATTTCACAGGTGGATTGGGTGATCGATCTGGGGCCTGGCGCTGGCGAAGATGGTGGCCGGATCATCGCGAGCGGCGTCCCTCACGATGTTGCCGAAGCGCAAGGCAGCCTGACCGCGCCTTATCTAAAGGCGGCGCTTTAGCCGCTTGGACGCCGGCGACAGGGGGGAGTGGGACTATGGTGAGTCTTGTCGATTGGGGTGTGGCGATCCCGATGATCGAGCACCGGCCATGTCTTGCTGGGATGTGATAGCGATGGTCCTGCCCGACCATTCAGGGAGTTGAACGTGCCTTCTACCGTCTCTCAAGATGTTACCGCTCGTTCCCAGGCCGTCGATGCCCGGCTTACCCGCGCTGCGATCTTTCTGGTCGTCTCGATGGGCGCCGGGGAGAAGCCGGAAGCGGGGGTGCGGGGTCTTTGCGCCATCCTGTCGTCGCTGGTTCGTGGCGTGGGCTTCCGGGCGGCAGACGGCGGACTTTCCTGCATCATGGGGATCGGCTCCGATGCTTGGGACCGGCTATTCGGAGCGCCGCGGCCGAAGGAACTGCATCCGTTCCGGGAAATCCGCGGCGTCCATCATGCGCCTTCGACGCCCGGCGACCTGCTGTTTCACATTCGCGCCGCGCGTCAGGATTTGTGTTTCGAGATGGCGGCGCAGATCGTGAAGCGTCTCGCCGGCTTCGCCTCGGTGACGGACGAGGTGCATGGCTTCCGCTACTTCGACGATCGCGACCTGCTGGGATTTGTCGACGGGACGGAAAACCCCGTCGAGCAGGGAGCCAGAGATGCCACGGTGATCGGGGCGGCGGACGATCCGGTCTTCGCTGGCGGCAGCTATGTGATCGTCCAGAAATACCTCCACGACCTCGACAAGTGGAACGCGATTCCCGTGGAGCAGCAGGAGAAGATCGTAGGGCGCGAGAAGCTGTCGGACATCGAGCTGGACGAGGCGGCCAAGCCGAGCTTCGCGCATAACGTGCTCACCAACATCGAGGAGGACGGCGAGCAACTCCAGATCCTGCGCGATAACATGCCGTTCGGCGATGTTGGTAAGGGCGAGTTCGGCACCTATTTCATCGGTTACGCCCGCTCGCCGACCCGCATCGAGCGGATGCTCGACAATATGTTCATCGGTTTGCCACCCGGCAATTACGATCGCTTGCTCGATGTTAGCCGGGCCGTGACCGGCTCGCTTTATTTCGTGCCGTCGGCTGATTTTCTGGACGAGGTAACGCCGGAGCCAGCCACGGCCGATGGCGATGAGGCGGTAGCCGAGGCGCCCGCATCCACGGCGCCGGCACCGGAGCCCTCGTCAGCATCGGATGGATCGCTGCGCATTGGATCACTCAAAGATGAGGCAGGACATGAATAACCTCCATCGCGAACTCGCCCCCATCTCCGACGCCGCTTGGGCGCAAATCGACCAAGAAGCGACCCGAACTCTCAAGCGCTATCTGGCCGCGCGCCGCGTCGTGGACGTGCCGGAACCGAAGGGGGCCACGCTCGCGGCCGTGGGAACGGGCCACACCAAGCCGATCGATGCGCCCAGCGATGGCGTCCAAGCCGTGCGGCGTGCGGTCAACGCCGTGGTCGAACTGCGCGTGCCCTTCACGCTGACCCGCGCGGCGATCGACGATGTGGAGCGCGGCTCCGAGGATTCGGACTGGCAACCGCTCAAGGAAGCCGCCCGCACGATCGCCTTTGCCGAAAATCGCGCGATCTTTGATGGCTATGCCGCTGCCGATATCGGCGGCATCCGTCCCGGCGCGAGCAACGAGCCGGTGCCGCTGCCCACGGCCGTCGCCGGATATCCCGCCATCGTCGCCCAAGCCGTCGATCGGTTGCGCCTTGCCGGGGTCGAGGGGCCTTATCGACTGGTGCTGGGCGATGATCCGTTCACCGCGATCAGCGGCGGCAGCGAGGAGGGCTATCCGGTGCTCCAGCACATCAATCGTCTGGTGGACGGCGATATCATCTGGGCGCCGGGCATCATGGGCGGCGTCGTCCTGACAACGCGGGGCGGCGATTTCGAACTCGATCTCGGACAGGATTTGTCGATCGGCTATCTCAGCCACACCGCCGAGGCGGTCGAGCTGTACCTGCAAGAGAGCTTCACCTTCCGGCTGTTGACGAGCGAGGCGGCTGTTTCGCTCCCGACAACGGAAGCGTCGGCGCAGCCGGCGTGAAGGCGTTGCCGGTTGCGCCGCCCGCACGCGGGCCGCAGCGAGGGGTGGGACAATGATAAGTCTCGTCGGTTGGATCGCCACGATCGCGACGATGATCGCGGCGATGATGACGGCTTCCAACCTGGGCGCGCGCGTGACGGGCTGGGGCTTCGTGGTGTTCAGCATCAGCTCGGTTTGCTGGACCACATTGGGCTACGCCACAGGACAGACAGCCTTGGTTGCCACCAATGGATTCCTGATGCTGACGAACCTAGTTGGTATCTGGCGATGGTTGGGGCAGCAGACCAAATATGAGGATGGCGGCCGATCGGCCGAAACAGCCAGCCAAAGATCCGATACGCCGAACCTGTTCACCGCGACCGGCCTGATCGGCATGGCGGTTGATGACAAGAGCGGGATGAATCTGGGCCGGGTTGTCGAGGCCCTTATCGAATGTTCGACCGGCAGGATAAACTATGTGGTGATCTCGGACGAGCGATATGCCGGTCTTGAAGAGACATTGCGAGCGGTGCCGCTCGAATCCCTCAGGATCGGCTACACGCGCATGACGCTGTTGCTGGACGGCCCGAGCTTCCTGTCACAGCCCGGCCTCAAAAGTCGTGACTGGCCCGCCTTCGCTCCGATCAATCCCTAGCAAGCGATCGCTCACACCAATTGGAGCGCGCGATCATGATCTTGACCGGGGCCAAGAAAGCGCAGGATCAGGATACGGTGGGCTTCTGGCCGGTAGAGGATGCCATAGCGGCGATAGGAACGGCGACGGATACCGTAGCGCTCATAGCGAGGCACCAGAGGATAGCCTTGGGGCAGATCGGCAAGGCGACGGGCCGCCTCACGCAATTCCTCAACAAAGCTGATGGCTCTCGCGGGATTGTCCTTTTCGATATGCTCGGCGATGTGATCGAGGTCGGCCAGCGCATCCGGCGTCAGGATGACTTTCATTGCGGCTGAGCGCTTGCCCGTGTCCGAATCCTGTCGATGATAGCATCGCAGGCGTCGTCGAGGTCGTGGGTGCGCCCCGCCTCGGCATCGGCAAGGCCGCGTTCGATCGAGGCGTCAAGATCATGCAGCCACCGTTCGACATCCTGCGTCTCGCCCTGATCGCGCCGAATGAGATCGCGAACATAATCACTCACGCTGGCATAATGCCCGCTGTCGATGCGGCGCTGGACGTAATCCCGCATAGGGTCCGGAAGGGAGACGTTCATCGAAGCCATAAATCACCTCACTACCATTATGGCAAAAACTGCCATCGGTTTCAAGGCGCCTGCCTCTCTTGTGCAGCCGATCCGCCTTCGCGTCACCGCACCGACGAGGGTAAGATCACATAACGCTAAGCGACCTTTGGCTCGCCTACCATGACAATATGTTGGAAAAGCTTGCTGGTGCGTTCCCCGGCAGGCGCGGCCATGGCGGCGGCGATCGCGGCTTGGTTCAAGCGATGGTGGGTCGGGGCCGTGCCTCCGCCTCCGGATTGCGGCCCAGGACCATGAGCAGGCGGGGCCGAGCCAAGGGCGCCATTATCATCCGCCTCGGCCGCGGCGATCACCCGCAGGCTGTTTATCGGTGCGGTGGGATCGGGTCGAATGTTCGGCATTTGCGGTGCGGGGATCTTGGTCAGCGCGACCATGGCCTTCTCCGTATAATAGCGGATTTTCTTGCCATAGACGGGCGGGATGCCGAGGCGCAGGACGATCATGTCCTTTTCGGGGAGCTGCATCAGCTCTTGAGGAAGCATCAGGGGCCGGCGCTGATCGGATTCCGATACCGAGCCGCCCCCACGGCCCCACATGCCGAAGGAGCGCGACTTGGCGCGAAACGTATAAGTGCCAAGCCGTTCGGAAATATCCTTCGCATCATCGTTGGTCGCGGGGCGCATGACCATTTGGACGCCGCAGTTGGATTCAATCTCCGTGGCGACTTTCGGCCCATAGACGTTCTCGAGCTGCGCTCCGCTCTGGATGACGGGGAGGAGGCGAATGCCATAGCCGGCGACATAGCTGAAGCCATTGGCGATCACCGACGCGCGGCCGAGGCGCGAGAACTCGTCGAGCAAGAGCAGCAAGCGAACCTGGTGCTTGTTGCCCGAGGGCAGCTCGCGGACATTGAGGTCAATGAGCTGCTGGAAAAGCAGGCCATAGATCGGTGCCACGCGATCCAGATCATCCGGCGAGACGCCGAGATAGAGCGAGATCCGCTTGTCGCGGAACTCGCGCAGATCGAAATCGCTGACAGCCGTTGCCGCATCGACATAGGGGTTCAGCCACAGATTGATCTTGGCGGTGACGGACTGGCGGGTTGACGTGAAGGTATTGGCCGAGGCCATGATCCAATCCCGCAGCGCCGACACGCACGCCCCTGATAGCGGTTTGCCCTCCCGCTCGCGCTGCGAGATGATTTTGGGAAATCGCTTTTGTGCATCGCCGGCGGCGAATTGGCGGTAGATTTCGCCGATGGTGAAGGGGAGCGCATCGTCGCCATCATCCACCGTGGCGGCGACATAGGCCGCGACACCGAGAAACGCCGTCCTTGCGCTTTCCGCCCAAAACGTCTCGCCCTGCAGGGGCAGGGGAAAAAGCATGACGCTGATTTTTTGCAGCTCGTTGACGACTTCGACCTGATCGCGTCGGTTGATGTACGCGAGCGGGTTGTAGCGGCATGTGCGACCGTGGGCATCGAGCGGGTTGAACAAGAGTGTTTGCTGGCGAAGGTTCGTCATCCGAAAGCCTGCTGTCGCCGCCCAATTCTCTTGCTTCACATCGAGGACGACAACCGAATCCGGCCATTGGAGAAGGTTCGGGATCACGACGCCGACGCCCTTGCCGGCGCGGGTGGGTGCTTCGAGCAAGACATGCTCGGTTCCCCCAAAGCGCATGAACTTGCCATTGATGCGGCCGAGGAGAATGCCGGCATCCTCCAAGAGCTTGGCCTTGCGGACCTCGCCGATCCGCGCCCAGCGGGCTTCGCCGTGGAGCTTCTGGCCCGTGAAAAGCGACGACACGATACCGATCAGGCAGACCGCGAAGGCGATGAAGAAACCGGCGAGAAACGGCTTCCACACGATCGGCAAGTGGCGCATCGACCATAATGCACCCGGAACGCGCGCCCAGGGCGTGTGCGCCGAGAGGAGATGCGCCTTCCAAAGGACCACCACGGCGCCGATCGCGGCGCTTATCATCAAGCCTATGATGACGAGGAACGCGATGGCGGCCGGCTCGGACGCCCCTTGGTTGCGAACCATTTTGCCGCTCATAATGCGATCCTCCGCTCGAATCTAATCGCGAGGCTTGCCCGCAGGATCGAACCACACTTCCGTCATACGATAGCGCGCCGGCTTCCCGTCACCTGGGGGAAGGCGGTGCATCTGCACGACGATATCAACCAGCGAGCGCAACAGGGCGCGGATGTCGTGCCGATCGAGATCGTTGCCGCCTTCCGATTCCTTGACCAGCAGCGTAAGCTGTTCCAGCGCACCTTCGGCCGTATTGGCATGGACCGTGGTTATCGAGCCTGGATGGCCGCTATTGACGTTGCGCAGATAGAAGAAGGCGGTGCCGTCGCGTAGCTCTTGGAGCAGGATGCGATCGGGTCGCATACGCAACGCCGATTCCAGCAATTCCTTTGCGCCAGCTTTTTGAAGGCCCTTTCCGTCCTTAGAATACATCATGTGGACGTGGTTGCGCTGTGGCACCACCAGCTCGCGGGTGTCTTCGATCGTCAGGATGCGCTCGTAATCGGGAATGAGCCTAATCAGGCCCTTGGAGAAGCTCGTCTTGCCGGAACCCGTGGCGCCGGAGATCAGGATATTTTTGCGGGATTCGACCGCGAGCCGGAAGAAGCCCTTCCAGTCGCCGGCCTCGCGAAATCGCATCAGCGCGGAGTCGACCTCTTCATGCAGGCCATGAGCGCGGACCTCACTGAAAAGCCCGGCGCGGTCGAAATCGTCGATGTCCATAGAGACGCCCGACGCTTTCCGGATCGTGATCGAGACGAAGCCCCGCTCCACGGCAGGGGGGACGACGACCTGCGCGCGCTCGCCTCCCGGAAGAACCGAGGAGACGATCGGATATTCGGCGGTGACATCCTGTTTGGTCAGACCTGCGATGAGCTTCGCGAGCGTCATGAGGGCCGCATTGTCCAATGCCGGCTCCTTATGCCATTCCCAACCGTTGCGCGTCTCCAAGCCGATCAGGCCCGGCTCATTGATGACCAGCTCCGTCACGTCCTCGCGGGCTAGGTGACGCTCTATCGGCGCCGCATTGTGCTGGTATATCGACGACGCCACAAATCAGCGCCTCAGTCGCACGTCATAGACGGACCGGAAATCGAAATCCTTGGCGACGAAGATTGCAGCCGTATCGCCCTGATTCTTCTTCAGGATCGGCTTGATCTGCATGGTTTGGTTGAGGACCGTCTGTGCAGTATTGCCCGGAACCTGTGTCGAGTAGGTGCCTTCGCCGGCGACGGCGCGACTGGCGATGTTCGACGCATCTTCCAGCACCGAGATCACAAGCCCCATGCCGAAGCGCGCCCAAAACTGCGTATCGACGCCTCCCGGCAGGCCGGCGCGGCCAAGGCTATCAGCCGCAGGCGATCCCAAGTCGATCGCCACACCGCGCGGCGTGAGTGCGCGCGTCCATAGGACGAACAAGCGAGCCTGCCCCTGTGTGATGCCGCCCGAATATTGCCCCAGCACCTTCGTCCCTTTGTCGAGCAGGACGATGCGACCATTTTCCGAATAGACGTCATGATTGATGACGCAGTTCACGAAGCCCGCCTGCGTCGAGTTGATGGCCGTCTGCAGAGTGCAGGGTATGACCGTGCCAGCGCTCAACAGAAGGCTCCGATCGGGGATCACGCTCGCCCGTACTGTCTGGATCGCCGCATGGTTGAGCTGATCGCTGAAATCGGTCGATCCCTTACCCGACGGGCCGGCATCATCATTCTGCCCGAAGCCGCTGGCCCCGAAGTTGCGCGGGCCGCCTGGCTGGCCTTGCCCTTGGCCCTGCCCATCGCCTTGAGGCTGGCCATTCCCTTGCGGTTGCTCGGCCGAGACGAGGCTTGTCCCCGGTGATCCGGCGGATGCGATACCCGTGCTGCCGAACGCCATGATCGGCGATCGGCGCGCAGCATCCGCCATCGAGCGTGCCTGTTCGGCTCGCTTCTGCTCTGGCGTCTCCTGACCATTCGCCGACACCGGCGCCGGATTCCCGTTCGCATCGGTAGCCTGGTTAGGCGTCGCCGCGATCGGGCGGCCGAACATATCGGTTTGCGGGGCATTGGGTTGGCCGAGCTGGCCGGCGAGCTGCGCGCGCTGCGCGTTCGGTGATCCCATCACATCGGCCACGGCCCGATCGCTGGCTTTTGCCGGCTGCTCGGCGGGCTTTGCGGAGCCGGAATGGTGGAATGCACCATAGCCGATCGCAATGCCGCCCATGGTGCCGATCAGTGCGAGGCCGGCGCCGAGGAAAGCGATATTTCCCCAACCGCCGCTGCGCGCAATGGGGCTGCTCTGCTCGCTGGGGGGGACGGTATCGGCGCCGACTTCGCCGCCGCGGTCAATGAGGTTATCGGCCATCTTACTGCCCCTTCACTTTACGTTCGACGATGTTGGAGACGGTCCCCGTCCGATCGCCGCGATCGTTGCGAGGGGGCGCTTCATTGTAGATGCACAGCACCACGTTGCCGCGACGGAGCCGAAGCTGCCGATAGACCGCATGGATCACGACAAAATCCTCGCGCACGTCGTAGGGAACGATCGTCTCGGTCCCGTCCACGTCAACGGCAAAAATTGAAGGTATGTCGGCGTGGCCTGGGTAGCGCAGCACCGTGAACTCGCCATTGTCGGAGATCTCGGTGGGCTGGAGCGAGGAGTCGCCCTGCACCGTGTAATTCATGTTTCGCGTTCCTTCGATCACGGCATGATCGAGCGCGGCTGTGGTGATGTTGTTTTCGACCGCGCGCGCGGCCTGTACCTCGGCGAGCTGGGTCTGAAGCGTCGCCATAGCTCGCTCCTCGCGCGGGTAATGGAACCGGATGCCATACATTGCCTCGCCGGCGCCGAGAGTGAGATTGAAATGATAGGTGCGCGGCGCGCCGTTGACGTTGGTGACGACGATCAGGTTGGTTCCGCCAGCCTTCTCGCGCGGCTTGAGGAACACGATGTTGCCGACGGGCGCGATTTGCCATGAGATCGTGTCGCCCAACGCCGCCTGCGTCACGGTTTCATTGGGGCCGAACTGGATTTCGATCGCATGGCGAAAACTGCCCACGATCGTCACGACCTGATCGGGATCGTAGTTGACGTTGCGGACCCGCGCATCCTTTGGGCCAGGAACGGGCGTCTCGGATGCGATAGCCGGATGCGGAGCGAGCGTGACGGCCACGGCCCCAACGACCGAGAAGACGACGAGCCGGTGCCACACCGCCCCGACACCACGCCAGAAACGGCTTTTGGCGCCGCTATCCGTCACCACCAGCTTGCTTGCCGGAGGCGAGAGGCGCTCGCCCAGCTTCTTGCGGAGCGCGGGGAGGAAGGGGATCACGACGCGATCGGCGCCGTCCATGGTCTTCGGCTGTTCGGTCATGTCACGCCTCCGGGTCAGAGCGATAATTCACGACCTGGAAGCCGAGAGGATTCAGGTTGCGATCCTTCTCATGCTCGGGGGCCGTGGTGAACTTGAAGGTCATGATCGCGTTCCAGTTCTGCGCGACCGGCGTGTTCTGCCCCATCGTGATGATCTTCGTGTAGCGGACTTGCGCCACGGTCGGGCTCAGGAAGCTGATCGTGCGGATTGCGATCGAGACGAAGCCTTTGTCGCCGTAGATGTTCGACGGGGCATTGCTGTTGCCAGATTGAACGCCGTTGAGATAACGGCCGCCTTCAGCCTGGTCGCTCATTAGCATCACCGTATAGGCGTTCTCACGAGCTGCATCGTTCAACCAGCCCTCGCGCAGCCGCACATATTGCGAAATGAAATAGCGATTGACCGCATCGTCGTAGGTGCGGGGCTGAGGCCCCTTGAGGGCCGTCACGATCTCTGCCTCGCCCGAGGTCTTATCAACCCGGATCACATAGGGCTGTACGGTCTTGAGAGGTGTGAGCATGACGACAGCCGCCACAGACGCGACCGCGAGCGCACATGCCCCTCCCGCGACGGTCCACGCCACGCGCCGGGACTGGATCGCCGCGCGCATTCGGTCGTATTCCCACGTCCTCGCGCTTTCGAGGTATTTTTCCTTATCTTCTGCCTTCACCGTAGCCATGGCGTCGATCCCTTCGTCAGCAGGGGAGGTAGGACAGCGCAACGGCCCGCTGGGACGTCCCCGGCGCTGACGGTAGAGTGTTCATGGCGCCTCGCTTCGGAGGCGTGGCGGGTTCCTGGCCGGCGTCGGGGGCTGATGCTGGCGGCGCCGGCAGCGGCGCCGGGCCGGGGACATCAGGTGCGGGCGAGGCTGCCGGTGGAGCCACCATGGACTGTCCGCCTCCACCTTGCGATGCGGGCAGCGGGACAGGGAGTGTCGGCAGAATCGTGCCGTAGAGATTGGCGGGGCGGCGATGCTTGCCGTCGCATACCGGAGCGGGCTTGATGTGAGTCCCGGTGCATCCGCTAAGTGCGAGGGCACCTAACGCCACGATAGTCAGCCTTTTCATAGAATCTCCGTCCGTCTTTTCCGCGATGTTCCCAAGGTTCATGAGTGGAGAGCGGTCAGCCGCCCCCGGAAGCAGATCGAGCGACGGAGCCGCCAGTCGCGGGGGCTCCACCAGCGCGGGGCGTGTTCGCGGCCAAGCGTCGGAACATCAGGCGATTGGCCGCCATGTTCATGCCGGTTTGCAGGAAGCCATGGCCACCCGAGGACGCTCCGCCCGCGATGCCCGAAGCGATCGAAGGCGCTTGGAAGAAGAAGATCGTGCCGACGATGTAAATCGCGCAGCACGCGACGGTCGCCACAATCATCAGGTCGGTGTTGAGGACCGCGTAGGTATCCTCCATCTGGACAAAGTTGGACGCATCGCCGATCGACCCCATGATGCCGTCCATGGAGGCTTCCTGAAGGCCGGTGATGAACTTCGTCATGATCGCCATGACGACCATCAGGAGGATGTAATTCGCGGTCTGTTTGAGCCAGCCATCAAAGAGCCAGCGCGAGGAGTTGAATAAGAGGCAGGCGAGCGCGAGCGGCGCGAGCGCAACGCAGATCGACACAGCCAGCTTCGCGAAGATGACGATGCAGAACCCGACGGCGGCCGACAGGAAGGCGAACACATAGAGGACGCCGATGCAACCATAGGTCACAAGCGCGGACTGCAACTGGATCAGCGGCGTGCGGAAATCGGTGATTCCCTGTGAAGGCATCTGCTGGATGGTCGCGTTCGCCTGTTCCATCCGCGACGCCAATTTGCCGGTATCGGAGACGTAGGTATCGAAAGTGGTGCCGGGGTTAGTGACAGGCGTTCCCGATCCCGCCGAAATGATGTCGGACGGGAGCTGCGTGGCGACGTTCACGACGAGCGCCGAGTAGCCGACGGCGCTGGCTGCTGCTATCGCGAAGCCGACCTTGCCGGCTTGGAATACCAGCTCGCGCAAGGGGGCCTGGATTGCGCCGCGAAGAACCGCGAAACCCAGAAGCAGGAAGTAGATTGTCGCGGCGACGCCGAGTGGCGCAGCCACGAAGCTGACAAGACCGGACCCGAAGCTCGCCACGGCCGATGTAATTGCGCTTTCTACATAGCCATACATGGTCGTGAAAAGGACCATGAGATTGGGCGAACTTCCTGCCATCGGTTTATACCTTGTTCAAAGTGGCTGGATCATTTCGAGTTGATCTTTTGCATGGCGATCGAGCGCCGCGCTTCTCGCGTCGTGAAACAAAGATTATCCTTCTGATCGGCAGGGAGATTGCTGTATTCCCCGCTGTCACATTTCGTTTTCCATTCCGCGAGAAGCTGCGGATTCTTTATCAGCTCGTCCGTTGTCGGGACCGCAGGGGGTTGTTGTTGACAGCCGGCAGCGGCCAGGGCGAAGCACAAGACGAGCAGCTTTCGCATGGGTTACTTCCTGAGAGTGTTGGCGTCGTAGAATGAGGCCGCATTGCGGGCAGCCGAGGTTTGCGCCGTCGCGATCGCAAGGTTCGCGTGTCCAAACTGAGCCGTCTGGATCGCCTGCAACTTCAGCATGTCGTTCTGGAGCTGCGCCTGCTCGACCGAGATACGGGCGTTCAGGTCCATCACGTCCTTGGGGTCTTTGGCGCTCGACAGTTGCTCGCGGAGCTGATCGAGGAGCTGCATCCGCTGCTGCGTCACGTTCAACGTGTTCTCGCCGAAGGCGGCCGTAGCAGCGGCAGAGCCGGTCGCATCCTTGAGCGCCTGGTTGTAGGCGGTGTCCGCGTCCGACCCGGAGGACGAAATCGTGTAGCGGGACTGGATGCTGCTGGCGAGCGAGCCCAGCGAGCCGATCTTGGTCAGATCGCCGCCTAACAGCGTTTGTGCGTCGATGGTCGTGTTTGGCAGGAGGTTGCGCGTCTGAGAATTGAAGAGACTCGATGCGATGCTGTTCACGTTCGTCAGCTTTTGCAGCGAGTTGAGCGTGTTGGTGGCGGTCGAGATTTGCTGCTCGCCCTGTTCGATCATCTTGATCGTGTTCTGAACGGTCGCGAGGGCTTGTATGTAGCCCGTGGAATCGAAAACCGGGATACCCTGCGCCGAGGCCGGGGCGGCGGTCGCAGCGAGCGCCAAGGGCGCCGCTGCGAACATGATGATGTGCTTGAGCGACATATCAGCTTCTCCTTTCATGTGCGTAGAAGAGCGGCAGCCACGCCGCAGGATCGTTGCCCGCTCGGGCAATGGCATCTTCCATGACCGCCAGAGTTTCGGCGCGGCCAGAAAGCACGGATAATTCATCGCCCATTCCGCCGAGATCGAGCTTCGCAACGATGGACGTGTGGCCCTGCTTGACGAGGAAGCAGCGGCTCTCCGGTGTCAGATCCTCGCGGATCAGGCGGTATTCCGCTTCCGTTAGGCCCAAACCGTCGCAATAGTCGGATTTCTTGGCATCGGAATTGGGCAGGAGGATCTTCGTCGCGGTCTGTTCGATGATCGAATGCGCAATCGGCGAGCGCAGGGCGTCAGCCGGGGATTGGGTGCCGAAGACCATGAACGCATTGCGCTTGCGGAAGGTCTTGAGACCGTCCTGTGCGAAGGCCCGGAAAGCGTCGTCCTGTAATGCCTTCCAGAACTCGTCGATGTCCACCACGACACGCTGGCCGTCCAGCAGCTCGTCGACCCGATGGAAAAGGTAGAGCATCATCGGCGTGCGGATTTCCGGGTTTTCGAGGAAGTCCGTCATGTCAAAACCGACGAAGCGGGCCGCCAGCGACACTTCATCGACCGGGCCATCGAACGCCCAGCCCAATGGGCCGCCCGAACACCAGCGTTCGAGCCGCGCACCGATGCCCTCCGCGTCCGAGTAGCTTAGCAACTCACGCAGATCGTGGAATGATCGCTTCTCGGCAGGGAGCTTCATCACCGCATCAAGGCCATCGTCGATCAGCTTCTCTTCGCCGACCGTGAGCGGCCGCCCTTCGCGCCGCACCAGCACGCGGATGAACTGGCGGAGAAACGCCATGTTTTCGTGTGTCGGCGAGAGACCCTTCAACGGGGCAAAACCCGTCGGTTCGCCGTTCCTCAAGGCCAGATAGGTGCCGCCACAGGCACGCACGAAGATCTCCGCGCCCCGGTCCTTGTCGAAAAAGACCTGCTTGGCCCCTGTCTTTTCAAGCTGTGCTTGCAGGAAGTTTTGCAGCACCGTCTTGCCTGCGCCGGTGGGGCCGATGATAAGCGTGTGGCCGATGTCCTGCCGGTGGAAATTAAACCAGAAGGACGAGCCGGCGCGCGTCTTGAGAAGCGTCACCGCCTCGCCCCAATGGTTCCCCGACTTGCGACCCGCAGGGAAGGTGTAGAACGGGCTGAGGGCTGCGAAATTGCGGCTGTTGATGACCGCAGGCCGCGCCCGCATTTTGAAATTGCCGGGAAGCTGCGCCCAAAACGCCGCTTCCAGCGCCACGTCCTCGCGGGCCATCACCATGCCGGTATCGGCCGCGGCGGAACGCGCAATGGAGAGTCGATCGAGCAGGCGCCGCTTGTCATCGTCCATCACCGCGATCGACAAATGATGCTCGCCCAGGACGAAGCGGTTCGCCATCAGATCATCGACGCCATCCAGCAGCTCCATGGCCTGACTGACGCCGGCATCGTCGGACGACACCATTTGCTTGTATTTTTTCGTGAAGCGCTCGCTCGCCACGGACTTTACCAGCGGCGCGAAGCTCTGCGTCAGCACGAACGGGAAATCGAGCGTCAGCAGGCTATTGAACTGCCCCGTCCGCGTCGTGGCGACATATTCGCGGACGCCGAACATACCGAGCCAGTGCGACTTGTCGGGGAGCCGAATTTCAGCGGCCTCGCGCCCGAAGATCACCCGCGACGTATAGAGGGCCTGCCCGAGCCGCCCGTTCAACAGCGGCACGCGGATGCGGTCGCCGGTCAGGATGAAGTGCAGCACCTCCATGGGTTGCGAGAAAAGGTTGCCGTTATGCTCGTAGAGCGAGAGCGGCGTCGGGCTTGTGTCCGCCAGCAGCGATTCAAAATCGCGGCATTTGTCTGCCATGATCGCGAGAGCGCGATCGTCAATCTCCGCACCGGGTTGGCGCTTGGCGAAAAGGCGTGTCACCTGGTCGCCGGCCATGTTCGAGGGCCGCACGATGATCGTGACGTAAAACTCGTTGTGGTAGAGAACCTTTTCCTTCAGCCGCTCCGCGTAACGCTCCTGTAGCGTGCGGGCGAAATCGGAATGGAACTCGCCTTCAAGGATAGGGTCCGTCGCCGTGCGGACGAGGTGCGTCCAGAGGGCAACCCGATCGTCACCGATCGAGCGCCACGCGATGTTGAGCTTGTTATGCCATGTGTTGAGATCGGCGATGTCGCTCGTCTCGAACGGCCGCCCGTCGACGCGATACATCCGCATGAGTGAGCCGTCTTCCAGCGCGACGATCGTGTCATCGACATGCCGCGTGTAGGGGATGAATTTGATGTCATCCGCTTCGCGAAGGGCGACCTGTTTGTGCTTCAGGGTGAATTTAGCCATTGCCGAATTGCTTCCGCTTCACGCCTTGGGACAGGCGGACGGGAGAGTAGCTCCCGCCCCCCCAGAATTTGCGGTTTTTGGAGAGAAATACGGTCTGAAACCAAAGGCCCCACAGCCGAAACGCATTGTAGTCGTAGTGGACTATCATGCGGGCCGGGAAGTAGAGCGCTCCGAACATGGCCAGGGGGAAGAAGGGATTGTGCATGATCCCCCAAAAAACCATGCAGACCATGATGATCGGCAGGATCGCCTCCAGCGGCAATCCCATGAACACCGATGGCCTGGTCAGGGCGAGAAAGACCTTATCCTCGGCCAGCTTGTCCATGTTAGCTGCCCGATCCGCCCATCCAGCCCACGATGGTCGCGGCCGAGAAGATGATGCCGATCCCGATCAGCACGGTGACGGCCCGCCCCCAATCCATGCGGCCGGTCAGCTTTGCATAGCCGACGGCCATCACGGCGATGATGCCGACCACGGACGCGATCGTGGTCATCCATGTCTTGATGGTCGTAAGGCCGCTCTCGATGGCGGTGCCGTCCGCAAGGGCCGGCTGCGCGATCGAGATGAGGGCCAGGGCGCCGGCGAAGCCGACGAGTTGGCGGGCGCGGCGATCGGACATCATCCGGCCCAACTTCGATGTGAATTTCATACGGTACTCCATGGCTGGAATTACCTCTCCAATGTTGGGGAGGACTGGACCGGCTCTATTCGCCGAACGGGAGCCGGTTCGCGGACCGACACATCAAGGCCGCGCCGAAGCACGTCCGAGATCATCTGCCGACTGTCACGGGTCTCCGACGCAACCTGCATCGCATCCCCTTTGAAGACCTCGGCGATATGCTGTTCCATGGCCGCCTGCGCCTGGAGCGCGTTGGCAAGGCGCGGTTCGGCCGCGATCGTGTCGGCAGCACCGTGGAGAAATAAGTCAGCCAGTTCCTCGCTATCGCGATGCCGCTTGGCCTCTTCTGATCGCTGGCGCTCCTCGCGAACGACCTGGGCGTCCCGCTCGGGCTGGGGCTGGCGATCCTGATCGCGTGTCGAACGCGCGACCGCCCGCTCCTCCTGAGCCCCATAGATCTGATCGACCAGCGCCGATGCCGTCTCGCGGACCGCGCGCGCACGCGGATCGCCGCTCGTCTCCAGCTCCCGGATTCCCCGCTCGAACACGCGCTCGACGATCGCCCGCTCGTCGAGCGCGGCCCTCTCGCCGGCTTCGCGAGCTGCGGCCGGAGAAGGTCTGCGCTGGGCGCTCGCATCGACTTCCGGGGAGCCGACGGCGCCATCGCTTTCCGATGCGGCGCTCGCGACCGTTTCCATGGCCTGCACGGCCCGCTCGGCGGTTTGGGCGGCGTTGGCCGGCGCTCCACGCGTCGCCGCTTCCTGCCTGCGCTCCTCTTCCCGGCTCCGCAGGCCCGCCATCCGCTCGGCTTCGGCGAACGACGGCTCGTAACCTTTGACCGTCAAACCGGCGCGGGAGCCGGCCTCCCATACCGCCTTGGTAAACTCGGGCGTCCCATGAACGTCAATCGTTTCCCAGCCATTATGCTGCGCGAGTCTGACCAGCGCAGCTATCGTTTCGGGATCTTCGTCGCGGGCGATGATCCGGTCATCGATGATTTCGAGCGACGGGTTCAACCGATCCCCGGCAAAGAACACGCCGAGGCGTCGATTGCCACCATCGGGGGATTCGACAACCCGCATGGAGTACCGCTTCGCCATATCGGGCGGGATCTCGAACGTGGACCGTTCGGGAGCGGCCTGCGCAAGCGCCGATTGGATGGACGCGCTTTGGGCGAGGCTTTCGGCAAGGTCTTTGCCGTGATCGGCCCCATGTTCGGCAATCACCACATCGGGAGCGCCTTCCGAACCGGGCCGGCTCAGCGCTGACATTTGCTCGGGCAGGCGAACGCCGCCCTGTCCGTCTATATGCGTGCCGACGCCCAGAGCCTCTTTGGCTTCCGGCGCCCTCGATTCCACCAGACGCTTGAAATCCGGGTCCGCCACCAGCTTCCGGGCGCGATCTTCGGCGAGCGGATCGCGGCTGTTGCCCGTGGTGGCAATCAAAGTCGCATCCTTCCCAGCATAGATCGCGACTTGCTCTTGGTCGCGATAGTCGGCGCTGGGAGAAAAGCTGCTGACCACGAGCCGCGTATCGGCGCGCGTGCTGGGCGCGATGGAATTGGTCTCGCTCATTTGAAGACCTCGATATCGTTGGAAGCAATTTGGCCGACCACCCAGCTATCGCGATCGTTCGCTGGCCCGTTATTCGAGGCCGGCGTGTCGCTCGCGGGCGTGGAAGGAACGGGGAGAGCTGGCGGCGCCTGGACGGAACCCAGCGCGGCCGCGGCCGACCACACGCGGCCGACATAGCCGTTGCGAAATCCCCGCGTCAGCGTTCCGGTATTGTAGAGCGAATAGGTCGCGGAGATCGCATCGAGGCCCGTGTAATGCCGGGTTGCCAGACCATAGCCTTCTTGCAGCACAGCGGAAGCGAGCCGCAGATTGGTGCAAGGATCGAACACCTCTTCGACCGAGACCCCGAGGCGCGCGAAATTGGCCGAATTGACCTGGGCCAAGCCGACATCGACGGTGTAGCCAGCAGCGACATAGCGACGGACGATCGCTGCGCCTTCAGCGACGGAGCCGGCACGAACGCGCGGCCCCTTGTTGACGTTGATCTTGAGGGAGTCGCCGCTACTCTCCGTCATGACGAGCGGCACAACCGCTTCGGTCGCGATTTCCGGCGCGCATTGCTGCGCCAGCGTGGCAATGGCGGCGACCGCGTAGATCATTGCTGTGTCACCGTCTGGTATCGCGTGTCGAGCGCGTAGCTCGACACGGCACCGTCTGACTGCGTGACCGTCAGATTATAGCCGTGCTTCACCTTCTTGGTGCGAATGCCGACGCCCGTGCATGTCGGGAACGAGCCGCCCATGGCGAGGACATTCCAGAGCTTCGTGATAGGCGGGACGCACTGCGCATATTTCGTGGGGGAGCCGGGGGTGGCGAGGCAGAGAACCACCTGGCAACCCCAATCCGACGCATAGGCCGGTTGCGGCGCGGCGACCGCCACAATCCCAGCGCCGCACAAGGAAAGCGCCCCCGAGGCGCCCCCCAGCTTGTTCAACAATCGCCCGATCATGAACCACCTCCATGAGATACGCGCCACTCTTCCGCCGCGAATACGTCCCATCGGGGCGGCGCTTTCTCGGTGGGTTGCAGGGCCGACACGGGCGCGGAGGGCGCATCGGTTCCAGAGATTGCAGATGGACGGCGAACGTCGGCACTGGCGACATTGACGATCCAGTCCTCGTCCTCTTCGACGGGCCGGATGCGGTCGATGACCTGTCCAGGGCGCGCGAACGCGATATGCCAATGATTGGAGTGACCCCGATCCCCCGGCCCAAGCAGCTCTATGAGCCGGATGCCGCTTTGCCCCATAAGGGCGCGGATTTGGTCGCGCGTGATCGAGTTGACGCCGGCAGCAGGGACGAAATCCACGGCTTGCCCGAATTTGTGCCAGCTATAACGCGCCCCGTATGTCGCGTTCATGGGCCTGATTGTGTCGGTGATGCGGGCGGCAAACGCCCGCCGTAGCAGCGCTGTTACCCCCGATACCGTAGCCGTGGTGGGGATGGAGGCCCGTTGCGAACCATCATCGACCTGCGCCAGCGCGCACGGGTCGAACACGGATGCCGGAGTGATGCCGTATGTCGCGAAGTCCCGGCCCTTGATCGCAAGCGGTCCGGCATCGAAGTCCGCGCCGAGCGCAAGCAGATCACGCACTGTCGCTTCTGCGTCGGCCTCATTGTCGGGCTGACGGGTCAGCGAGGCGCCCGTGTGAACGATGATCGCGTAGGGCGGTGCCGGGGTGGTCACGGCAGCGCCCAACCCTGCTGCGCAGAGCTGAATCGCCTTTGCCGTAAGCACCGCTGGAAGCATGAACGCCTGCTCCGTCAGATACAGTCCATAAAAAATAGTGGACGATACTGACGATCATGGCAACACTCAATCGCATCCGGGGAATTGGATTTTGAGCCGTTACGAAGGTGTGTTCATCTCCCCTCCCCTCGTTCACCATGTTGCCGAGACAGCAAGCCTAGCATAGAAAACATGGCTTTTAGGGGAGCCGGAGCCTTTGGGCTGACGGCCCCTTTCGGTGAGGCGTATCGCGCAAAGGGCAGAAGATTGAGAACAACCGTCGCTTTCCTTGCGGAAACACCCGGTTCGGCGACCCTGGAAGATCAAAAGGCGGTCCTAAGCCCTGATGACATCGTTGTGGAGGCGGGGAAAAAGAGTTTCAACCAGCTCGGCGAACTGCTCGCACGCAACGGCATCAAGCTCGCCTCTGGAGATCGGATCAAGGTCTTCGACCTATCATGCCTGGCGCTTTCAACGAACATGCTCATTCGCGTGCTGGCTAAGACGTTGCGTGCCGGCATCAGCGTTGAGATCGTGTCACAAAAGCTTGTCATCGAACCCGGTGCGACAAGCGAGATGCACGTTTTGCTTGATACCCTGGACGGCCATTACAGGCATATCCATGGTATCAAGACCCACCCGGCAGACACCGCGCCCCAGGGTCGCAAACGCCTTCTCGATCCCGACAAACTTCCCGAGATAAGGGCAAAGCTCGACAAGCCGGGAGCGACCGCGACCGACGTGGCGCAGGAGCTAGGAGTCGCGAGATCCACGCTTTTCAACTACCTCGAACGATACGACAGGGAGCGGCGCATCAGTCGGGGCAAGAAGGTTGTAAAGGGGGGTGTTGAGGGCCGCGGCGATGATGCTCATGTCCCGAAGCGTGATGCGGATAAAAGACCCGTTTAGCATATTCTGGATACGCTTGGCCGGGATTGCGCTACGCTCGGCCAGTTCTTCAGTCGAAATCCCGGTCTCATTAAGCAACACTTTCACACGATCCCCGAATCGGGACCGCAAAACGACGCCTTTAGCCACACAAACTCCCTCGGTTCCCCCCCGATAGGCCCCTGTGGTTCGGTCGCGACCTCTTCTTCCGTGGCGTCTCGTGAGGTGGCGCCGATTGATCTATGTGTGTCTAATTCATGTCGCGACCGCAGTGCAATGATATTCCGTCGCAATAAGTATGTTCATTTTGGAGGGTTTTTGGCGCTTTCCTCGTCACATGGGCGGATCATATCCCATGCCTCAGCGCCTACGGCTTCCGCCAGCTTGACCATCATGTCGAGGGTAGGATTGGCTCTTCCGCGCTCGATGAAGGAAATATATGCAGCCGTGATGCCGGTCTGCTCGAACAGTTGCGCTTGCGTATAGCCGAGCGAGAGTCGGCGTTCCTTCAGCCGCTTCCCGAAAAGCTGCGCAGCAGGTGTTCCAACCTCCTCCAGTTGGAGATACTTCGGCATCCAAAAGGTCTCTATCGGTGCGACATCACGGCCGATTGGCCGTGTTCTCAATGCTACAGCTTATATCGGGAACGGTTCGTCGCGCGAGAAAAATTAATTTACAGCATCGCGTGCGGGAGCGTTTGACAGAATCGTCATTCGCTCATTAATTGGACTCATGGCACGCCCGCGCACCAAGACTCGGAGAATGACCGTAAAGGAGCTTGTCCGGCAACAGCGGGGCGAGCTTTATGCGACAGGGCACCAGAATCTCAACATGGCGCTGCCTTCGGGGCTGATCGACGAGATCGACACCTTGAAGAAGCGGTATCGGCTGCGCTCTCGCGATGCCGTCGTCGCCCGGATCATCCGCAAGTGCATGGCGACCGTCAGTCCCGACGACTTCGTGCAGCGTGCGGCCGATGGCGATGCGACGCTGCGCCGCATTTCGCCGATCGTCGCGAACGAACTGGCTGACTATGTGCAGCAGGTTCAACGCCGCTTTCGGAATATGCCTTATGGCCCTGTCTTCGAAATGATTTTCGCCGAGATTGGCAGCGACCTTTCCAACCCTGCTGTCCAGCTTGAACTCATCCAAGGCGGTGAGCAGTGATGGTGAGCCGCTCGGCCTCGATCGCGGCCGAGCGCGTGCAGTTAGAGTCGGCCGGAATGGTTCTCGAAAGCACGAAGATCGCCTCCCCGTTCGTGCTTTCGGGGACCATTAGAAAGGCGGCGCCGGCATGACGACGCTCCCTACGACTCAGGGCGAGCTTTTCAGCCTTGATAGCCCGTTGCTCACCGAGGTCCGCGGCGAGCGATCATTGATGGCCTATCCATTCTTTGCGCTGACTAAAACGGCGTGGATGAAGCCGCTGGCCTATAGGACGGACGCCGTTTCCATCGAGATTGGGCCGGGTCCGCGCGGTGTCGCGACTATCTACGACAAGGAAGTCCTGCTTTATATTGCGAGTCTGCTTGTAGCAAAGCTCGACTCGGGCGAGAAAGTCTCGCAGGACTTCTACTTTACCGCGCACGACCTGTTTCGCGTAACCGGGGTCAACAGCTCAGCCCGATCCTACGCCCGCCTATCGGACGCGCTTGAGCGTCTGCAAGGCACGCAGATCAAGACCAACATCGAGGCTGGTGGCGAGGGCGAGGCGGGTTTCTTCTCCTGGCTCTCCGAAGCGCGGTTGACCTATACCAAGACGCGCACCGGCGATCGGCGTCTCAAGGCGGTCCGCGTCCGGCTCTGCGACTGGCTCTATCGCGCGATCTTGCGTGACCGGGAAGTTCTCGATTACTCGCCGAATTACTTTCAGATCGGGCCTGTTGAACGCCGTCTTTATGAAGTCGCGCGCGCTTCGTGCGCAAATGGCGCTATTGACGTCGATATCGAAGACCTACGTCTGCAAATTGGGTATCAAAATCCCGTAAAGAATTTTCGCCATGCTTTGAAGGGCATAGCGGAAGAGGACTCTATACCCGATTATCGCATCGTATTAGGTGATAATACCAACGAGGACGTTAAGAGAAAGCGCGGCCCTCGCGCCGGCTCCGCCAAGGTGACGATCATCCCGAGGACCACCGCACCCCCATGCTGATCGCGGTGCGCCTGGCTAGTGATTCGGTCAAACCCGATAGCCGCGCACAGAATGGTTCTCGAAAGCACGAACAAACGGTTCTCGAAAGCACGAAGGGGGCGCCTTTCGGTTTCCGAAAGCACGAGTTTTTGTGCCTTCGGTTCTCGAAAGCACGAGTTTCCGATGCTTCCGCGCTCCCGCGCGGGCTGTCATTCATTGTCATGAAATTGCGGGGCCGAAGGGCGGCCCCCGCCAATCCAAGGGGTATGTGGGCCGTGAGCACATAAACGAATGCCCGGCACGAAGGCCGGGCACCCGATGAACTAGGAGCATCGTCGCCAAACGATGCCAAGGGCCATCAGACAGCCCCTCTCCTAGAGCATTTCGAGCGCAGGCTCAAGGGATGCGCGATTCGCGCCACGCATCTGCTTTGTTCGCTGACGGCCCCTTGCACGAGGGGACGAACGATGGACTTTACCCTGCGACAATCGACGGTGCCGGCTGACTCCGTGGTGGACGAGCTGCGCGCCGAAGGGATTTCCTACGAAGACATTCGCACCGCACTGGACTTGCAGGCTACCCAGCGGCAGTCCGGCGTGCCGGTTCTGCCCCTGCGCGTGATATGTGGGCTTGAGCAGCACAAGAGCACCAGCAGCAATGTCCTCCTCAACGCGACCCGCGCGATCGTCGGCACCCCCAAGGGGGGGCGGCCGACTGGCGGGCTCCACATCACGCGCCGCAAAATATGGGCGAACAGCGTCCGGACCGAAAGCGCCGAGGAGGCCGACTTCGCCCAGCGCCTCGGGAACGATCTTCGCAAGCGGCTCTATGTCGCCGGCGAGCTGACCTTCAACCTTGGTCGCAAGCTGGCGAGCGAAGCCCGCGCTGGCCTGCGTACCCTTACGGAGAGGGAGGAGGCCCTGGTTCAATTCACGCAGTCGTGTCAGCGCGTCCTCACGGCCATGCTGCGGCGTGAGCAGGGCCGAAAAGGCTGGCTGACCCCCGATTATGAGGCGATCATGTCGTGGACCGGCCTCTCGCGTTCGACCGTGCATCGCTCGCTCGGCATCCTGAAGGCGATCGGCCTGGTCGACTGGATCAGGCGCTTCATCTACTCGCGTGACGACACGAACGGCGCGCGCTCCGAGCAGACCTCCAACCTTTATCGCTTCGCGCTTCCCCAATGGCTGGCGAAGCTGATCGGCCTTCACGTCCCCATCCCTGACGACGAGGAGGTGCGCCGCGAAACCGTTCTGGAGGATCATGCGGCGATGCTCGCCAATACGTCGGGCGGCGAACGGCGTCGGCTGATGCCTGAAGATCCCAAGGCCCGCACCGACCTCGCCAATGCCGCCTTCCGGCTCGATCAGCGTCAACGTCTCGAACTCGCAGCCCGTGAGTGTCAGAAAAACACTGCTCCTCTTAGGAAGTCTATATATTCTAAGAAGGGAGAAGCGGAATCGGCCTGGACGGCCGATACGTTTAGCCCTGACGGGCCCCGCCTAGCCTAACCGCATCGCCAAAACCGCAACCTCACCGACTGGATCAACTGTCGGACCGTCGCCTGCGGCGCCGGAATGCTCCCCAGCGGGAGCAAGCGGCTTGACCTGCGCTCAAATGGCGACCGTCGTGGCTCCCGATCGTCGAAATCGGGATCGAAGGCGACGAGATCGCGCGTTTGATAGGCCAGAGGGAAATACTGGCGCTCAATTTCGCGCTCGGACGCGCCTCGGCGGATCGCCATCCCATCACCCGTCGGCGAAAAATCTCTGTCCATTTTCGTCCTATATTGTTATTTGGACACCATGACGCACACGCCGGAAACAGCAGCGCGTAAGATCGTCGCGGACCTGAAGGGCACATGGCATCGCAAGCATGGCATGGTCCGGTGCCCCGCGCACGCTGACAAGACGGCTTCGCTGTCCGTCACGCCGGGCCGCAAGGCAGTCCTTTTCCATTGTTTCGCCGGCTGCACCCAGGACGAGATCATCTCGGCGCTGCGCGACCAGCGTATCAATCCGGCGATCGACGCGCCCAGCTCGGCGCCGGAAGCCCCCGCGCGCGACCTCACTCCGCTCGCCGAGGATATTTGGACCCGCGCCATGCCGATCGCCGGCACCCCGGCCCAGCTCTACGCGGACGGGCGCGGCATCGGCCACACCACGATCGCCCGATATTCGCCAAGCGTCATGACCTATGAGCGAGGCCGCAGATTGCTCCTGCCGGCGCTGCTCGTACCGATGCACGAGGGCCGGAGATTTCGGGCGCTCCTGCGCATATTCATCGATCGCGATGGCCAGAAGGCCCGCGCCCTGGAGGAGCCCAAGCGCACGCTCGCCGACCCGCGCGGCAGTGTCGTCCAGATCGGCGCCCCGCCCGATGATACGATGAACCTGGCCGAAGGCTATGAGGACGCCGAATCCGCGATCGTGCTCAACGACCTTTCCGGCTGCGCGGCCGTGTGCGGCGTCGAACGCTATCGCGAGATCTACATTCCCGACCATGTGCGTCGCATCGTGATTTACTCGCAGCACGGAAAGGCCGCGGCCGAGGGGATCGAGCGCGGCCGGGAAAACCTCACCCGCAATGGCCGATCGGTGGTCATCGTCCCCCCTCCCCCCCGTTGCGACTGGAACGACGCCTTGATGGCGAAGCTGGCTGCCCGCGCTTGAGAGCGCGGGCGCTTCTCGGCGGCTTCGCGATACTCGTGGCCGTTATGCTTTGGCACCGGCCTTCGGCCGATCACCGTGCCCCACGGCCGAACGATCCGACCGGCTGCGCCGCGACAGGAGCGACGCAATTTTGTGATGCCGTCGCCGGCTTCTCAAAATCGCTCCGCAGTCCGATCTTGCCCTTCAATCGCGCGAGCATCCTTCCGCCCCCCGAAGTCACCGGCGCCGTCGATCCGGCCATCAATCAGGCCAATATCGACGCCACGATTTGCCGGCCCGGATATGCGAAAGCGGCGCGGCCTCCCTATTCGATCACCGGGCCGATGAAGCGCCGCCTTATGGATCAGCAGCATCCTGGCGAAAGCATGGCTAACTATGAGCTTGACCACCTGATCCCCATTTCCATCGGCGGCGCTCCGCTCGACATGAAGGATTTGTGGCTGCAACCGCGTCTCGGGCAGGCGAACGCGGCGGACAAGAACGTCCTGGCGTATGTGCTTTGGCGGTTGGTCTGCACGCATCAGGTGCCACTCGAAACCGCGCAACAGGCAATTAGCCGGGATTGGACGAAGGCGTATCAGACCTACGCAACGCCGGAAAACATCGCGAAATACCATTTCCGTCATGATGAACAGCGAGCGGATTAGCTCAATTATTTCCCGTTTTCTTCGTGTCATTTGTTGAAGGAGGAGAAGACTATGCCGAGGAACATCGCAGAATTTCGGGTTATCGGGAATGTGGGCAATAAGCGCGAGCGCGACAAGGTGACGTATGTAAGCGTCGGCGCGACCTACAATCGCCGGGATGGTGAGGAGTGGAAGAGCGAGACGCTCTGGAATAGCGTGGTGTGCTTCTCAAATGTCGCCCAGCAGGCCGCAAATGCGGAGAAGGGAGACCTGGTGCATGTGACGGGCCGCGTGCGCGAAAGCAGCCATGGTGAGCCCGACAATCTGCAATATCGGACGGAATTGATCGCCGATACCTTCTCGATCCTGGCAAAGTCCGACAAGCAGGATCAGGATCAGCAATAAGATGCAAGGGCGGGGGCGGCCTTCGGCACGGCTCTATCTACGCTGCGCTCCGACCGAACCCGCAAGCGGTTTCGTCCCATCCGGGTGACGATCCTCGCCTGAAACGGACGGCAAGCCTTCGGGCTTGCCGGCTCCCTATTCCCGCCTGCCCAGAGAGTGCAGCGGTTCTCGAAAGCACGAACGAGGTGAAGCGAGATCCGCGTCGCGGATCGCGGCGCTGATGTGCGCGGCCCCAAGTTGGCCGCGGCCGTGACGCTGCGCGGCAGAATGCCGCAATACCGACGGCACCGCTTTGGCGGCGCTGAGGATGAAGGGGGCGCCGCCCCCCTCTGTGCAAGGGCTGGACCGTCTCCGCGCGTGA
>NZ_JBIVQA010000020.1:0-65300 GCF_044754985.1 Sphingomonas sp. NPDC092440 | reverse complement strand
GCTACCAGATACGACCGGCATGCCACAAACTACCTCGCTGCCATCGCTCTCGTAGCCCTTATCACCGCGTGGCTTAAATGAGTCCCCAACCTAGGCCCGCTTCCGGGACTTCGGCTTTTTCGGCGGCGCGCGCCTGGCGGCCTCGACCGCCAGCAATCCCCAGCGGCGCAGCGCATCGGCATCGTCATAGCTATCGTCGGGTGCCCGGCGATAGTTGAGCGACTGGACCTTGCCATTCTCGCGCGTGACCGAGAATCGCTCGGCATCACCCCAATCCGCCGCGCTTTCGGCATCCGCCTTGAACCATAGCGCATCGAAGGCGAGGATCGCGAAGGCCAGCCCGTCCAGATAGAGCGCGGCGCCGCCGAACAGCCGCTTGGACGTGACGGTGCCGACCGGCTCCATCGCTTCCCTGACCCATTCGACCAGGCTTTGGTCCACTGCCATCAGAGTCTCCTGCTATCGCATCGCCTGCGCGGAAAGCCGCTTCCCATTCCCGCGCGCCATGCTCAGCGCCCCGCCAGCGCCACCAGCGCATCGCCGGTGACGCGCTGCACGGTCCATTCCGCCATCGCCTGCGCGCCCATCGCCCGGTAGAAATCGATCGCCGGCGTGTTCCAGTCGAGCACCGCCCATTCGAAACGGCCGCAATCCCGGTCCAGCGCGATGCCGGCGAGATGCCGGAGCAGCGCCTTGCCCGCCCCTGCGCCGCGCGCGCCGGGCGTGACGTACAGATCCTCGAGATAGATGCCGGGCTTGCCCGTCCAGGTGGAGAAATTGTGGAAGAACAGCGCGAAGCCGACAGGCCTGCCGTCCAGCTCCGCGATCAGGCTCTCGGCGACGCGGCGCGCGAACAGCGCGTCGTGCAGCATCGCCTCGGTCGCCACCACGGCATCGGGCTCGCGCTCATAGACCGCAAGCTCGCGAACGAGATCGAGGATCAGCGGCACATCGTCCGGGGTGGCGGTGCGGATGGCGATCATGACAGTGCGGGCTCCACTTCGGGCTCGGCGATGCCGGGCCGACTGCGCGCCGCCATCCAGCATCCCGCGACGATCAGCAAGGTGCCGGCGATGGTAACCAGCGTAAGCGGCTCGTGGAAGAACAGCCAGCCCATGATCGCTGCCCAGACAAAGGCGGTATATTCGACCGTGAGCAGCACCTGCGCTTCCGCCCGCGCATAGGCCCAGGAAAGCAGCAGCAGCGACGTGATCGCCAGCGCGGCGGCGAGCACGACCAGCGGCCATTGCCCCGCCGCCGGAGTCACCAGCAGCCAGGGCGCCGGCAGCGCGAACAGGGCGAGGATGAACCAGTTCTGGAAGAAGGCGATCTCGATCGGCCCGGCCCGCTGCGCCTGGTGGCGCGCGATGACGAGGTTGACTGCGTAGAACACCGCCGAGACGAGCACCGCCGCCATGCCGAGCCCCGAATCGGGCCGGTGCGGCGCGCCCAGCTGGCCGGCCAGGATGATGCCGACTCCGACCAGCCCGAGCAGCGAGCCGAGGATCGAGCGCGCGCCGATCTTCTCCTTCAGGAAGATCGCGGCAAGGCCGAGCGCGATCAGCGGGGCAATGAAGGTGAGCGCGATCGCCTCGGCCAGCGGCACGCGCACGATCCCCCAGAAGAAGGCGATCGCCATCACCGCGATCACCGCGCTGCGGACCGCACGGATCGCGAGCACGCGCCGCGCGGGCAGGCGCGGCCGGCCGAAGGCGAAGAGCGGCGTCATGATCGCCACGCCGGCGACGAGCCGCCAGAACAGCGCGGCATAGGCGCCGATGGCGAGGCCGAGCTCCTTCATCACCGCGTCCATGACCGAATAGAGCGCGATGCCCGCACAGGCGGCGAGCAGGGCCGCGAGGATCGGAGTGGCACGCGCCATGGTCAGCGGATCATGCGGATGTCGAGGCCGATATCGGCGGATGCCATGCGGGCGTCCGCGGTGAGGATCGGTAGATTGCTGAAGCGACCCTGTACCAGGCACGCGCGATCACCAAAGGACAACCCAAGATGCTTGGTTACAGGCCGTAGCTTTGCAGCTTCCATCGCGTGGCCTTCACGGAAGGCCCGCACTCGCACCCCGGATGAGAACAGAATCCGTTCGGTCAGATCGAGATCGCCGCCATTCTCGGCGGTCTTGGCCATCGCCTCAGCATAGTTGATGATCGAAAGCTCCGCCGTGCGAATGGCATCGGCGACCATATCCGCACCAGGCTCGTCCAGCAGCATTGCCAAAACCGCAGATGCGTCGAGGACGGCCATCATTCGCGATCCGCCTCAGCACGCTTCTCCGCGATGAACTCATCGACGGTAAAGGGTTGCTTCAATGCCGCTCGAAAGGCCGCCTGCCCCTCCCGGATGACCTGCATATGCGTCCTGATCGCGAGCGAGCCATCGGCGGCGCGATCGAGCACCAGCACATCCCCGTCCTTGATCCCAAGCTCGCGCCGCAGTTCCGCGGGGATGACGATCTTGCCGCCGGCGATCACCTTGGCTTGATAGGTCATGTCAGGCCCTCCAGGACCTGACATATAGCACAGGACCTATTCCGCCGCCACCGCGGCGGCCTCGTTCGCCGCCTCGATCTCCGCCGCCTTGGCCTCGACCAGCTTGACGATGTGATCGAGCATGTCGGCATCGTTCACCGTGTGATCGGTGACGCCGGACAGATAGACCATATGCTTGCCGTTGCCGCCGCCGGTGAGGCCGATATCGGTCTCGCGCGCCTCGCCCGGGCCGTTGACGACGCAGCCGAGCACCGAGAGCGAGAGCGGCGTGCGGATATGCTGGAGCCGGTCCTCCAGCGCCTGGACGGTGCGGATCACGTCGAAGCCCTGGCGCGCGCAGCTGGGACAGGAGACGACGCGGACGCCCCGGTTGCGAATGCCCAGCGCCTTCAGGATCTCGAAGCCGACGCGCACTTCCTCCTCGGGCTCGGCCGAGAGGGATACGCGGATCGTGTCGCCGATGCCGAACCACAGCAGCGAGCCGATGCCGATCGCGCTCTTCACCGTGCCGCCGACAAAGCCGCCCGCCTCGGTGATGCCCAGGTGCAGCGGGCAATCCACCGCATCGGCGAGCTGCTGATAGGCGGCGACGGCGAGGAACACGTCGGACGCCTTCACCGCGACCTTGAATTCGTGGAAGTCGCGGTCCTGGAGCAGCTTGATATGGTCGAGCGCGGACTCGACCAGCGCCTCGGGACAGGGCTCGCCATATTTCTCGAGCAGGTCCTTCTCGAGGCTGCCGGCGTTGACGCCGATGCGGATCGCGCAGCCATTGGCCTTGGCGGCGTTGACCACTTCGTTCACGCGGTCCGCGCTGCCGATATTGCCCGGGTTGATGCGCAGGCAGGCGGCGCCGGCATCGGCGGCCTCAAGGGCGCGCTTGTAGTGGAAATGGATGTCCGCGACGATCGGCACGCGCGCGGCGCGGACGATCTGCTTCAGCGCCGCGGTCGATTCGACGTCGGGGCAGGAGACGCGGATGATGTCGACCCCGGCATCCTCGCAGCGGCGGATCTGGTCGATGGTCGCGCGGGCATCGGACGTTGCGGTGTTGGTCATCGTCTGCACCGTCACCGGCGCATCGCCGCCGACGGGGACGTTGCCGACCATGATCTGACGGCTGGGCCGCCGGACGATATCGCGCCAGGGACGTATGGACATGGGGGCCATATAAGCCCGGCCCGCGCCCGCGCCAACCCGGCGCGGTTTACGCGATGCTAAGACGCGCGGTGCTAATTCTCCGGCCCGTTCCCAGGATCAAGGCCTCGCGCGTTGCAGCACGACCCACAATTTGCTGCCGTGCCCCGCACCAGCCAGCGCCATTACGGCATGGACTGGCTGCGCATCGCCGCCTTCGCGCTGCTGATCCTCTATCACATCGCCATGGCCTTCTCGCCCTGGGACTGGGTGATCAAGACCAACTATGCCTTTGGCTGGCTGATCCCGCCCATGGCACTGCTGACGCCCTGGCGCCTGCCGCTGCTCTTCGCGGTCTCGGGCTATGCCTCGCGCAAGCTGTTCGACCGGTCGGCGGGCGCGCGCGATTTCGCCCGCTCGCGCGCGGTGCGGCTGCTGGTGCCGCTCGCCTTCGGCATGGTCGCGCTGGTGCCGCTCGAGATGTGGGTGCGGGTGATGGAGAATGGCTATCCCCATGGCTATCTCCATTTCTGGGCACTCGACTATTGGCGCTCGGGCGACTTTTGGGGCCGCGAATTCCCCAGCTGGGAGCATCTGTGGTTCGTGGCCTATCTCGCCGCCTATACGCTGCTGCTCGCGGGCGTGCTGGCGCTGGGCGGCAACCGGGCAATGCGCGCGATCGGCGCGGCGGCGGACTGGCTCGCGATGGGGCACAGGCTGCTCTGGGTGCCGGTGGCGGCGCTCGCGACGGCGCGGCTGGCGCTGCTGTTCGTCGCGCCCGAGCGCCAGGGGCTGCTGCGCGACTGGGGCGGCCATGCCCAATATGTCCCGATCTTCCTGTTCGGCTTCGCCCTGGCCGGTGCGCCGCGGCTATGGCCGGCAGTGGCGCGCTGCTGGAAGCCGGCGGCGGCGATGGCGGCGCTGGCCGGCGCGGTGATCGTCACCGTCGAGCTGCTATGGCCCGGCACGCAGGTGCCGCCGCACGACGTGATGGCGCTCGACCGGGCCGCGCGCACCGCCATGGCCTGGGGCATGATCCTCGCGCTGTTCCATATCGCCGAGACGCGCTGGAACCATGACCACCGGCTGCGCAAGCCGCTCGCCGAGGCGGTGTTCCCCTTCTACATCGTCCACCACCCCGCGATCGTGCTGATCGCCTGGTATTCGCTGCCCCTGGGGCTGAGCGCGCCCGCCGAGTTCGCGCTGCTGCTCGGCGGCACCGGCGCCGTGTGCGCGGCGACCTATCTGATCGGCCGGCGCATCGCCTGGCTGCGGCCACTGATCGGGCTATCCCAGGTTCGCCCGGAAGCGCCGGCTGCCGCGCAGCGTGGTGCCGTCGGCGAGCGTGACGATGAAGTCGCCGCTGCGATCGGTCTCGACACGCCGCACCGCTGAGGCGCGCACGATCCGTCCGCGATGGATGCGGACGAAGCCCGGGCCCAGTCCCTCCGCAAGCGCGGCCAGCGTCGAGCGATGCAGCAGGGTGCGGCCGCTCCAGGCGATCTCGACATAATTGCCGGCCGACGCCGCCCAGCCGATCGCGTCGATCGGCACCCGGTGCGTCACATTGCCGTCGGGCACGAGCAGGACCCGTTCCTCCCGCCCCGCCGGCACGGGCTCGCGGCGCGCCAGCCACCATATCGCCACGGCCATGAAGGCGGCGAGCAGCAGATAGGCCACCGCGTCCTTGCGATATTCGTACACGAACCGATCGAGCGCCCCGCCATAGCGATAGCGCTCGCCCCACAGCGCATAGACGCCGAGCCGGATCGCGATCATGCCGGCGACATGGATCGCCGACAGCGGCACCGTCGCCGCGGCATGGGCGAGCACCGCCCAGCCCCATGCGATGCGCGGCGGGCGGATCCTGGCCACCAGCCAGCCGATCGCGGGGAGCAGCGCCACCCACATGGCGACGCTGCTCAGCTCCCAGAGCCAGACATGGGCAGGCCGCTCGACCAGGCCGGCCCGGGCGAGATCGGCGCGCGAGCTCTCGACGTTCGCGAAGGACTGGACCAGCACGAATCCCAGGAACGCCAGGGCGAGCAGCGCGAGCTTGCGCCGACGCTCGCCGCTCGCCCCGCCCTGCCCGCCGCTCGTCCCTGCCGCCTTTTCGTCCATCCCTGCCGACCCGCCGCTTCTCCCTCCTCGATACCGGCGCCCGGGGCCGCCCGCTAGCCGTTCGCCGTCATCAAGGAGTTCGCGGGATGGAACGGCACTACGGAATGGACTGGCTGCGGATCGGGGCGTTCGCGATCCTGATCCTCTATCATGTGGGCATGGTCTTCGTGCCCTGGGGCTATCATGTGAAGACCGCCGCGCCGGCGGACTGGGTGGCGATCCCGATGCTGCTGCCCAATGCCTGGCGGCTGATGCTGCTCTTCCTCGTCTCGGGCTTCGCCAGCCAGATGCTGCTCGCCCGTTCGCCCGGCATCGGGCGCTTCCTGGCCAATCGCAATGCGCGGCTGCTGCTGCCGCTCCTCTTCGGCATGGCAATGGTGGTGCCGCCGCAGAGCTGGGTCGAGCTGGTGGGGCAGCATGGCTATGCGCACGATTATCCCTGGTTCTGGGCGCACGACTATTTCCGCTTCGGCCGGCTCGACGGCATCCTGCTGCCGACCTGGAACCATCTGTGGTTCGTCGCCTATCTCTGGGTCTACACGCTGGCGCTGGCCGCGCTGCTGGCGCTGCGGCTCGACCTGCAGAAGAGCTTCGACCGGCTGTTCGGCGGCACGGGCGCGCTGTGGGTGCCGCTTGCCTGGCTGCTCGTCTTCCAGGTGCTGCTGTTCCGCCGCGGCGAGGAGACGCACGACCTGATCGGCGACGGCATCGCGCATCTCGCCTATTTCCCCGCCTTCCTGTTCGGCTTCGGCCTGGCGGGCTCGCGCGTGACGATGGCGGCATTCGCGCGGATGTGGCTGCCCTGCGCGGTGCTGGCATTGGCCGGTTATGCGGTGGTCGCCGGCGTCGAGGCCGCCTATCCCGGCTTCGCGATGCCCAGCCGGGCGATCGCCGAGCTGTTCCGCGTCGCCCGCGAAGTGCAGACCTGGGCAAGCATCGCCGCGCTGATCGGCCTGGCCGAGCGCTTCCTCAACCATGACCACCAATGGCGCGCGATGCTGACCGAGGCGGTGTTCCCCTTCTACATCATCCACCAGACCGCGATCGTGCTCGGCGAATATTGGCTGCTGCCGCTGCACCTCCATCCCGCCGCCGAGTTCGCGATCCTGGTCGCCGGCACCTGGGGCGCCTGCTGGGCCTTTTATCTCGCCGGCCGCGAGATCGGCTGGCTCCGCCCGCTGATCGGGCTGCTGGCCAAGCCCGCCCGTTCTGCTAGGGAAGCGGCATCTGCCAGCGGAGTTGCCTGATGCGCCTTCTTCTCGTCCTTGCCGCCCTGTTCGGGTTCGCCGCGCCCGCCAATGCCTATTGGGAATATGGCCATCAGACCGTCGCCGCGATCGCCTGGCGCAACGTCACTCCGGCCACCCGCGCGAAGATCGGCCAGCTGCTCCGCCACACCGACCTGCTGAAGACCGAGGGCTGCCCCGCGACCAATATCGAGGAAGCCTCGGTCTGGGCCGATTGCATCAAGAAGCTGGGCAGCGACTGGCGCTATGCGTCGGTCTGGCACTATCAGGACGCGGACGTCTGCAAGCCGTTCGACGTTACCGCCGAGTGCAAGGACGGCAATTGCGTCTCCGCCCAGATCGAGCGCGACGTGAAGATCCTGAAGGACCGCAAGGCGCCGCAGGTCGAGCGGGTGAAGGCATTGCTCTTCCTCGTCCATTTCGTCGGCGATATCGGCCAGCCGCTCCACGGTGCCGAGCACGACCATGATGCCGGCGGCAACAAGGCGATGGTGAGCTATGGCATCTATACCACCGACCGGCTGAACCTCCACTCGGTGTGGGACGGGCTGCTCGCCGAGCGCGCGATCACCTCGGGCCCCGACATCGTGCGCACCTATAGCCGCAAGGACCGCGCCGCGCTGGGCGGCGGCACCGTCCAGGACTGGGGCAAGGACAGCTGGGAGCTGGCCAGGACCGTCTATGCCGACCTGAATGGCGGCGATGCCTGCAAGCCGATCACCGGCCGCGTCGCGATCAGCGAGGCGATGATCGAGAAATGGGTGCCCGAAGCGCGGACCCAGGTGATCAAGGGCGGCCTGCGCCTCGCCCGGCTGCTCGACGAGGCGCTGGGCTAATCGTCATTTCCCCAGCGGAAGCGCCAGTCGCCGTCGGTCTTGACGGCGACCAGCCAGAGGAAGACCGCGACCAGCGGCACCAGCAGCACCAGCCACAACCGCTCCCGGTGCGCGGCGAAATTGACGATCAGCCCGGCGGCGGCACCGAAGGCCAGGGTCGTCGCCCAACCCTGCCAGGTGACGGGCGTCGCGCCGAAGCCGAAGCGCTTGGGCCGGAACCAATAGCCCGGGCGGACGCGCATGGCGTCGCGGAAAAGCTTGCCCATCATTGGAGCAGCGCCATCGCGGCGCCGGCGAGCGCGAGGATGAAGGGCAGCCGCTCGCGGCGGACGTGCGTGGCAAGGAACATCTGCTTTCTCCTCCAGTCTTCGACGGGAATCGTACCCCGGGCGAGCCCGGACTCGTCATTCCCCGCCTTCCTTCGCCTTGGGCGGGCGCCCACGCTTGGGGCGCACCGGCTCCGCCAGCTTCACCCCGCGCTGCGCCAGCGCCTCGCGCAACAGGCACTCGACCTGGGCATTGACGCTCCTCAGGTCGCTCGCCGCCGAGCGCTCGATCGCCGCATGCAGGGCGGGATCGAGGCGCAGCGGAAAGGCCTTCTTCTGCGGCGACTGGGACACGGGCTACGCCTTGCGCATCACTGATAGAGCGAGCCCGTGTTGACCACCGGCTGGGTGTCACGCTCGCCGCACAGCACCACCATCAGGTTCGAGACCATCGCGGCACGGCGCTCGTCGTCGAGATCGACCACCTGCTTGGCGGAGAGCTGGGCGAGCGCCATCTCGACCATGCCGACCGCGCCCTCGACCAAAGTCTGGCGGGCGGCGACCACGGCCTGGGCCTGCTGACGGCGGAGCATCGCGCCGGCGATCTCCTGCGCATAGGCCAGGTGGGTGAAGCCGCATTCGTCGACAGTGATGCCGGCGACGCGCAGCCGGGCGATCAGTTCCTCGCGCAGCTCCGAGCCGACCTGGTCGTGATTGCCGCGCAGCGTGACTTCCTGATGCTCGAAATCGTCATAGGGATAGCGCGAGCCGATCGTGCGCACCGCCGCCTCGATCTGGACGTTCACGAACGCCTTATAGTCGTCGACGTCGAACAGCGCCTGCGCGGTGTCGGTCACGCGCCACACCACCTGCGCCGCCATCTCGATCGGATTGCCGCGCAGATCGTTCACCTTGATCCGCTCGGAAATGATGTTGTTGGCGCGCACCGAGACCTTCTTCTTGCTCATCCACGGCCAGGTCCAGCGCAGGCCCGTAGTGCGGTCAGTGCCCCGATAATCGCCGAACAGCGTGATCACCGCCGCCTGGTTGGGCTGGAGCAGATAGAAGCCGCAAAGCACGAACAGCTCGATCAGGATCGAGGCGAGCAGCCAGGAAATCACGATCCAGTCCGCCATCCGGTCGATCTGGGTGAGCGCGCCCACCGTGGCGGCCAGCGCGACCAGCAGCACGAGGAGCATGCCATAGCCGCTCATCGTGATCGCGGTCTTCTCGCTGCTCTGGCGCAGTGCCGGGGTGGCGCTCCGAACGTCGGTCATCATTACCTCCAGAAATTATGATATCTTATTTATATCGATTCGAAAGGGGCCGCAAGGCGGAATCGCTGGCCGTTCAGCTGGGGCTCATTCGGGCTGGGCGACGATCGGCCGATCTCGATCCGGGGGGAAATCGATGCGACCGCTCCTGCTTGCCCTCTGCCTGGCCCCGCTGCTTCCGGCCGCGCCGGCCTTGGCACGGCCCGTCGCCGCCGCGGCGATCGCGGACGAGGCGGATGCGGCGCTGGCCGCCGCCGTCCCCTCCGGCGGCTCGGGCGCCACCGTCCTGATCGCGCGCGGCGACACGATCCTCTACCGGCGGACGCGGGGCATGGCCGAGGCCGAGCTCGGCGTGCCGATGGCGCCGGACCAGATCTTCCGGATCGCCTCGATCACCAAGAGCTTCACCGCCGCGCTGATCGTGCAGATGGCCGAGCGCGGCGAGGTGGCGCTGGACGCGCCGGCGGCCCGCTACCTGCCCGGGCTGCCGCTCGATCCGCGCATCACGCTGCGCCAGCTGCTGAGCCACACCGCCGGGATCGCGGAGACCGACGCCACGCCGCAGCCGCCCTTCGGCCCGGGCGAGGTCCCGCTGGCGCAGCAGGTCGCGCGGATCGCGGCACGGCCGCTGCGCTTCGCCCCGGGCACCGAGCAGCGCTATTCCAATTCGGGCTATATGCTGCTGGGCGCGGTGATCGAGAAGGTGACCGGCCAATCCTGGGACGAGGCGATGCGCACCCGCCTGTTCGCGCCGCTGGGGCTCACCGACACCGCCTATGACCGCCGGGACGCGATCGTGGCGCGGCGCGTGGCGGGATACACGCTGGCCGATGGGCAGCTCCGCAACGCCGCGGCGTTCAACATGTCGCTTCCCAAGACCGCGGGATCGCTGCGATCGTCGGCGGCGGACCTGATGCGCTGGATGCGGGCGCTGGCGCATGGCCGGGTGGTGAGCGCGGCCGGCTTCGCCCAGATGGCGCAGCCCGCGCTTGCCGGCGTGCCGCTGCAGGAGCGTTACGGGCTGGGCCTCTATGTCTGGCAGGTCCGCGGGCAGACGGCGATCGGGCACACCGGCCAGATCGACGGCTTCGCATCCGCGCTGCTCTATCTCCCGGCGTCGGACACGGTGATCGTCGTGCTCGCCAACAACGACATGTTCGACGCGCAGACGCTGGCGCGGCGTATGGCGGCGATCGCCCTGGGCAAGCCCTATCCGCTGCCGCTTTCCGAACGGGCATTGCCCCCGGAAGCGGCCGCGCTGCCCGGGGTCTATGGCAGCGATCCCGCGACGATGCGCACGCTCGCGATTGCCGGGGGCCGGCTCACCATCGCCCGTGCCGGGCGCGCGGCGATCCCGGTCATGCTCGACGCGCGGGGCGATATCCGCTTCCTGCCCGACGAGATCAGCTATTTCACTCCGGTCCGCGATGCCGCGGGCAAGGTGATCCGGCTCGACTATTTCGCCAAGGGCGAGGGCCCGGCCCTGGCGCTGCCGCGCACGGACCCGCGCTAGGTTGGAGACTCATCTTCTCCAGCGTCACCCCCGCATCCCTTCAACTGTCATCCCCGCGCAGGCGGGGATCCAGGGCCAAGAGCAAGGACGGCGAGGCTAGCTTTGCCGTTTCCGGCCAGCACCCGCGTGATCGCTTCGATCGTCCCCTACTACCCTAGATCCCCGCCTGCGCGGGGATGACGGGCGTAGTTTCAAGGACTTGCTTGGGTTCTCAACCTGGGGCGAGAAGCTGGACAAGCCATTGAACCTGCTTGCGTCATCCCCGCGAAGGCGCGGATGACGGTTGAAGGAATATGCGGCCCCACCCTGGGCACGAAAGGGCCGCCGGAGTTTCCCCCGGCGGCCCGTTTCGCGGCGAACGAAACGCCTTAGCTGATGACGATCGTCACCGCGCGGCGGTTCTGCGCCCAGCTGGCATCGTCCGAGCCCAGCGCGATCGGGCGCTCCTTGCCATAGCTGATCGTGGTGATCCGCGCCGGCGAGATGCCGCGCGAGGCAAGATAGTTCTTGGCGGCATTGGCGCGACGATCGCCCAGCGCGAGATTGTATTCGCGAGTGCCGCGCTCGTCGCAATGCCCCTCGATCGTGATCCGGGTGTTGGGATGGCTCGTCAGCCACTGCGCCTGGCTGTCCAGGATCGCGCGCGCCTCGGGATCGATGTCATACTGGTCGAACGCGAAATGCACGGTGTCGCTCGACACTTCGCGGCGGAACTGCTCGTTGATCGGTGCCGCGACCGTGTCGCTGTCGCCCTCGCCCGGATTGACCGGGCCGGTTTCCGACGGCGCGGGCGGAATCGTGGTCGCGTCGCGCTTCTTGGCGCAGCCCGCAGTGGCGAGCAGCGCGATGCCGAGCACCAGGCCGGTCGTGATCTTGGACATGGTCTTTTCTCCTTTTCTCAGCGCACCCGGTCCGCTTGCCAGGGCCTTAGCACGAATGCCGTTACGTTTCAGGGACGAATCGGTCCCCAACTGGGATCCGACCCGTCGAGCGGCGTGGGAATCCGCCGCGCATTGGTGCCGGTGAGGTCCACCGACCACAGGTCCGGGCGGCCCGAGCCCTGGGCCGAGCGGAAGAACATCAGCACCCGGCCGTTGGGCGACCAGCTCGGCGCCTCGTCACCCCAGCTGTTGGTGAGCAGCTTCTCGCCGCCGCCGCCCGGATTCATCACGCCGATCCGGAACGCGCCGCCACCGGTGCGGGTGAAGGCGATCAGATCGCCGCGCGGGCTCCACACCGGCGTGGCATAGCGCCCGCCGCCAAAGCTGATCCGGTGCTGGTTCGAGCCGTCGGCGTTCATCACATAGAGCTGCTGCGTGCCGCTGCGATCGCTCTCGAACACGATCTTCGAGCCGTCGGGCGAATAGCTGCCGCCGGTGTCGATGCCCGGCGAATTGGTGAGCCGCTGCGGCTCGCCGCCGGCCGATGCGATGCGGTAGATATCGGTATTGCCGGCCTGCGCCATCGAGAACAGCACCTGGCGACCGTCGGGCGAGAAGCGCGGCGCGAAGCTGAGGCTGACATTGGAGACGAGCAGGCGGTTCTCGCGCGTCCCCATGTCGTAGACATAGATGGCCGGCTTGCGCTGCGTGTAGCTCATATAGACGATCGCGTTCTGCTTCGGGCTCATGCGCGGCGTGAGCACGATCGACTGGCCGTTGGTCAGGAAGCGGTGGTTGGCGCCGTCCTGGTCCATGATCGCCAGCTGCTTGCGGCGCCTGTTCTTGGGGCCGGTCTCCGCGACATAGACCACCTGGCTGTCGAAATACGGCCCCTCACCGGTGAGCTTCGAATAGACGGCGTCGGCACATTTGTGCGCGGCGCGGCGCCAGTCGGCCGGCGAGACGACGAAGCCCTGGCGGACCAGCTCGCTCTGCAGCAGCACGTCGTAGAGATAGCAACCCACGGTGAGCGAGCCATTGGCGTTGGCGCGGACATAGCCCTGGATGATCGCCTGGTTGCCGTTCCAGCTGCCGTAATTGGGCGCGGTCACTTCGCTATAGGCGATGCCGCGGCTGGCCGAGGGGCCGCGCGTCTTGAACAGGCCGGTGTTGCGCAGATCGTCTTCCACCACCTGGGCGAGCTTGGCGCCGAGCTGGTCGGTCGGGCCGGCCGGAGTGGAAACGCTCTCCGAGGTGGGCATCGCCGGAATCGCGATGACGAGGTCCTTGGCGGCGGTGTTGGTCACGTCGACGCTGAGCGGCTGGTCCTGGGGCTGCGGCTGCGCCTGTTGCTGCGGCGCGGGCGCCGGCACGTCCTGCGCCTGCGCGACGGTGGCGGCAGTGCTCGCCAGCAGGGCCGCGATCGTCAGATGGGCAAATTTCATCTTCACAGGTCCTCGTACAAAACCGGGGCTATGACTTTCCACGCATCATAGAATTGCGCGGGCAGCTTGAAGGGAGCGGCGAGCTTTACCGCGCGGATCGCGCGATCCTTGGCGAGATCGGCCTGGGCGCGGTTGCTGTCGGTGATGCCGGTCTGCGTCACTTGCGGCTCGCTGGCGAGCGTGCCGTCCTGGTTGAGCCTGACGGTCACCTTGGTGCGCAGCTTGTCCGAATCGGCGCCGCTGGGCGGAGCCCAGTGCGGGCGGATCTGGCGGATGATGGCGGCGCTGAGCGCGGCCCTGACCTCGGGCCCCGCGGTCGCGGCCGGCGGCGCGACCGATGCGCTCTTGCTCGGCTTGTCGTTGATGCCGTTGAGCAGGCCGTCGAGCCGCCCGGTCGGCGCGACCGGGCGCCGGGCGGGAGGACGCGCGGGCGCCTGGGCCGGGGCGGCCTTGGGCGGCGTCTTCGGCGCGGGCTTCACTGCATCGGGCGCGGGCACCGGCTTGGGCGGCGCCGGCTGCGGCTTGGCGATCGGCTGCGGATTGGGCGCCGGCTCGGGCGGCGCGCTGTCCGGCTCGATCGGCGCTTCCACCGGCGCGAGCTTGGGGGCCGGCGCCTCGCTGGTCGGATTGGGCGACGTGCTCTCCAGCGCGACCTGATCGACCAGCGCGACTTCGATCGGCACGGGCTTGAGCTTCAGGGGATTGGGGGTGGCGAGGAAGCCGACCGACAGGATGCCGAAGAGCGCGACATGCCCCAGCACCGCAACCGTCAGCCCTGCTCCCTCGGCCCTGTCCATCACGGCTTCGCGCTCGCGTCGGTGATCAGCGAGACGCGGTTGAGCCCGGCATGGTTGAGCTCGCCCATCACTTTCATGACCTTGCCATAGCCCAGGCCCTGATCGGCGCGCAGGAACACCGCCGCCGGCTTGCCGTCCGGCCCCGGCGCGCGGCCGGCGATCGCCGCGAGCCGGCCGGGCAGGGCGGCATCCGAAGTCAGCTCGTTGTCGACGAAGATCTGGCCCTTGTCGTCGATCGCGATCTGGACCGGCTTCTGATCCTGGTCGAGCGCCTTGGCGCGGCTCTCGGGCAGGTTCACCGGCACGCCGGCGGTGAGCAGCGGCGCCGTGACCATGAAGATGATCAGCAGCACCAGCATCACGTCGACCAGCGGCGTGACGTTGATCTCCGCCATGGGCTGGCGGCGGCCGCGGCCCTTGTTCGAGGGAAGGTGCATCGCCATCGCCTCAGGCCTCCATCTCCAGGCGGCGGCTCAGCGTCGCGTGGAAGCCGTCGGCGAAGCGGTTGAGCCGGGCCTCCACCCGGTTCACGCCGTGCGAATAGCGATTATAGGCGATCACCGCGGGAATGGCGGCGAACAGGCCGATCGCCGTCGCGAAGAGCGCCTCGGCGATGCCCGGCGCCACCACGGCGAGCGACGAGCTCTGCTCCTTGGCGATGCCGGTGAAGCTGCGCATGATGCCCCAGACCGTGCCGAACAGGCCGACGAACGGCGCGACCGAGCCGACCGTGGCGAGGAAGTTGAGGCGATCGGCAAGCTTGTCGACCTCCTGCGCGATCGTGGCGCCCATCGCGGTGGCCAGGCGCTCGCGCGTGCCCTCGCGGTCGATCGCCTTGCCGCTGGTCGAGCGGCGCCATTCGGTGACGCCGGCGGCGAAGACGCGGGAGATCGGCTGGTCGCGGCCGGCGGCGCGGCGATGGAACTCGTCGATGTCGTCGGCTTCGCGATATTCCGCCTCGAACCGGTCGATCGCCTTCTTCACCGCGCCGACCTTGAAGCCGAACGACAGGATGATCGCCCAGGTCCAGAGCGAGGCGAGCAGCAGGCCGAGCATCACGGCGCGCACCACCCAGTCCGCCTGCAGGAACAGGCCGATCGGCGACATGGTGGCGGCGTCGGTGCTGATGAATTCCATGATCGGTTCAGGTCCCCTTGAAGAGCAGCGGTGTGAAACGTTCCATCCACGCCGCCGGCTGGCGGCGCGGACGGCCGGACGGGGCGACGAACACCGCCTCGATCTCCGCTTCGGCCACTATGGTAACGTCGCGCATGACTCGTTGATGAATGTCCACTGCGGCGGGGCGCAACCGGACCAGCCGGCTGACCACCACCAGTTCGTCGCCCAGGCGCGCCGGCGCCCGGTAACGGATGTTCGCCTCGCGCAGCGCATAGGCGCCCTCGCCCGCTTCGTGCGCCGCACGCTGATCGATGCCGGCAAGCGCCAGCATATCCGAGCGGGCCCGCTCCATGAACCTGAGATAGTTGGCGTGATAGACCACCCCGCTCAGATCGGTGTCCTCGAAATAGACACGCAGGACGAAGTGATGCTCGAGACCCGCGAAGCGGCCAGGGGCAAAGCATGCGTCCATGGCCGGCCACCTAACCCAGCGATTCCGCCGGGGGAACCCCTTGCCTCAGTCGAACAGCCCTTCCTGCGCGGTGGACGGAGGCGTGAGCCCCAGATGCTTCCATCCCGCCGCGTTGAGGCAGCGTCCCCGCGCCGTGCGCGCGATCATCCCGATCTGGATCAGATAGGGCTCGATCACTTCCTCGATCGTGTCGCGCGGCTCCGAAAGCCCCGCCGCCAGCGTTTCCACCCCCACCGGGCCGCCCTTGTAGATGTCGGCGATCATGGTGAGGTAGCGCCGGTCCATCGCGTCGAGCCCCAGTGCATCGACCTCGAGCCGGGTGAGCGACTGGTCCGCCACCCGGGCATGAACCGTCTCCTCGCCCAGCACATTGGCGAAGTCGCGCACTCGCCGCAGCAGCCGCCCGGCGATGCGCGGCGTGCCGCGCGCGCGCCGCGCGATCTCGTGCGCGCCATCGGGCGCGACATGCAGGTCGAGCAGGCGGGCGGCGCGGGCGACGACGCGCTCCAGCTCGTCCACCGCATAGAAATTGAGGCGCACCGGAATGCCGAACCGGTCGCGCAGCGGCTGGGTGAGCAGCCCCTGGCGCGTGGTGGCGCCGACCAGGGTGAAGCGCGGCAGATCGATCCGCACGCTGCGCGCCGACGGCCCCTCGCCGATCATGAGATCCAGCGCGCGGTCCTCCATTGCCGGATAGAGTACTTCCTCGACCGCGGGATTCAGCCGGTGGATCTCGTCGATGAACAGCACGTCGCCATCCTCGAGATTGGTGAGCAGCGCGGCGAGATCGCCGGACTTGGCGATCACCGGGCCCGAAGTGGCGCGGAACCCCACGCCCATCTCGCGCGCGATGATCTGGGCGAGCGTGGTCTTGCCCAGCCCCGGCGGGCCGAAGAACAGCACATGATCCAGCGCCTCGCCGCGCGATCGGGCCGCATCGATGAACACGCGCAGATTCTCGCGCGCCGCCCGCTGGCCGACAAACTCGTCCAGGCTCTTGGGGCGCAGCGCGGCGTCGACATCGTCGATGCGGCGGGCGGAGGAGAGGAGGCGATCGGAATCGGTCATGCTGACGCCCAAAGCTCGCAATATCCCTCGCCGGTCAACACCTCGACCGCATTGAAGCGCCGCTGGAGATAGCGCAGGACATCTTCAGGGAAAGCTGCACGCGCCTGCGCCAGGTTCGCATCCTCCGGCAAGCCGGGAAGATAGGCGGCCACGCTGCGCTCGCCCAGGTAATGCCGCGCGCGCACCGGCGCGGCAGGGTCGCCAAAGAAATAATCGAGGAAATTATAGTCCTGCACGAGCTCGCCGTGATCGAACATCATGTCGCGCCCATGCGTGATGCGGAAGGGTGCGCCCAGGTCGCCCGCCTCGAACGACAGGAACGGCGAAGGCGGCTCGCCGGGAGCGGTCCAGCCAGCCATGCCCTGCCAGCCGGGGACGAAGGGATGATCGACCTTGCTCATCCCAGCAACCCGCTCAGCAGCGCCGGGTGGAAGCTCCAGCCCAGGAACCCGCACAGCCCCATGAACAGCCCAAAGGCGCCGAAGCCCCAGGCCACCCAGAGCAGCCAGCCGCTCTCCACCAGCGCGGCGACGGCGGCGACCGAGATGGCGGTGGCGACCGATGCGTCGCTCGCGTCGAACTGGTCGTCATGCACGTTCAGCGCATCGTAGAGATCGCTCCGCGCCTTCGCATCGGCGGCCAGACCCGGCGCCTCCGCCTTGTATTTCGCAATGTCGCGGTCGAGCCCGGCGAGCACCGGCGCCGCGCGCTGCGGATCGGCCAGCAGGGCGATCTGAAGGCGACTCGCCTCGGCGACGTGCAGCTTGGTCTTGGCCGCCTGATACTGGTTCCATTTGTCGACCGAATCGGACTGGGCCTGCTGCATCGCCTGGACGATGTTGCCGTCCTTGATCCCGCACACCCCCATGAACACGGACAGCACCACCACCGTGATCGCCACGTTCCGGTTGAGCGACTTGTCCTTGGCCTCGGCGCTGACTTCGATTTCCATGGCCCCGCCCTATTCCTCTCGCAGCGACGCGGCTAGACCGGGCACATGGCGCGCCCGGACCTGCTGCTCGCAACGCCCATTTCCGCGCCGCTGCGCGCGGCGCTTGCCGAACGCTTCACCCTGCACGAGGGCGATCCGCCGCCGGGCGTCCGCGCGGTGGTGGGCGGCGGCATGGCGAAGATCGATGCCGCGCTGCTCGCCCGCCTCCCCGCGCTGGAGATCGTCGCGATTCACGGCGTCGGCCATGACCGAGTCGATCTCGACGCGCTCGACGCCCGCGGCATCCGCATCACTACCACGGCAGGCGTCCTGACCGAGGATGTCGCCGACCAGGCGATCGCGCTGATGCTGGCGGTGCAGCGGCGCATCGCGGCGAACGACGCGCTGGTGCGGGCAGGCGGCTGGACCGCTCCGCTCGGCCGGCGGGCAAGCGGGTGCCGCATCGGGATCTTCGGGCTCGGCCGGATCGGGCATGCGATCGCGCTGCGGGCCGCGCCCTTTGCCCGGGAGCTGCTCTACGGCGCACGCGCCGAAAAGCCGGTGCCGTGGCGCTTCGTGCCCGATATCGCCGTGCTGGCGGAAGCGAGCGACGTGCTGATCCTCGCCGCGACCGGCGGGCCCGGAACGCAGCGCATCGTCGATGCCGCGGTGCTCGACCGGCTGGGCCCCGGCGGCGTGCTGATCAACATCGCCCGCGGCAGCCTGGTCGACCAGGACGCGCTGGTCGCCGCGCTGGCCGCGGGCCGCATCGCCGGCGCCGGGCTCGACGTCTTCGCCGAGGAGCCATACGTGCCCCAGGCGCTGCGCGCGATGGACCAGGTGGTGCTCGCCCCCCATCAGGGCAGCGCGACCGAGGAAGCCCGTACCGCGATGCGCGACCTGGTGCTCGCCAATCTCGATGCGCATTTCGCCGGCAGGCCGCTGGTAACGCCGCTGCGCCGGGAGCGCCGGGCAGTCAGCCATGACGTTCCACCGCGCCGGTGATCTCTACCCAGGCGCATTGGCGCTCCTCCCACACCGAGACGGTGGGCGCGGGGAAGGCGGGATCGGCAAAGGCGCCCACCGGAATCGCGATCGCGTCGGGGATGCCGCCGCCGCTGTACCAGACATTGCCGCCGCAGATCGGGCAGAAGTGAAAGCTGGCCGGCAGCCCGCCACTCTCCGACGCCGCGATCCATTCGGTCGACCGGCCGGTGATCGTCACCTGCCCCACCGGAAAGCGCGCCTGCACCGCGAAGGCCGATCCGCTGCGCTGCTTGCAGTTGAGACAGTGGCAGACCGAGATACGCACCGGCTCGCCCACACATTCGGCACGGAGCTGGCCGCAGCGGCAGGCGGCGGTGCGCACCGTCACTTCGCCGCCTTGCGCAGCGCCAGCCGCACCAGCGCATCCAGCGTCGCGCCGGCACCCAGCTCGTCCGCAGCGGCATGGACCGCGGCGCTCGCCTCGGCCGGCTTGAAGCCCAGGTTGAGCATCGCCGAGATCGCGTCCTGCGCCGCGCCGCCCGCAGCCGCGGCGCCCGGACCGCCACCGCCGCCGAGCGCCACGCCGCCGGCCTTGTCCTTGAGCTCGTTGACGATGCGCTGGGCGAGCTTGGGCCCCACACCGTTCGCCCGCGCGATCATCGCCGAATCGGCGCGCGCCACCGCGGTCTGCACTTCCTCGGGCGACAGGATCGAAAGAATGGCCAGCGCCACCTTGGCGCCGACGCCCTGCACGCTGGTGAGCAGGCGGAACCAGTCGCGCTCGCTCGCGGTGGCGAAGCCCATCAGCCGGATCGAATCCTCGCTCACCAGCATCTCGGTGTGGAGGGTGACCAGCCCGCCGGTGGCGCCCAGCGCGGTGATCGTCCGGCCCGAGGCACCGGCGAGATAGCCGACGCCGTTCACGTCGATCACGACATGGTCGAGCCCCGTCGCTTCCAGCCGGCCCTTGAGGTGCGCGATCATCGCCGATCCTCCGCGCGGAAGGTTACGAAGCCTAGGCCACGCGGCCCCCGATTTCCCCGCCGCGCGCAGCATCCGGCGAATGGCGGGCAGGCGGAGCAGGGGAGGAGGCGCGCGCGCATGCCCGGTACATAAGCGGAACAAGCGGGGATAGGGAAGCGAAATCACCGCATCCCCGCCCGGCATCGAGGCCTGGCCGCGCCGTGCCACTGTGCCGCCGGGGCAAAAAGGGGGGAAATCGAGATGGCGTTCTGGAAGGTGGACCTGACCACGGAGGACGGCGCGCTGGGCGCCGCGCAGCTGGGCGGCCATGCCGGTTTCGTCGCGGGGGCGCTGAGCGCCTTCGGGCTGCTGGTCGTGGGCTGGTACCTGGGGACGCCCGGCGCGCCGGCGGCGACGATGGTGCTCGGCGTCGCCGCGGCCGAGACGGTGCTCTTCACGGGCGCGGGCTTCCGCCTGCGCGCGGGGCGCGGGCTGGCATGGGGCAGCGTCGCGGCGTTCCTGCTCGTGCTCGAATTCCTCGGCAAGCTCGCCACGCTCAACATCATGGGCCTCGTCATCAACGCGGTGCTGACGATCGGCGTGATCAACGGCCTGCGCGGCGCGCGGGCGCCGAAGCGCAACGCATTCGATGGCGCCGCGGCCGCGGCGATCTTCGGATAGCCCCTGGCGGAACGATCGCCGCCTTCCCACCTGCGGGGCGAGGACATCCGGGGGAACCAAGTGATCGCCGCGCTTCTGGGACTATGGCTCGCGCTGCTGCTCGCCGGCGACACGCCGGCCGGGGGCCTGATGCGCCGCGCCCTCGTCGAATGGCCCGCGGCACGGCTGGCACGGATCCGGCGCGGGGCGGTGATCGCCTGGATGATCCTCGGCGCGATCGGCCTGCTCTGCTTCTGGTTCCTCGAGGAGGAAGGCCTTCGCCTCTTTGCCATGGCGCTGCCTGAGATCGCCGGCTGGATCACGATGTTCGAGGTCGGCACGCTGGTCGACACGATCCTGGTGGCGGCGATGGCGGCATCGACGCTGCGCTTCGGCGCGGTGCGGCACTGGATCGCCGCGCGGCTGCCGACGGGCCGGCGCGCGAAGCGGGCGCGGCGGGCGCGGCCGGTGGCGCGCCCCTCCAATGACGATGAGGACGGACCGGCCCCGGCGCTGGCCGCCTAGCGCAGCCCGAAGCGCGCGCTCGCCAGATGGTGGGCGTGGCAGATGGCGACGGCGAGCGCGTCGGCCGCGTCGGCCCCGGCGATCTTCACCCCGGGCAGCAGCACCTGCACCATCGCATGGACCTGCGCCTTGTCGGCATTGCCGACGCCGACGACCGATTTCTTGACCGTGCTCGGCTTGTATTCGCCGACATCGATGCCGGTGCGCGCGGCGGCGCACAGCACCACCCCGCGCGCCTGCCCGAGCTTGAGCGTCGACTGGGCATTGGAATTGACGAACACCTCTTCCACCGCCGCCGCCTCCGGCCCGTGATCGGCGATCAGCGCGGCGAGCATGGCGTCGAGATGCGCGAGCCGGCGCGGGAGCGGCGCCTGGGTATCCGTCTTCAACCGCCCGTTGGCGAGGTGCGACAGGCGATTGCCCTCGGCGCGGATCAGCCCCCAGCCGGTGGTGCCGAGGCCGGGATCGAGGCCGAGGATGATCATCGGATTCTGCACGCGAAGGCGCGAAGGCGCGAAGAAGCAAGAGAGTGGTTCGCGCGAAGCGGCGGAATAGCCCGGCGCTCCCTCTGCGCGGCACCGCCGCGGACCTCGGGGCCGCGGGCGCGGCAAGTGCGCTCCGCGCCTCCGCGCTTCCGCGCGAACCGATCGTCTTCGCGGCTTCGCGGCTTCGCGTGAATCAATCTCAGCCCAGCTTCTCCATCACTTCGTCCGAGACTTCGTAATTGCCCCACACCGTCTGGACATCGTCGTCGTCGTCGAGCGCGTCGATCAGCTTGAACAGCTTGGCCGCATCCTCCTCGCCGACATCGACCATCGTCTGGGGCCGCCAGGCGAGCTTGGCGCCCTCGGCCTCGCCGAGGACCGGCTCCAGGGCGCGGGCGACTTCGTGGAGCGCGTCCTGCGCGGTCCAGATCTCATGACCTTCCTCGGAGCTGGCCACGTCCTCGGCCCCTGCCTCGAGCGCGGCTTCGAACACCTTCTCGGCGTCGCCGGCCTTGGCGGGATAGTTGATCAGGCCCATCCGGTCGAAACCGTGGCTCACCGAGCCGGCGGTGCCGAGATTGCCGCCATTCTTCGATACCGCGGTGCGCACATTGGTGGCGGTGCGGTTGCGATTGTCGGTCAGCGCCTCGATGATCAGCGAGACGCCGCCCGGGCCGAAGCCCTCGTAGCGGATCTCTTCGTAATTCTCGCCGTCGCCCTTGCTCGCCTTGTCGATCGAGCGCTGGATATTGTCCTTGGGCATCGACTGCGCCTTGGCCGCGGCGATCGCGGCGCGCAGGCGCGGGTTCATGTCGGGATCGGGCAAGCCCATCTTCGCGGCGACGGTGATTTCGCGGCTGAGCTTGGAGAACATGCTCGAGCGCTTCTTATCCTGCGCGCCCTTGCGGTGCATGATGTTCTTGAATTTGGAATGGCCTGCCATTGCGCTCTCGTATGAAACTGGTCGCGCGGCTTTAGGCCAGGCACAGGGCGATGGGCAATGGCCGCCCCGTTTCGTCCCCCATGGCGGCTCCGGATCGGGTCCGGGGCCGCCCCGGGGGACGGCGTAGCGGTTCAGATGCCCAGCGCCTGCTTGTAGGTCTCGAGCAGCATCTCCGCCTCGTCGCGGTGATGCTTCTCCATCTTCCGCAGGCGGACGATCGAGCGCATCGTCTTCACGTCGAAGCCGGTCGACTTGGCTTCGGCGTAGACGTCCTTGATGTCGTCGGCGATGCCCTTCTTCTCTTCCTCGAGCCGCTCGATCCGCTCGATGAGGAGGCGCAGCTGTTCGGCGGAAATCGAATCGGACAAGGTGGAAGCTCCTGGAGAATAGAGTCGGGAAAGCGGCGCGATTATCGGAGCCCGCCGCCCTGCTCAACCCCCAACGCGCCGCCCGTCCCGGTCGATTGCCCCTTGCGGCCGGTCCCGCTATCTGCCGGCCATGCCCTTTCTCCGCCGAATCGCGCTTTCCGCTGCCGTCGCGCTCGCCCTGCTGCCCGCCACCGCCCCGGCCCAGAACCGGCCCGCGGCCGTTGTCCCGGCGCCGGCCAGGCCGGTCGCCCCGGTGCAGCTGCCGCCGACCATGCGCGTGCCGCCCCGCCCCGCGCCGGCCCCGGCCGACAAGCAGCCCTTCGCCGCGGAGATCGCCGCGTTCGAGGCCCGTGATGCCGCGGCCAGGCCGGCAAGGGGCGGGGTGCTGTTCCTCGGCAGCTCGAGCATCCGCATGTGGACCGATCTCGCGCGCGATTTCCCCGGCCACAATGTCGTCAACCGGGGCTTTGGCGGTTCCACCATTCCCGACAGCGTCCGCTATTTCGACCGGATCGTGGTGCCCCATGCGCCGAAGACCATCGTCTTCTATGCCGGCGACAACGACCTGGAGGCCGGGCACACGCCCGAGGAAGTGCTCTCCGATTTCGAGGCGCTGGTGACCAAGGTGCATTTCCGCCTTCCCGGCACCCGCGTCCTGTTCGTCGCGATCAAGCCCAGCCCGTCGCGCTGGCGGCTGATCGACGGGATCCGCGCGGCCAACGCGCTGGTGCACAACTATGTCGCGACCGACCGGCGGCTCGGCTATGTCGACATCTTCTCCGCGATGCTGGGTCCCGACGGCAAGCCCCGCCCCGAGCTTTATCGCGAGGACGGCCTGCACATGACCCGCGCGGGCTATGACATCTGGCGCGCCGCGGTGGCCAAGGCGATGAAGTGGAAGCTCCCGGCGCCGGCCGCCAACCCGGCCCGGCCGGCGATCAGCGCCCCGGCTCGGTCATCGAAGGCGGGTCGCTAGCCGGGAAGCTCTCGTCCAGCGCCTCGTCCAGCGCGGCGTTGCGCTGCAGGCTCGCTTCCATCCGGGCGACCTGCTCGGGCGTGGCTTCGCCCTGGTGGCGCGCCTTCCACTCCGCGAAGGGCATGCCGTAGACGATGCGGCGCGCATCGTCCCGGGCGATCGACGGGTCGGCCTCGACGATCCAGTCGGCCAGGCAGTTGCGGCAGAAGCCCGCCAGGCCCATCAGATCGATGTTCTGCGCATCGGTGCGATGGCGGAGATGGCGGACGACGCTGCGGAACGCCTTGGCCGCCACGGCGTCGTCCAGCTGGTCGAGTTCGTCCATTTATCGCACCTCCACGGTTGATCCTCCGGGATATGAGGCTAGAGGCACCGAGGCACAAGCCGAGGATATGACAACGATGACAAAGGCAATCAGCCCCCGCACGCGCAAGGTTCGCATCCTCGCCACGCTCGGCCCCGCCAGCGCGACGCCCGAGATGATCGCCAAGCTGTTCGAGGCGGGCGCCGATGCGTTCCGGATCAACATGAGCCATGGCGACCAGGCATCGAAGGTGCCGCTGTTCGCGGCGATCCGCGGGCTCGAGCAGAAATATGGCCGCCCGACCACGATCCTGGCGGACCTGCAGGGCCCGAAGCTGCGCGTCGGCAAGTTCGCCGATGGCAAGGTCCAGCTGGTCACCGGCCACGAGTTCATCCTCGACCGCGACAAAACGCCCGGCGACGCCACGCGCGTCGAGCTGCCGCACCGCGAGATCTTCGAGGCGGCGCACGAGAATGCCCGCCTGCTGCTCGACGACGGCAAGCTGGTGCTGCGCGTCGTCTCGGTCGCGCCGGATCGCCTGACCACGATCGTCGAGGTCGGCGGGGCGCTGTCGAACAACAAGGGCCTGAACGTGCCCGACATGGTGCTGCCGCTCGCCGCGCTCACCGAGAAGGACCGCAGCGACCTCGCCTTCGCGGTGGAGCAGGGCGCCGACTGGATCGCGCTCAGCTTCGTCCAGCGCCCCGAGGACCTGATGGAAGCCCGCCGCCTGATCGGCGGCAAGGCGGCCCTGCTCGCCAAGATCGAGAAGCCGAGCGCGATCGCGCGCCTCGACGAGATCGTCGAGCAGTGCGATGGCGTGATGGTCGCGCGCGGCGACCTGGGCGTGGAACTGCCGCCGCAGAGCGTGCCGCCGCTCCAGAAGCGCATCGTCGAGACCGCGCGCCGCATGGGCCGCCCGGTGATCGTCGCCACCCAGATGCTCGAATCGATGATCGAGAGCCCGTCGCCGACGCGCGCCGAAGTCTCCGACGTCGCCACCGCGGTCTATGACGGCGCCGACGCGATCATGCTCTCGGCCGAGAGCGCCGCGGGCAAATGGCCGGTCGAATCGGTGGCGATGATGAACTCGATCGCCGATGCGGTGGAGCGCGATCCCGCGCATGGCGACCGCGTCCACTTCACCGTGACCCGGCCGGACCCCACCACCGCCGACGCGCTGGCCGAAGCCGCGAAGAACATCGCGCGCACCGTCTCCGCCTCGGGCATCACCTGCTTCACCAGCTCCGGCTCGACCGCGCGGCGAATCGCGCGCGAGCGCCCGTCGGTGCCGATCCTGGTGCTCACGCCCAAGATCGATACGGCGCGCCGGCTCGGCCTGCTCTGGGGCACGCATGCGGTCCATACGCGCGACGTCGATTCGTTCGAGGAGATGGTCGCCAAGTCGAAGCGGATGGCGCTGCGCCACCATATCGCCGCAGCGGGCGACCGCGTGGTGCTATGCGCCGGCGTGCCGTTCCGGACGCCCGGCTCGACCAACGTGCTGCACGTGGTCACGCTGGTCGGCGACGAGCTGAAGAACCATCCCGGCCGCGAAGGGCCGGACGCGATCTGATTTCCGCCGATTCCCCTCCCTGGAAGGGAGGGGCCAGGGGTGGGTGGATATACGCGTTACGGCAACGCCAGGCTCGAGGACCCGGTATCGCCAGGAACCGCCCCCTACCCCTCCCTTCCAGGGAGGGGAGTTCAGAACAGCCCGAACGCTTCCAGATCGGCGCGCAGCTTGGCCGCGCCGGTGAAGTGCAGCGCATGGATGCCCGCGTCCGCCGCGGCGGCGACGTTGGGCAGGCTGTCGTCGATGAACACCGCGTCCGGCCCCGCAAGGCCGAATCGGCGCAGCGCGAGCGCGTAGATCGCGGGATCGGGCTTCACCAGCCTCTCGTCGCCCGAGACGACGATGTCGCGGAAGCGATCGAACAGCGCAGCTTCGCGCGCGCGGAACGGCGGCCAGAACTCGCCGGAGAAATTGGTGATCGCGAACAGCGGCACGCCGGCGGCGTCGAGCGCCTCGACGAGCGCGGTCATGCCGGGAATCGCCGGCCCCAGCGTCTCGTTGAAGCGCGGCCCCCAGGCGGCGATCAGCGCCGCATGCTCCGGAAAGCGCGCGCCCAGCTCTGCCGAGGTCTCCGCGAACGGACGCCCCGCATCGTGCTGGAAATGCCACTCCCGGGTGACGACGTTCGCCAGAAACGCTTCGAGCGCCCGATCGTCCTCGATCAGGCGCTCGTAGAGGAACCGAGGTTCCCAGTCGAACAGCACCTTCCCGACATCGAAGATGACGGTGTGGGGCTGGACCACGCGAATCAGCCCTGGCGGGCCTTGAAACGCTTCTGGGTCTTGTTGATGACGTAGATGCGCCCACGACGGCGGATCACGCGGTTGTCGCGATGCCGATCCTTGAGCGACTTCAATGAATTCACGATCTTCATGACCGATTCGCTTCTCAAACTGTAGGAATGCTGGAAAGAGGGGCTCGCCTAGTGGCCGATGCCCACCAAGTCAAGGCAGGAGTCGCCCCGTGGCCCAGCGGAACTGACTCGACCTGATCCGTGTTGGAGGGCAAACGGAGACGTTCCGTTCGCGAAACAGGAGTTCGTCCGCGTGAAGAAGCCGCTCAGCATCGCCCTGCTCGCCGCGCTGGGAGCCTGTGCCCCCAGCTATCGCCCGCAGCCGATCGACGTCACTCGTTATCATCTGGGCGCGCCGATCGAGCGCACCACCGTCGCGGTCGAGCCGATGGCCAACACCGATTCGTTCGGCCCCGAATATCAGACCTATGCCGATGCGGTGCGCGCCGAGCTGGAGCGGCTGGGCTATGTCCAGTCGGTGAGCAGCATGCCGTCGGGCTATATCGCCGCGGTCGGCTTCCGCCGCACCAGCAAGGGCGCGTTCAAGGAACCGCCGCCGGTCAGCATCGGCCTGGGCGCGGGCGGCTTCGGCGGCGGGCGCCGCGGCGGCGTGGGGGTCGGCGGCGATGTCGGCTTCGGCATCGGCGGCAAGACGCGCGAACTCTATCAGACCGAGCTGTGGGTGCAGCTGCGCCGCCGCAGCGACAACACCACCGTGTGGGAAGGCCGCGCGCAGAGCGGCAGCGTGAGCGGCACCGATCCCGACCAGCCCGGCGCGGCGGCCGCGCGCATGGCCAAGGCGCTCTTCAAGGACTTCCCCGGCGAGTCCGGCATCACTATCACGGTGAAATGACCATCCAGATCAATTCCGGCTTCGATTCCGGCAACATCCGCGTCGTGGGGATCGAGGGCGACCGCGTCGACCTCGAGATCGTCACCGATCACCTCTCGGACTTCTACCAGTGGTTCCACTTCCGCGTGGCCGGGGCGAAGGGGCGCACGCTCACCTTCCGTCTGCTGAACGCGGGCGGTGCCGCCTATGCGTTCGGCTGGCCGGACTATCAGGCGCGCTGGTCGACCGATCGCGAGGCGTGGCGCACCGCCGATTCGTCCTATGCCGACGGCGTGCTGCACTTCACCAAGGCAATCGATACCGACCTGGTGTGGTTCGCCTATTTCGCGCCCTATTCGATGGAGCGGCACCACGACCTGGTCAGCCGCATGGCACTGATGCCCGGCGTGTCGCACCGCGAGCTGGGCAAGACGCTCGACGGCCAGCCGATGGACCTGCTGACGCTCGGCACCGGGCCGAAGACGGTGTGGCTCTATGCGCGCCAGCACCCGGGCGAGACCATGGCCGAATGGTGGATGGAAGGGGCGCTCGAGTTCCTGACCGACCCGACCAACCCGATCGCCCTTGCCCTGCGCGAGAAGGCGATGTTCCACATCGTGCCGAACATGAACCCGGACGGCTCGCGCCGCGGGCATCTGCGCACCAACGCCGCGGGCATCAACCTCAACCGCGAATGGCATGCTCCGACGATGGAGAAGAGCCCCGAGGTGTTCCTCGTCCGCGCGGCGATGGACGAGACCGGCGTCGATTTCGCGATCGACGTGCATGGCGACGAGGCAATTCCCGCCAACTTCCTCGCCGGCTTCGAAGGCATCGCGTCCTGGACCGACGCGCATGGCGAGAAATTCTACGAGTATGCCCGCCGCCTCGCCGGGGCGACGCCCGATTTCCAGCTCGACCTGGGCTATGAGAAATCGGCACCCGGCCAGGCGAATCTCTCGATGTCGACCAACCAGCTCGCCGAGCGGTTCGGCGCGGTCTCGATGACGCTGGAAATGCCGTTCAAGGACCATGCCGCGAACGCCGATCCCGAATTCGCCTGGTCCCCCGCGCGCTGCAAGACGCTGGCGCATTCCTGTCTTGAGACTTTGGCAGGATTTATCGACGAGATCTGAGGGAAGCGGAATCGCGGGAGGAAGGATGCTCGAACTGAGAATGGCGGCGGGGGCCGCCGCCATGATCGCGTGGCTCGCGCCGGTGCAGGCACAGGCACAGGCGGGAGCGGTGCCCGAGCCGGCGATCGCCACCTATGTGGCGGAGCACGCCGTCGCGGCCCCCGGTGAGCTGCGCCCGGTGATGGCGGTCGGCGAGCCCCGGAGCTGGATCCTGCCGGCCGACATTCCCGAGCGCTTCCGCGCCGAGGCGCGCGGCGAGAAGCTCCAGCCGCGGTTCCAGCATATATTGGGGCAGATCGGGATCGAACTGTCGGTCGACGACAGGGATGCGATCACCGATTGCCGGGGCACCTATGGCCATGTCGCGCTCGCCCCGCAATTCTGCGAGGTGCTGCGGCACCGGGGCAAGTTCCGCCACGCGCTGACGCTCGACGGCAAGCCCGCGCCCGGCACGGCTTCGCTGACGATCCAGTTCTCGGTGGGAGGCGAGGGAGCGGAGATCGGCCTGCCCCCGGCGCCTCCGGCGCCGATGGGCTGGCCCGTGGTCCATGCGCGCGGCACCGCCACCATGATTCGCCAGCCCGAATGGCGACGCTTCTCCAAGGTCCGCGACGGACGGCAGAGCGCGATCGCGCTGTTGCTGGAGTCGGGCACTGTCCTGTCCTGCAAGCTGCTGCAATCGAGCGGCGATGCCGGGCTGGACGCGGCGAGCTGCGACGCGGCGCGCACCGGCGCCTATGCGATCGAGCCGGCGCAGACCTATGCGCAGCTGCCCATGCTCGTCCGCTGGAACCGGGACGGTGCCCAGGCGATGCTGCCGATACGGGAAAGCTACCAGCGCCCGGCGCCGGCGAGCGCCGCCGAGCTGGTCGTGCGCGGCACGGCCGGATCGCCGGCGGAGGCATGGCTCACCCTGTCGCAGAGCGGAGCGATCACCGATTGCCGGATATCGCTCTCCGCCGGCAGCGACGCGGCGGACGTGGCGCTGTGCGCGGCGATGCGCAGCGCCAGATTCAATCCGGCAAGCGACGTGTTCGGCCTGCCGATGGAGAGCAGGTATCTCGCCAAGGTGCGTTTCGAATGACCGATATCCGCGAAGGCGGGCTGGACGATGCGCGCGTCCGCTCGCTGCTCGAAGTGCATTTTGCCGGCATGCTGGCCAATTCGCCCAAGGACAGCACGCATTTCCTCGACTTCTCCGGTCTCGCCGCGCCCGACGTGACCTTCTGGACCGTGTGGGACGGCGACGACCTGCTGGGCTGCGGCGCGCTGCGCGAGCTCGATCCCGAGCATGGCGAGATCAAGTCGATGCGCACCGCCTCGGAGCATCTGCGCCGCGGCACCGGGGCCAAGCTGGTCGCACATATCCTGGGCACCGCCCGTTCGCGGGGCTATCGGCGCGTGAGCCTGGAGACGGGATCGGGCGAGGCCTTCGATGCCGCCCATGCGCTCTACCGCCAGTTCGGCTTCACCGAATGCGGGCCGTTCGGCGACTATCGCGAGGACCCGTTCAGCCGGTTCCTGTCGCGCGTGGTGTAGGCCGCAGCGCCGGGGTCCGGCGCCGGATCAGTGCAGCACCAGCTGAGCGACCGGCAGGACGGGCGTGGCATAGGCCGCCCGTTCCGCCTCGATCGCCTCGACATGGGCAAGGCGATTGTGGAGCGCGCCGGGATCGGGAAGCAGCGGCACCTTCGCCGCGCCGGCGCGGCGCGGGCGGGCCGGCGGCACCGCGCGGCGGGCATCGTCGGCCATCCCTTCGAAACGCGGCGCCTCGGCGGCGATCCCGGTGAGCAGCCTGGTCGCCTGCCGGGCGATCTGGCGGATGCGTTCCTTGGTGACGCCGGTGTCGAGGGAAACCTCGTCGAGCGTGGCGCCGTCGAAGACGCGGCGCGCGACGATCTCGCGATCGCGGCTCAGCTTGGCCTCGAGCTTCTCCAGCTCGGCGGGATCGACGCCATGGGTGGCGGAGCGCAGGCGCGGCCCCTCGGTGCGGCGCAGCGCGGCCTCGGCGCGCTTCGGGCGCGGCCGGCGGCGAAGGGCCTCGACGCCGACCTTGCGGAGCTGGTCGACATAGGCGTCGATGAGCTGGGAGACGGCGCCCTCGGCGAGATAGTCGGAAGCGGCGGCCTCGGTGCGGGCGACGGCATCCTCGTCCTCGATCATGGCCTCGGGGGCGATCTCGTCGCCATCGGTGGCGGTGAGGGCGCTGAGCGAGACGGTGGTGGCCTCGACCTTCTTGGCGGAGGGGCGCTGGTCGGTCATCAGGCGGAAGCGCAGGCTCTGGAGCTCGCCGCGGATCTGCCAGTTCACGAAGGTGGTGAACTGGGCCTTGGTGGGATCATAGGATTCGATCGCGCGGTGGACGGCGATGGCACAGCACTGCTCGGCATCTTCCCAATGCGCGGTCAGGCCATATTGGCGGACGAAGTGGCGGATGCGCGGGGCGATCAGCTTGAGGATCTGGGCAAAGGCGCGGTCGACATACACACGCTGGCGGTTGGTACGAGCGGCGCCGTCCTTCGGTGTATTCTCGATGACGGTAGCCACCGCTGCTTCCAGCGCGATCGTGATCTTCGACATGTCTGCAATCCCCTGCCGCCGCAGCGCCCGCGCTGCCGCCATCGTGTGTCGTGCGGGGAATATGAACAGGGGCAACGGGCCCGCCAATCTGGCGGGAACCCTTAGGGTAATCGCACCTTACGGACGAATCCGGGTTGCCCATGGGGCATTTGGTTAACCATCGCGGCGACTCGCCCATTCGCTCAGATATCGATCGACTCGCCGGCTCGCGCTGCCCCTGCTCTCGGCCTGCGCGGGGCGAGCCAGTGCCAGGCGAGCAGCACCGGCTCGAGTATCGCGAAACCGATCAGCACGCCGGCGAGCCGCGTCAGCGCCGGCCCGATCTGCGCATCGGCATAGCTGTCCGGCACCAGCGCGATCAGGATGGCGAGGGCGAACTGGGTGCCGACATAGCGGTGCGGATGGTCACCATTCTCCAGGTGGCGGCCGATCACCACGCCGAGCATCGTGCCAAGGATCAGCAGCACCGGCGATCCATGGGCGACGAACAGGATCAGCGCGGCGAGCCCGGCGCCGGCCAGACAGCCGAGGAAGCGCTGGGCCAGCCGCCGGCTGACCGGCAGCAGCCCGCTCGCCCCGATCGAATCGGCAGGGACGATCATCACCGCCATGATCCCGATCGCGGCCTGGGACAGCGCCGGCAGGCGCAGCCATGCCGAGAGCCCGACGAGGAGCGCGAGCGCGGTGGCAGCCTGCAGCGCGTGGCGCGCGGCCTCGGGATGCCAGCCGAGCGCCGCGGGACGCGGGCTCGGCCGGGCCGGCCAGCGGCGGCGCAGGGTGAGCGTGGAGGCGAGGCTGACCGCGACGCAGGCGAGCGTCCCGGCCACCGTCTCCAGCACGCGCGTCTCGACGAAGCGCGCGAGCGCGACATCGGGATGGGCGAGCTTGTCGAGCACCACCATCGCGAAGGTGAGCCCGAAGAACAGCCAGGCATAGGAGCGCTTGCCCGTGATCGCGGCATAAAGGGCCCCACCCCCGACCAAGAACAACGCCGCCGCCGCCGCCGGCCACCAGCCAAGGAACGGCGCGGCGGCGAGCGCGAGCAGTCCGCCCGCGCCGGTGCCGGCGATGCGCAGCAGCCCGCGCACCAGCGTCTCCGCCGCATGGCCGCGCATCACCATATAGCCGGCAAAGGCGGCCCAATAGACGCTCGCCGCGCCGATCCAGTGCGCCGCGGCGATGGCGAGCAGCACCGAGGCGGCAGCTTCCGCCTCGTCGACGGTCCGGGCGGTGACCCGGTCGATCAGGCGCTTGCGGGGAGCCGCCTCCACCATCGGATCAGGCGAAGACTTCCTCGAGGAAATTGGCCATCGCCTGCCAGCTGCGGCGATCGGCCCTGGGCTCGTAGACCACGCCCGGAATGGTGGCCGTCCTGCGGTCCCGGTCGGTGAAGGCGTGGCCGGCATGGCCATAGGCGTGGATCTGCCAATCGGCGCCTGCTTCGGTCAGCTCCCGGGCCAGCGCCACGGCCTTTTCGGGCGGCGCGATCGGGTCCTCCCAGCCATGGCAGACGAGCAGCCGGGCCGCGATCGGCGACACGCTGGCATAATCGGGCGCGTCATAGACGCCGTGGAACGAGACGCCGCCCAGGATCGAAAGGCCCGAACGCGCCATGTCGAGCACGCACTTGCCGCCGAAGCAGAAGCCGATCGCGGCCAGCTTCGCCGGATCGACCCGGTCGAAGCCGGCGAGCGCGGCGAGCGCGGCGGCGAGCCGGTCGCGCAACAAGGCGCGATCGGCGTTGAGCTGGTTCATATAGACACCCGCATCCGGCCCGTGCCGGGTGCGCTTGCCCTGGCCATAGACGTCCGCCGCCAGCGCCACATAGCCAAGCTTGGCGAGGTTCTCGGCATGGACGTTGTCGGCTTCCTTCTGGCCGAGCACATTGGGCAGGACGAGCACGCCCGGACGCAGCGTCGTCACCTCGTCCTCATAGGCGACCACCCCTTCGAAGGGGCCGCCAGGGCCTTGGTACACCAGAGTCTGCCGAACGATCGCCATCGCCTGTCTCCCTTGTCCCCGCCGCTCCTGCCGCTAAGGACGCTCGCAACCGGTTGCAAGGAGTTCGCATGCCCAAGCTCGTCCTGATCCGCCATGGCCAATCGGCCTGGAACCTCGAGAACCGCTTCACCGGCTGGTGGGACGTCGACCTGACGGAGCAGGGCGTGCAGGAGGCGACGGCCGCCGGCACGCTGATGCGCGAAAAGGGGCTCGACTTCGACCTGTGCTTCACCAGCTTCCAGAGCCGCGCGATCAAGACGCTGCACCTGGCGCTGGAGGCGATGGGCCGGCTCTGGCTGCCCGAGGAGAAGAGCTGGAAGCTCAACGAGCGCCACTATGGCGGGCTGACCGGGCTCAACAAGGCCGAGACCGCGGCGCTGCACGGCGACGAGCAGGTGAAGATCTGGCGCCGCAGCTTCGACGTGCCGCCGCCCCTCCCCGAGCAAGGCTCGCCCTGGGACCTGGCCAAGGACGCGCGCTATCACGGCGTGGCGATCCCGCAGACCGAAAGCCTGAAGGACACGATCGCCCGGGTGCTTCCCTATTGGGACGAGCGGATCGCGCCCGAGCTCAAGGCCGGCAAGCGCGTGCTGATCGCCGCGCACGGCAATTCGCTGCGCGCGCTGGTGAAGCATCTCTCGGGCATTCCCGACGACGAGATCGTGAACCTGGAGATCCCGACCGGCCAGCCGATCGTCTATGAGCTGGACGACCAGCTGAACGCGCTGGATCGCTATTATCTCAGCGAGCGGTGAGCGATCAGCCGGTGATCACGGTGCGGCGCGTGCGCAGAATGCGGACGCGCTGCATGTGGCCCGGGAGATAGCGTGCCCGGGCGCAGACGTAGAATTCGCCCCATAGCCGCTGCTCGAACGGGCGACCGTTCCAGAATCGCCGTATCGCCGGCGGCGCGTCTTTCTCGCTGTCGGCGTCGTGCAGGTTCAGCACATGCTTCGTGCCGCGAACCCATAGCCGGTTGATGCCGCTGCCATTGGCGACGTAGAAGCCGCCCCGCACCCATTGGCATTGCCCCGCCCGTGTCGGGAAAGGGGTTTGACCGGCGGCGAGCAGGGCGAGAGCGAGCAGCATGGGCCGATGCTATTGTGGCGCGGCCGGTTTCGCCAGCGGGCCAGTTCTTCCACTGAGGATGGGTTGCCCTCCCCGCCCCTCCCCTCTAGGAACGCGCCTTCCACACGAGACGGGGCAAGACGTGGCACCTCTGGTCGGCATCATCATGGGCAGCACTTCCGATTGGGAGACGATGCACCACGCCGCCAAGGTGCTCGAGAAGCTCGGCGTGCCGCACGAGACCAAGGTCGTCTCGGCGCACCGCACCCCGCAGCGGCTCTACGACTATGCCACCGGCGCGGCCGGGCGCGGCCTCAAGGTGATCATCGCCGGGGCCGGGGGCGCGGCGCACCTGCCCGGCATGGCCGCTGCGATGACGCACCTGCCGGTGCTCGGCGTGCCGGTCGAGTCCAAGGCGCTGAAGGGCATGGACAGCCTGCTCTCGATCGCCCAGATGCCCGGCGGCATCCCTGTCGGCACGCTGGCGATCGGCAAGGCGGGCGCGATCAATGCCGGCCTGCTCGCCGCCGCGATCCTGGCGACTTCGGACGAAGCGCTCGGCCAGCGCCTCCAGGCGTGGCGCGCGGCGCAGACCGAGAGCGTGGCGACCGACCCCGAATGAGCGGCGCGCTGCCCCCCGGCTCGACGATCGGCATCCTGGGCGGGGGCCAGCTCGGCCGCATGCTCGCCGTCGCCGCCGCGCAGCTCGGCTATCGCACCCATTTGCTCGCGCCCGACGAAGAGAGCGTCGCCGCGCAGACCGCCTCCAGCTACACCCGCGCCGATTATCACAGCCGCATCGTGCTCGACGAGCTCGCCGCCCAGTGCGACGTGATCACCTATGAATTCGAGAACATCGCGATCGGGCCGGTGGAGTTCCTCGCCGGCAAGGTGCCGGTACGCCCCGGCGCGCAGAGCCTGTCGATCGCGCAGGACCGGGCGCGGGAAAAGGCGTTCGTCGCCGCGCTGGGCGGGCGGACCGCGCCCTGGGCGCTGGTCGAGACCCGCGCGCAGCTCGACGCCGCGATCGCGGAGATCGGCGCGCCGTCGATCCTGAAGACGCTGCGCCTTGGCTATGACGGCAAGGGCCAGGTGCGCATCCGCGACGCGGCCGAAGCCGCCGCGGCCTGGGAGGAGATCGGCGAGCGGCCGGCGATCCTCGAAGGCTTTGTGACGTTCAGCCACGAATTCTCGATCATCACGGTGCGCGGCGTCGATGGCGCGCTGGCCAGCTATCCGCCGCCCTGGAACGAGCACAAGGACGGCATCCTCGACAAGTCGACCGTGCCCGCCCCCGCCGAGATCGCCCGCCACTGGACCGAGGCGGCCACGCTGGCCGGCCGCGTCGCCGAGGCGCTCGGCCATGTCGGGGTGCTGACGCTGGAGTTCTTCGCGACCGACGATGGCCCGGTGTTCAACGAGATGGCGCCGCGCGTGCACAATTCGGGGCACTGGACGATCGAAGGCGCCGAATGCTCGCAGTTCGAGAACCATGTCCGCGCCATTTGCGGCCTGCCGCTGGGCAGCACCGCGCTCACCGGCGCGGGCGTCGAGATGGAGAACCTGATCGGCGACCAGGCGAACCGCTGGCCCGAGCTGCTCGCCGAGCCGGGCACGCATCTCCACCTCTATGGCAAGGGCGATGCCCGGCCGGGGCGGAAGATGGGGCATGTGACGCGGGTGCGGCGCTCCTGATTCCTCCCCTGCCTGCAAGGGCGGAGATCGAGGGGTAGGTCGCGGCCTGAGGATCCCACCCTTACCGGGAGGGGGGCGTTGGGCTCAGTGCGCGGCCTTCTTCCCCGGCACCAGGTGCAGCACTCCCACGATCGCCGCGCCGACGATCATCCCGCAGATTCCCGCCCCGATCGCGCCGACCAGCCATTGGACGAAACCCTGCGCGAACGGCATCGCATGGCCGGCAATCTCGGCGAGGTGGTGCACGAAATGCGGCACCGCGTTCAGGCCGAACACCTCCAGCCCGTGCAGCAGGATGCCGCCGCCGACCCAGACCATCGCCGCCACGCCGACATGCGACAGCGCCTGGAGCAGCACCGGCATCGCCCTGACCAGGAACGCGCCGGTCCGCTGCGCGATCGCCGAGGGGCGCTTGCTCAGATGCAGGCCGATATCGTCCATCTTCACGATCAGCGCGACCACGCCATAGACGCCGATGGTGATCGCGATCGCCACGGCGGCCAGCGCCGCCGCACGCATGCCGAGCGAGGCGTCCGGCAGCTCGGCCAGCGCGATCGCCATGATCTCCGCCGACAGGATGAAGTCGGTGCGCACCGCGCCGGCGACCTGGCGCTTCTCCAGCTCGGCCGGCGTGGCGATTTCGGCGACTTCCGCCTCGGCATGGTGGCCGGCCAGCGCCTCGACGATCTTCTCGGCCGCCTCGAAGCACAGATAGGCGCCGCCGATCATCAGCAGCGGCGTCACCGCCCAGGGCGCGAAGGCGCTGAGCGCGAGCGCGACGGGCAGGATGAAGAGCAGCTTGTTGCGGAGCGAGCCGAGCGTGATCTTCCAGATGATCGGCAGCTCGCGATCCGGCGTGAGGCCGACGACATAGCGCGGCGTGACCGCGGCATCGTCGATCACCACCCCCGCCGCCTTGGTGCCGGCGCGCCCCGCAACCCCCGCCACGTCGTCCAGCGAGGCCGCCGCCAGCTTGGCGAGCGCGGCAACGTCATCCAGCAATGCGACCAGACCGCCCGGCATGTTTCCCCCTTCATGAACTGGAGTTCAGCACATAGCGGCGCCGGGCCGGCGCGCAACGCTCCCGCCTGCATCATTTCTCCTTGCCGGCCGCATCCGCACTGCGCGGCCGCCTGCAAGACAGCGGGCCCGGCCGGCGCCTGCGTCCAGCTCTGGTGCGCTCGACGGGCGCCGGCCCGGGAAGGCGCGGGGCCCCTGGCCCGGCGGTTCCGCGTCTTGCGGAAGCGGGGGTAGCGGTTCGCCCCCGCTTCCGCGCTTCTCCGAACAGCAAGGCGCCCGCCCCGCGCGGTGCGGGACGGGCGCCTCGTTACCCTGTCCAGGCGCGTGCGCTCAGGCGCGCGTGCCGGTGAGCGGGAAGGCGCCGAACGCCCCCGCGGTGACGGTGCCGGCCATGCTGTCGCCGTCCACGGTCGCCTCGCCCGTGAGCGTCATCGGCATGGGAACCGAGACGTCCATCGTCCAGCTCAGCTTGTCGCCATCGACCTTGCCGCCCTTGGCTTCGGCATTGCCCATCGCGCCGGCGAAGGTGCCGGTGAAGGTATCGCCGTCGGTCGTCACGGTGAACACCGCCGCCTGGTCGCCCAGCGGCGACTTCACGACCGTGTTCCAGCTGCCGTCCACATTCGCCATGAGAACTCTCCTGATCAATTGGCCGCCGGCTTGGTGCTTGCCAGCGACGCTGCGGGGACCACCTCGACGGGCAGGCCGATGCTGTCAAGCTGCGGCCGGACCTTTGCGGCATCGCCGACGACCACGAAAACGAACTTGTTCGGGTCGAGAGCCGCGCGTGCCGCAGCGTCAAGCTGGGCCAGGGTGAGCGCGCGATATTTTTGTGCGATGGTGCTGAAATAATCGTCCGGGCGGCGGCGCAGGTCGTTCTGCTGCATCGCGTTGAGCACGGCGTCCGACGTTTCGAAGCGGCCGGGCAGCTCGCGAGTCGAGCCATTGACTTCGCGCGTCAGCTCCTTGGGCGTCACGCCCTCGGTGGTGAGGAACGCGCGCACCTGCTGCTGGATCGCCTTGATCGAATCGCCCGTCTTGTCCGCCTGGACCGGGGCACTGATCGTGTAGGGCACGGCGTGCTCCAGGAAGGAATAGCCGCCGCCCGCGCCATAGGACCAATGCTTGGCTTCGCGCAGATCCATGTTGATGCGCGAGAGGAAGCCGGAACCGAGCGCCTGGTTGGCGGTCGTCACCGCCAGCGTGTCCGAGAAGGGATCGACGCCGGTCAGCTGCGCGGCGACGATCTGCGACTGGGGCGAATTGGGCCGGTCGATCAGGATGATCCGCGGCGTCATCGCCTGGGCCGAGGCCGCGAAGGCCTTGGTGCCGGCCGGCCCCTCGCTCTTCCAGCCGCCGAAGCGCGCCTCGAGCGCGGCCTTGATCTCGGCGAGCGGACGATCGCTGACGACGAAGATCTTGGCCTTGTCCGGGCGGATCCAGGCATTGTGCCAGGCGACGAGATCGGCGCGGGTGATCGTCTTGACCACCGCCGGATCGCCCGAGCCGGCGCCGAGCTTCGCATAGGGGCTGCCCGCGCCATAGAGCACGCGCGGCACCATGCGGCCCGACAGGCCCGTCGGGCTGGTCAGCTCCTGCGCGATGCCGGTGAGCATCTGGCCGCGCACGCGCTCGATCTCGGCCGGCGCGAAGGCGGGCCGCTCGACCACGTCGGCGAACAGATCGAGCGCACCGGCCAGGTTCGGGCTCGGCGCATCGACGCCCAGATAGGTGCGATCGGCCGAGCTGCCCGAGCCGATGGTCGCGCCCAGCCGTTCGCGCGCTTCGGCGAGCGCAGTCGAATCGAGGCTGGTGGTGCCTTCGTCCATCATGTTGAGCGTCAGGCGCTGGGTGCCGAGCTTGTCGGCCGGATCGGCGGCGACGCCGGCATCGAAGCTCATCTCGATCTGGGTGACCGGCACCGCGTTGCGATGGGCATAGACCAGCTCGATGCCGTTCGAGAGCCGGGTGCGCTCCACCTTGGGGAAGACGAGGTCGCCGATCGGGGCGACGGCGGGCATGTCGCCGCGCGTGCCCTTCACCGGCGCGGTCTTGGGGCCTTCCGCCGGCTTGGCGGCGACGGCGGCGGCTTCCTGATAGGCCTCGCGCTGGCCGGGCACCACCATGACGGTGAGCGCGGGCCGCCTGAGCCACTTGTCTGCCGCCGCGGTCACTTCGGCCGGCGTGACCCGGGCCATCGCCTCCAGCTCCTTCTTGAAGTGGAGCGGATCGCCCGAATAGAGTTCGCCCGAAGCAAGCGCCACGGCCTTGCCGCCGAAGCCGCCGACCGATTCCAGCCCGGCGATGCGGCCCGAGACATTGGTGGTGGCGACGCGCTTCACTTCATCCGCGGTCGGCCCGTTCTTGAGGAGATCGGCCAGGATCTCGTCGAGACGCTTCGACACCACCGCCGGATCGACGCCGGGCTTCACCACCGCCTGGATCGTGAAGATGCCGAGCTGCGCCATCGACTGGACGTTGCTCGACACCTGGACCGCGGTCTTGTCCTTGCGGACCAGCTCATTGTCGAGCCGCGAGCTGGCAAGGCCGCCCAGCACCGAGGCGAAGACGTTGAGCGCCGTCGCATCCTTGTCGTTCAGGCCGGGCACCGCCCAGCTGCGCAGGATCAGGGTGGCGGCGACATTGTCCTTGATCGTCACCGTCTTGGGCGCGGCCAGCGTCGGCACGGTCACCTGCGGCAGCACGCTCTTCGGGCCGGCCGGGATCGCGCCGAAATATTTCTCGACCAGCGGCCGGGCTTCCTTGACGTCGACATCGCCGGCAAGGACGAGGATCGCGTTGTTCGGGCCATAATGGGCGCGGAACCAATTCTTGACGTCGTCGAGGCTGGCGGCATCGAGATCGGCCATCGAGCCGATCACGTTATGGCCATAGGGCGTGGTGCCGAGCAGTTCCTCGAGCACCTTGTAATAGACCAGGCCATAGGGCTGGTTGTCGCCCTGGCGCTTCTCGTTCTGGACGACGCCGCGCTGCTCGTCGAGCACGCCCTGGGTGATCGCGCCGAGCAGATAGCCCATGCGGTCGCTCTCCAGGAACAGCGCGCGCTCGAGCGCCGGGCGCGGCACCGTCTCGAAATAATTGGTGCGATCGAAGCTGGTGGTGCCGTTGAAATCGGTGGCGCCGACCTGCTTGAGCGGCTCGAAGAAATCGTCCGGGGCATTTTCCGAGCCGTTGAACATCAGATGCTCGAACAGGTGGGCGAAGCCGGTCTTGCCAGCGGGCTCGTGCTTCGAGCCGACATCATACCAGGTGGAAACCGCGACGATCGGCGCCTTGCGATCGGTATGGACCAGCACGCGCAGGCCGTTCGCGAGCGTGAAGCCCTCATAGGGGATGTCGACCTTCTTCACGAGCTCGGCCACCGGGACCGGCTTGGCCTGAGCTCCGGCGGCAGCGGCGGCGGTGGCGGTGGGCGCCTGCTGCGCGAAGACGGGCATAGCGGCGCCGATCGCCAGCGCGCAGATCGACGCGCCGCAAAGCATCCGGAACGATTTCATGTTGCTGTTACCCCGAGAGAGAGACGATGGTGGGACGAGCATAACGCCGGGCAGGGTCGCCGCAAGCCGGTTGCGCCCGCATCCATTTGCTCTAGCCTGTGGAAGATTGCGCCATTCCGGGGAGAAATCCGTGCACTTCAGACCGTTTCTCATCGCGCTGGCGCTCGGCCTGGCGCCGGCCGCCGCATGGGCGCAGGCGGGGGCCGGGGAACCGGTGTTCAGCCCGGACGAAGTACGCGCGCATGTCGAGTTCCTCGCCGACGATCTGCTCGGCGGGCGCGACAACGGCACCCAGGGGTTCGAGATCGCGGCGCGCTATGTCTCCAGCCGCTTCGACGCGATGGGATTCAAGCCCGGTGGAACGCAAGGCTGGTACCAGCCGGTGAACATCGCCGATTATGTGCTCGATGCCGGGAAGCCCGCCTCGCTCACGGTAGGTACGAAGCGGTTCGCGAGCGGCGAGGACGTGCTGTTCGGCCCGAGCCCGCTCTATGGAAGCGAGACCCAGACCCTCACTGCCGACGCGGTGTTCGTCGGCCATGGCCGCGAGGCGGACTATGCGGGGATCGACGCGGCCGGCAAGTTCGTCGTCACGCTGCTCGGCAATCCGCCGGGCACCGCGCCCGGCAAGCTCGACAAGGCGGCCGTCGCCGGCAGGCACGGCGCGCTCGGCCTGATCTATCTCCTCACGCCGGACAATCTGAAGGGCGCTTTCCCCTGGGCCCAGGCCGTCACCTATTTCCAGGGCCCGCAGACCAACTGGCTGAGCCCCGACGGCTTTCCCAAGGGCGAGAATCCCGGGCTCAGGATCGGCGCCTATGTGAAGGGCGCCGCCGCCGAGGCGCTGTTCCGGGACGCGCCGATGCGCGCCGGCCAGCTCTATGCCATGCTCGCCACGCCTGGCGGCATGCCGGGCAGCTTCGCGCTCAAGCCGCGGCTCACGCTGCAGCGGACCAGCATCGTCACGGTGAAGAAGAGCGAGAATGTGATCGGCATCCTGCCGGGATCCGATCCGAAGCTCGCCAATGAATATGTCGTGCTCTCCGCGCATCTCGACCATGAAGGCACCGATCCGGGACTGGAAGGCGAGGACAAGATCTACAATGGCGCGATGGACAATGCCGCGGGCGTGGCGACGATGCTCGAGGCCGCGCGCGCCTTCGTCCAGAGCGGCAGGCGTCCGCGCCGCTCGATCCTGTTCGTGGCGCTGACCGCCGAGGAGGATGGGCTGATCGGCTCCGAGTTCCTCGCCCGCTATCCGGTGGTGGGCAGCGGCAAGGTGGTGGCCGACGTCAATCTCGACATGCCGATCCTGCTCTATGACTTCCGGGACGTCGTCGCCTTCGGCGCCGAGCATTCGACGCTCGGGCCGATCGTCGCGCGCGCGGCGGCGAGGATGGGCGTGACGCTCTCCCCCGATCCGATGCCCGAGGAGCAGCTGTTCCTGCGCTCGGATCACTATAGCTTCGTCAAGGCGGGGGTGCCGTCGATCTTCCTGGTCACCGGCTTCGCCAATGGCGGCGAGAAGGCGTTCCGCGACTTCCTGAGGACGCATTACCACAAGGTGAGCGACGATATCCGCCAGCCGTTCGACTGGCAGGCCGGCGCCAAGTTCGCGAAGATCAACTATCTGATCGCGCGCGAGATCGCCGATGCCGATCAGGAGCCGCGCTGGTACCAGGGCAACAGCTTCGGCGAGCGCTATGCCAAGGATGCGCCCAAGGCGCCGCGCCCGGCAGGGGCGCCGGCCGCCGCGCAAAAGCTGCTCTCGATCACCGTAGCGCCGCCGGCGAAGAACTGAGCGGTGCGGAAACGGGGCTTTCTGTGCTTTTCCGCCGGGCGGAAAGGCGGCAGGCTCGCGCGGTAGCCGTGCGAGGATGCAACCCGCCGTGTACCAGGCCGACAAGCGCAAGCGGATTGCCGATCGCCCGGCCGCGCCCCGGCTCGTGGCGTCCACGCCACCCGTGCAGCGCGCGGCGACGCCCGCGCCGCATCACGCCCTCCCCGCCAGCGTCGGGATCGGCCCGCCCGATCGCACCGGCCTGCCCGACGGGCTGAAGAGCGGGATCGAAACCCTGTCGGGCCTGTCGATGGCCGATGTCCGCGTGCATCGCGGATCGCACCGGCCCGCCGCCGTCCGGGCCCATGCCTATACCCAGGGCAGCGAGATCCACCTGGCGCCCGGGCAGGAACACCACTTGCCGCACGAGGCCTGGCACGTCGTCCAGCAGAAGCAGGGCCGGGTGCGCCCCATGTTCGATCTGAACGGCACCGCGATCAACGACGACGCCGGACTGGAGGGTGAGGCCGACCGGATGGGCACCCGGGCGCTGGCAAGCCCCTCCGGGCCTGGCATCGTCACGGGCGGTGCTCCACGCTTGGCCCCCGCAACCGGCGGCGTGGTGCAGGGCAAGCTCTATATGTCGGGCACACCGCTCAACACCGACAAGGAAAGGCTGCAATGGTTCTACACGCAGAAACAGGGAACCCAGGCCCGCAAGCTGGCGGGGTCGCAGGTGACCTTCGGCGAGGTCTATGCCCAGATCGATAGCTGGGCGAAGGACGATGTGGAGGGAACGGCCCGCGAGTATCAACAATATGAGCCATTGTTCAGAGCCGCGGTGGGCGCGGTGCTGGAGCGCAAGAAGGCCGAGCGCGGCGTGGTCGCGCCGGTCTCCACCTTCGACCCCGTGGGCATGCCGCGCGCGACGGGGCCCCTTGGCGAGGAGGCCGACAAGATCGAGCGCAGCGTCAAGCTGCGCCGCCGAGCATCGGAAGTCGCCGAGGACACGCAGGGGCTGCGCACCAGCGACAAGCGCTCCTTCCGCCACAGAGATGACGAAGCGTTGGAATATCGCGTGACCACCTGGGGGCACAAGCTGGACGGCGGTGCGCTCGATCACAGCTATTCCGCGCTGATCGGCAAGCTGCGCAGCCGCGAGCGCACCGATCGGGATATCGCGAAGATCCTCGCCGATGCACTCGAAGGCGGCGACTATCCCGAAGGCGCGCGCGATATCATCCGCAAGTTCGTCGCGATCGTGCACAGCTCGGAGCTGGCGCGCGCCGCGATCAACCCGACCGCCATGTACGCTGCGCTGCGCAACTTCGCGAACGGCCGTGCCACGGATGACAAGGGGTTGTTCCACTATCTCCAGAACACCGTGCTGTTCGTGATGGCGGAGGACGACAATAATGGCCTGGGCGGTTCGCGGATGAGCCAGCATCATCGCGGGAATCTGGCATTCGATCGTAACAACGCGGCGTTCAAGCGCATCGCCGTCGCCGAGCACGATGCGCTGGCGCTCTTCGCCGCCCATTCGGGATATGATCTGAGCGCGGAAGGCAATTTCGAGACCTTCGTGCAGCAGCTTACGCGCTATCTCGAACATGCGCGCGCGCAACTGTTCCCCGAACAGCACCGCAACTTCAAGAAACCGGTTTCGGCGGCAGTGACGTCGAGCCTCGCCCATTCCGAGGCGACAGGGATGGAAGAGGAGATCGAAACGTCCGAAAGCATGCAGCCGAGCCAGGCCGGGTCCAGCCACAAGCGAAGCCGAAGCGGGGAAGAGATGAAGCCATCCCCCCTGGAACAGCCCGGGCATGAAGAGGAGCGCGCGCCGCGAGGGCCGCGGATCCCGGACATGCGCGACGCCGTGGAGTTCGAGGGCCATCTGTTCTCGCCCAATGTCGAAGATGTGCGCGACCTTGGCCAATGCCTGTGGGACACCCTCCGCTGGCTGGGCGTCCCCCCCATCAAGCTCGCCGCCGCCGCGGAGCAGGCGGAGTTGACCGTCGACGCGCATGTCAACGTCCAGGAGCTCGCCCCGTTACTGGTCGCGCTCAACCACCAGGGCGTGCAGATCCGCATCCGGCTGGTCGGCTTCGACCTGATCGATCTCGCGGTCCGCGAGGCGATCACCTATGGGGATGCCGGCCCGATGGCCTATATCGGCCTGTTCATGCAGGGCGAGGACGGGCATTTCGTTCCGGGCATCCCGACGGAGAAATAGGCCCTGCCGCCTGGCTTCGAGATCGCGCGCCGCACGCCCTGCGCGAGCAAGCCGCGGATCCCCACGCTCGAGTCCGGCGCCCGCGCATGGTGAGAAAGGCCGGAGCTTTCGCCCCGGCCCTCCCGTTTCTTCCCCTGCTGTCCGTGGGGAAGAGACACTCAGAACCCCGCCTTCAGCGTCACGAAGAACTGCTGCGGCGCGCCGACCATCAGCGTCTGGTTGTCGCCCGAATTGCCGAAGCCGTTCGTGCCGATCGTCGAGACATATTTCTTGTCGAGCAGGTTGGTCGCGTTGGCCTGGATCTCCAGGCCATGGCCGCCCAGGTCGAACTTGTAGCCGAGCATGGCATCGACCAGCACGCGGCCGGCGATCGACTGGTCGTTGGTATAGGTGAAGTAGCGCCGGCTCATATAATTGGCGCCGATCCGGGCATTGAAGCCGGCATGGTCGTAGGTCAGCTCGCCCTTGAGCAGATGCTTGGGAGCATCGACCACGGTCTTGCCCTTGGTCGCCGCGAGCAGCGTGCCGCCGGCGTTGCGCACATCGTCGCGATAGGTCGAGTCATTATAGCTGTACGAGACGAACGCGCCGAAGCCGCTGCCCAGGCGAAGGTCGCCCGTCGCCTCGAAGCCGATGGCGCGGACGTCGCCGACATTCTGCAGCGTCACCGGATTGCCGACGATGCCGGCACCGGTGGTGACGCCGAGCAGGCGGTTGCGGAAGTTGACGTAATAGCCGGCGAGCGAGCCGGTGAACGGCCCCGAGCGCAGGCGGCCGCCCAGTTCCCAGGTGTCCGACTGCTCGGGCTTGAGCCTGGTCGAGCCCGAGAGCAGCGCGTTGAAGCCGGCCTGGGTGGTCGCGAACGGGCCGCTGGTGGCGGAGGCGACGAAGGCGCGGGTCACCTGGGTGAAACCGCCGAACAGCTCGGCCCCGGCGCCGAGGCGATAGTTGAAGCCCGCGGTCGGCTGGAACCAGTCGGTCACGTCGATCCTGCCGCGCGCCAGCGTGCCGGCCACGTTCGGATCGGCCGCGTTCTTCACCTTGAAGCCCTTCCAGCCCAGGTTCAGCGTCAGGTCCCCGAAGGTCAGCTTGTCCTGGACGTAATATTGGAAGGTGTCCGTCGTATAGTCATAGTCCCACTGGGTCGCGAACGGGTTCGCCTGGAAATCGAGGCTGCGGCGCGACGGCGCGGTGCGGCTCGACAGGGCGTAGAAGCGGCGGGCCTGCTGGAAATCGTTGCGCTCGTACCAGAAGCCGATCGTCACGTCGTTATGCTCGCCGAGCTTGCCGCCGGTATGGCCGAACACGCCCTTGCGGTTGATGTCGTACTCGGTGGTGCGGATCGAGATGGGCGAGGTGCCGCCCGGGCTCGGCACATAGGGCGTGAACCACAGGCCCTGGCCGTGATTATTGTGGTAATAGCCCTTGAGCGCGAAGCGCAGGCCGCCGCTCTCGCCCTCGACGCCGAGCGAGCCCAGCCAGTCGCGACGCAGGCCGGCGGCGTCGAAATAGGCATCGTCCAGACTGCCGATCGGCGCGGGGAAGACCTTGCCCGCCGCCGGATTGCTCGGCGCCAGGCCGGTGATGTCCGAAAGGCCGTCGGGGACGGGCGCGCCGGTGGTGTTGTTCACATTGTCGATATTGTTGGCGACATCGGCGACGCGCACCGCCAGCGCATAGTCGTTCGAGATATTGTCCCATTTGTAGCCCAGCCGCTTCAGCATGCCGAGCGACAGGTCCTGATAGTCGTTCTCGCGGCGATCGGAATAGCTGATCGTGCCGACCAGGCGGACATCGTCGGCCACCGGGGCGACGATCTTGCCGTTCGCCTGGTTGGTGCGCTGCGAACCCCAGCCCTTCCACTTGTCCATGTCCGAATAGACATAGGAGGCATAGGCCTTCACGCCGCCGCCGATATCGCCGCTCTCGATCCGGCCGAAGATGCGCTTGGTGTTCGCGCTGCCATAAGTGCCCTCGGCGCGGATGCCGAACTGGTCCGACGGATCGCGCGAGAAGAATTCCAGCGTGCCGCCGAGATTGTTGGTCGCCTGGGTGCCGAGCGAGCCGGCGCCCTGCGACACCCGGACCTCGCCGACATTCTCGCTGGTGATCGCGCGGCTGATATGGAGGCCGTTGACGTTGCCATAGCTGGCGTCGCCGAGCGGTATGCCGTCGAGCGTGAAGCCGAGCTGGTTCTGGTTGAAGCTGCGGATCGAGACGCGCGTCGCCCATTCATAGGCACCGAAGGGATCGGCGGACTGGAAGTTGACGCTCGGCAGCTTCTCGATCGCCTTCAAGGGGCTGGTGCCGGCGGCGAGCTCGGCGATGTCGCTGCTCGAGAGCTGCTGGACCTGGCGCGTCTCGCCGCGGCCGATCACCACGATATGGTTCTGGTCCGCGCCGTCGTCGGCGGCGGGAACCGGCGCGGCCGGCGCGTCCTGCGCGAAGGCGGCACCGGAAAGCAGCATCGAAGTGCCGGCGAGCAGAATGGAAAGCTTGCGCATGAGCGGGTTCCCCCCAGGGTTTGTTTTCGGCACGGGCACGGTGCCCGGCAGCCGGGGGCTAGAATTTGTGCGTTGCAACATCGCGTAACCGCGATGTCATTTGCACGACCTTGAAGTTACAGCTTCGGGGCAAGCGGCGACGGCGGCGAGCGGCCCCATAACGAAGCAAATCGGCGTTCCCCTTTGCGGCCGGGTGCGCCATAGTGGGCCGGGAGACGGTCCGCAGAGGAGGCAGCGGATGCATGCTCGTCTGCAGACCCGGCCCAGACAATCGCCCCATGGCCAGCCATCCTGCCCGCTCCGCGGCGCGCCGTCCGCCGCACCGCGCGCCGAGCCGCGCGCGCCGGGCACGGTCCTGCAGATGGCCATAGCGTCCGAGACGGTCGCCGATTATGCCCGCTCGCATGCCGCCGGCGTGGCACGCACCGCCGGCCCCAACCGCACCGGCCTGCCCGACGGGCTCAAGCACGGGATCGAGACGCTCTCGGGCATATCGCTCGACGACGTTCGCGTGCATCGCAACTCGTCGCGCCCCGCGCAGCTGAAGGCGCACGCCTATGCCCAGGGCTCGGATATCCATCTGGCCCCGGGCAAGGAGCGCCACCTGCCGCACGAGGCCTGGCATATCGTCCAGCAGAAACAGGGCCGGGTCGGCCCGACGGCGCGGGCCGGCAACCTGCCGGTGAACGACGATCTCACGCTCGAGAACGAGGCCGACAGGATGGCTGCGCGTGCGACGCGCGCGCAGCCATCATCCGGCGGGGCGATGGCTCCGGCGACGGCGCCGCCATCGGCCGCCGTGGCACAATGCATCCAGGTGGACGAGGACGATATCGGCGAATCGTTCGACGTGACGACGGTCGACGGCGTCCGCCAGGAAGGCGAGCTGGAGGAGATACGCGGCGGCGGCTGGTACCTGTTCGACGTCGGGCTGGTGCGCGGCCAGCGCAACATCCATGCGCGCGCCGGCGCCATGGTGGAATCCGACGATTCGGATCTGGATTCGGGCAGCGATTCGGATGTTGAGGAATCGAGCGACGACGAGGACATGGGCGGCACGTCGAGCTCGATCACCTACAGCAATGCGCGCGTGTCGACCAGCGATGGCGAGTTCGACATCGGCGAGATCGCCCGCGCCAACAATGTCAGCGTGCGCACTGCGCTGATGATGATCCGCAACAGCTACCGGGTCGTCCCGCGGACGCTGCGGCTCCACTATCCGTTCGGCAGCAAGACCATGTCGCGCGGCGGCGAGGCGTTCGACACGCCTTCCGAGACGACCAAGCAGCCCCAGGGCATGGTCGGCTACCGCGCCAAGGACTATGGCAAGAAGCACAAGAAGGTCGGCAAGGACTATGACGACTGGGCCGACGAGCTTTCGGACAGCGACGAGGACGAGGAGGACAAGAAGGATCGCGCGCGCGACATCCTCGCCTTCCTGAACGACGACGAGACGATGAAGTTCAGCGACATGACCAGCCGGCAGAAGGCCGCGCTCGGCGGGCTGCTGTCGGTCGCGCTGCTCTCCGACCCGATGCGCACCGAGTTCAACTCGCGCCGCACCGAGCGGGACTTCATCCGCCAGCTGCGCGCCCGCGCGCGCGGCGAGACGAGCTTCCACGCGATCTTCGGCAGCAAGACGGGTTCGACCTTCCTGCCGGCGCGCAAGGGCGGCTCGAAGGACCAGCGCAAGGCGCTGCGCGACGAAACCAGCAAGGCGACGAAGGAGCTGCAAGGCCGCGCGGCGCTGTGGCAGAACAATTGCCTGATCAATGCGATCTGCTGGGCGGCGCACGGGCGCAGCGCGACGCTGATCGAGCTGCTCAACATCCGCTTCAATCTCAACAATGTCGGCGAGATGATGGTCGCCACTCCGCAGACGGTCGGCGTGATCCGGCAGGTGCTGGGGATCAACAACCAGATACTGGTTCGCTATCCGGTGGGCAGCGGCGCGCTCAACGAGACGATCATCGGCATCCCGCCGACGCTGACGATCTACCATACCGGCGGCGACCATTTCCAGCATACCATGCCATTGGGCGTGTTCTATCAATGAGGCACGCGCAGTCCGCTCCGCCGCGCAAGGCACCGGCCGTGCCGGCGGCGCGCATGAATCCGCTGTCGCCGCAATCCAGTGCGCCGCAGCCATGGGCGACCGGGACGGTGCTCCAGTTCCGCGCCGCCGATCCGGGAGGGACGGTGGCGGCGTTCGCCCGGTCGCGCGCCGATTGCGCTGCCCGTGCCGGCAACCGCACCGGCCTTCCCGACCGGCTGAAGAGCGGCATGGAATCGCTGTCGGGCATTGCCCTGGACGATGTGCGCGTCCACCGCAACTCGGCGCGGCCGGCCCAGCTCCAGGCGCTCGCCCATACCCAGGGTAGCGAGATCCATCTGGGCCCCGGCCAGGAACGCCACCTGCCCCACGAGGCCTGGCACGTCGTCCAGCAGAAGCAGGGCCGCGTGCGCCCGACGATGCAGCTCGGCGGCACCGCCATCAACGACGATGCCGGGCTGGAGCGCGAAGCAGACACCATGGGCGCCCGGGCATTTTCCTCCGCAGCCCCGGCGCAGCGCGCGGTCGCGCGCCAGGCACGCGCGCCGCTTGATCCGCCGCTCCAGGCGGTATGGCGCAACACCAGCTTGAACGAAGAATATTATCAATGGGACAAGCCGCTGGCCGGGTTGCGCTGGTATTTGAGCAAGACCGGGCCGGACATGTATTTCATCGTCGAGAATCCCAACGCCCAGAACCGGCACGTCATCCCGCGGCAAGGAACCCTGGCGACGTTCGATCAATGGGTGGAAAGCGGCCTCTTCTCGCCGATCGAAGCCGACAGCTCGGTCGACGAGAGTCCACCCGTCGCGCCGGATCGCAGCAGCATGAACGCCAAGGCGTACCGGCCCTATGTGTTCGGACCGGTGAAGCATGCGTTCAAGGGCGGCCGCTTCCAGGTTTCCACCGCCCATTACGAGAAGCTCGACCAGGATGCCTTCGAGGGGGCGACCGGCACCGCTTTCAGCAAGCCGAGCAGCGCGCTGAAACCGGGCGACACGCATCCGTCGCTCAAGCAGGGGCGCAATGTCGGACGCTATGTCTATCACCTCACGACATTGCGGAACCTGATGATGTCCCCCGATACCAATGACGTGGAACGGGGCATCTTCGCCACCGGCCTCGATCCGAGCAAGGGGGGCGGCAAGGGCGGCGCGAGCGAAACCAGCGCCGTGATGAAGAACGAGAAGCTCACCACGGATTCGTTCCGGCATTCCACCGGCGTCGTCGCGGTCACGACGTCCGCGACCAACATCAAGATGTATGCCAGCCAGCGCACCGAGCATACCGCCGAGGAGTTCGCCGCCAAGGATCTTCCGGAAGAGGAACTGATGGCCCGCGAACCGGTGCTGCTGCGCTTCGCGATCACCCAGGCATATCATGATGCGATGGAGGAGGATCCGGTGCACAGCAAGGACAAGACGGTGCGGCTGATCCGCGGGCAGCTGATCGCGCCCGACGAAATCGAGGCATTGACTTCCGACGGCTGGCAGCCGCTGGCCGCGCTCGCGAAGCAGATCTATGCGATGTTCGGAATGGGCTGATCCATGCGCATGCCATCGGAAGCGAGGCGCAGGCGATGAGGCAGGCCGCTCCCGCACGCCGCCCGAACCCGGCCCCCGCGATCCCGGCCGCACGCAGCGCGCCGGCGGCACCCGACCCGCTCCGCGGCCACGATTCCGCCCCGGCTGCGCAGCTGCGCGCCGCGCCGCGCGAGAATATCGCCAGCTACGCCGCCGCGCGCGCCAGCAGCCAGGCACGTACGGTCAACCGCACCGGCCTTCCCGACCGGCTGAAGAGCGGCATGGAATCGCTGTCGGGCATTGCCCTGGACGATGTGCGCGTCCACCGCAATTCGGCGCGGCCGGCCCAGCTCCAGGCGCTCGCCCATACCCAGGGCAGCGAGATCCATCTGGGCCCCGGCCAGGAACGCCACCTGCCGCACGAGGCCTGGCACGTCGTCCAGCAGAAGCAGGGCCGCGTGCGCCCGACGATGCAGCTCGGCAGCACCGCCATCAACGACGATGCCGGGCTGGAGCGCGAAGCCGATACCATGGGCGCCCGGGCCGCGCGGCCGGGGCCGCTCGGATCCGGCCTGGCGCCGGGCGGGCTCGCCCCGGTCCAGCGCGTCGCCGGGCCGCCGGTCGTCCAGCGCGCGATCGGTTATGAAGTGGAGGTCGGCGATATCCGCGTCACCTCGACCACCGACGCTCCGCCCGTCAAGGGCCAGGTCCTGTGGACGGGGCCGGGCTGGGACGCCTCGGTCGACGAGGCCCCCTTGCCCCCCGACCATCATGCGGAGGAGGATGATGGCGAAGCCAAGGAGGAACGGGCGCCGCGGGATCCGGGCAGCGTCTTCGACCTCGAATTCCGCACCAAGCCGATCGACGACGTCACGCCCGCCGGTCGCAAGGAGGCGCAGAAGATCCTGACGGCGATCGCCGCACAGTGGAACGCCGTTCAGAACGGCTATCCGCGCCGCTATGCGGGCGCACCTCCCGGCATCGACATCAGGCCGACGGCGCCAAACTGCGTGGCGCAGGTCCAGGCCAGTGTCGGGCTGTCGCTGGACGGCCTGCGCCGGATGCGCTCGGGCGAAGCGCTCAGGCGCATCAACAACCTGGTGCCTGAGAATGCCAGTGTCACCGTGCGGGACGCGCTCGCCGAAGGAGGTACGGCCGATCCCGCCATCTCGGAGGCGGTGGAAGCGCACAAGGCCCGGATCCGCACGGCGCTGCACCTGGCGGGGCATGTCAATATCGACAATCTCTGCGCGGTGATCGGGATGATCGTCAACGTGCCGATCGCGGCCGCCCAGGGCGGGCTCCTCTATCCGAAGAGCGCCGCCGGCCCGTTGATGGCGCGCAGCAACTTCACCACGATCCTCCGCCAATTGCCCCCCGATCAATTGCGGGCGATCCAGAGCAATCCCGTTGCCTGGACCAATGTCCTGCTCGCGATCACCCGCGCGGCGATTCGCGAACGGGAAGAAGACGATGGCGCGCCGGTGTTTCGGGAAGCTGCATTCAGCAAGCCGAACGAAGGGACCCGCCACCTTTCACGGCACCTCTCCCGGCGCGACTGGTTCTCCGGGCTCGCCAATGACGAGGATCGGCTCACCGGGGCGGACTATCAGGCCCGGCACGGCAATCAGGACGCCGCGGACGAGCTGGAATCGCTCGGCGGCTACGGGACCAAGCTGGATGCCAGCAGCTATTCGATCAGTGGCAGGGGCTATACCGCGATCGCGCTGGGGGTGGTCGGCATGGCAGCAGGCATCGCCACCGGCGGGCTCGCGGGCGGCCTGCTGGCGCTCGGCGGGCTCGGCACCGCCGCGCTCGGCTATTCGAAGGGGACCCAGCCCAACCGGACCCGGCCGATCTTCGAACTCCGTTCGCTCGGCAGAGTCTATGCGGACGACCTGGTCGAAGCCGGGCTCATAATCTGGGACTATGTCGCGCAGGCAAATACCGAAGAGCGCGAGGCGGACTAGCATCTGCACCCGGCGCGCCAGCCCTTGTGTTGCACAATGGCAACACTACATCCGGGCTGACCGAAACAAGGGGCCAGCATGAACCTCGAGAAATTCACCGACCGCGCCAAGGGCTTCCTCCAGTCGGCGCAGACTGTCGCGATCCGGATGAACCATCAGCGGATCGCTCCGGAACATATCCTGAAGGCGCTGCTCGAGGACGAGCAGGGCATGGCGAGCGGCCTGATCCAGGCGGCGGGCGGCGACCCGAAGCGCGCGCTCGGCGAGACCGACCTGGCCCTTGCGAAGATTCCCGCCGTCTCCGGCGGCGGCGCGCAGCAGACGCCGGGGCTCGACAATGACGCGGTGCGCGTGCTCGACCAGGCCGAGCAGATCGCCCAGCGCGCCGGCGACAGCTTCGTCACCGTCGAGCGGCTGCTCGTCGCGCTCGCGCTGAGCCTCAACACCGCGGCGGGCAAGGCGCTCCAGGCCGCGGGCGTGAAGCCCGAGGCGCTCAACGCCGCGATCAACCAGCTGCGCGGCGGCCGCACCGCCGACACCGCGGGCGCCGAGGACCGCTATGACGCGCTCAAGAAGTTCGCCCGCGACCTCACCCAGGCGGCAAGGGACGGCAAGCTCGACCCGGTGATCGGCCGCGACGAGGAGATTCGCCGCACGATCCAGATCCTCGCCCGGCGCACCAAGAACAATCCGGTGCTGATCGGCGAACCGGGCGTCGGCAAGACCGCGATCGCGGAAGGGCTGGCGCTGCGCATCGCCAATGGCGACGTGCCCGACAATCTCAAGAACCGCACGCTCATGTCGCTCGACATGGGCAGCCTGATCGCGGGCGCGAAATATCGCGGCGAGTTCGAGGAGCGGCTCAAGGGCGTGCTCGACGAAGTGAAGGCCGGCGAAGGCGACATCATCCTGTTCATCGACGAGATGCACCAGCTGATCGGCGCCGGGAAGACCGAGGGCGCGATGGACGCGGGCAACCTGCTCAAGCCCGCGCTCGCCCGCGGCGAGCTGCATTGCATCGGCGCCACCACGCTCGACGAATATCGCAAATATGTCGAGAAGGATCCCGCGCTGCAGCGGCGCTTCCAGCCGGTGTTCGTCGGCGAGCCGACGGTCGAGGACACGATCTCGATCCTGCGCGGCCTCAAGGAGAAATACGAGCTGCACCACGGCGTGCGCATCACCGATGCCGCGATCGTGAGCGCCGCGACGCTCTCCAACCGCTACATCACCGACCGCTTCCTGCCCGACAAGGCGATCGACCTGATGGACGAGGCCGCCAGCCGCATCCGCATGGAAGTCGAGTCCAAGCCCGAGGAGATCGAGACTCTCGATCGCCGGATCATCCAGCTCAAGATCGAGCGCGAGGCGCTGAAGAAGGAGACTGACTCGGCTTCGCGCGACCGGCTGGACAATCTCGAGGCGGAGCTGGCCAATCTCGAGCAGCAATCGGCCGGGCTGACGTCGCGCTGGCAGGCCGAGAAGGACAAGATCGCGGGCGAATCGAAGCTCAAGGAGCAGCTCGAAGGCGCCAAGATCGAACTGGAGCAGGCCCAGCGCGCCGGCGACCTCGCCCGGATGAGCGAGCTCAGCTATGGCACCATCCCGTCGCTCACCAAGCGGCTCGAGGAAGCGCAGGGCGCAAGCAAGGGCGCGATGCTGCGCGAGGAAGTGACCAGCGAGGACATCGCCGCGGTGGTCGCGCGCTGGACGGGCATCCCGGTCGACAAGATGCTGGAGGGCGAGCGCGAGAAGCTCCTCGCCATGGAGGAGATGCTCGGCAGGCGGGTGATCGGCCAGGCCGATGCGGTGAAGGCCGTGGCGACCGCGGTGCGCCGCTCGCGCGCGGGGCTCCAGGATCCGAACCGGCCGCTGGGCAGCTTCCTGTTCCTGGGCCCGACGGGCGTCGGCAAGACCGAGCTGACCAAGGCGCTCGCCGAGTTCCTGTTCGACGACCCGAACGCGATGGTGCGCATCGACATGAGCGAGTTCATGGAGAAGCACGCGGTCGCGCGGCTGATCGGCGCCCCTCCCGGCTATGTCGGCTATGAGGAAGGCGGCGTGCTGACCGAGGCGGTGCGGCGGCGCCCCTATCAGGTCGTGCTGTTCGACGAGGTCGAGAAGGCGCATGGCGACGTGTTCAACGTGCTGCTCCAGGTGCTCGACGACGGGCGGCTGACCGACGGCCAGGGCCGCACCGTCGACTTCTCGAACACGATCGTGATCCTCACGTCGAACCTGGGCAGCCAGTTCCTCACCAATCTGGGCGAGGGCCAGCCGGTCGAGAGTGTCGAGCCGCAGGTGATGGAAGTCGTCCGCGCGCATTTCCGCCCCGAGTTCCTCAACCGGCTGGACGAGATCATCCTGTTCCACCGGCTGGGCGCGGAGCACATGGCGCCGATCGTCGACATCCAGGTCGGCCGCGTCGCGAAGCTGCTCAAGGATCGCAAGATCCAGCTCGATCTGACGGATGCCGCCCGCGCCTGGCTCGGCCGGGTGGGCTATGATCCCGTCTATGGCGCGCGGCCGCTGAAGCGGGCGGTGCAGCGCTATCTGCAGGACCCGCTCGCCGACATGATCCTGCGCGGCGACGTGAAGGACGGATCGACCGTCCGGATCGACGAAGGCGACGGGGCGCTCGCGCTCGCGGTCGGCTGATTTCGACGGCGGCGCCCCGCGCGCGCCGCCTTCTCCTTATTCCCCGGAACAAAAAAAGGGGCGGTCTCTCGCGAGACCGCCCCGATTTCTAGGATCGTCTTCCGGTTTAGAAGTCGATCTTGGTGCCGAGACGGAAGTAACGGCCCACGACGTTCGCCTGCGACCAGGCCGGGTTGTACTGCATGATCGAGTACGCGGCCGACGGATCGAAGTTCGCCTTGATGTTCAGGAAGTTCAGCGCATTCGCATAGATCATGAAGTTGTCATTGATCCGATAGCTGGCGCTGAGATCGGCGTTCCACTGCGCGCCGACCTTGCAGAGCACGGGGTTGCCGTCCTGATAGGTGACGACCGAGTGGCCGATATTGGCACGGCAGTCCGCGGTGCTGGTGCCGCGATTGCCGCCATAGTCCACCGAACCGAGGCTGTAGCCCTTGGTGTAGTAGACGGTGCCGGTGAGCGAGAAGCCGCCGATCGACAGCGTGTTCTGCCAGGTGCCGCGCCACTTGGGCGAGCCCGAGCACGAGCTGTAGTCGCACGGGCTGAGCGAGCCGTCATAACGCTCGACCGAGCCGTCCTTGCGGGTGACCTGATACTTGATCAGGTACGACGCGTCGAACGAGCTGTAGAGCTTCACGCCGCCGAAGTCGTGACGGATGTCGAAGCCGATGTCGATGCCCTGGACCGCTTCCTCATCCGAGTTCGAGAACGGGAACTGGACGAAGGCGGGCAGCGCACGCGCGTTCGGGAACTGCGCGTCGACCACGCCCGGGACCACAGTCACGTTCGGAACGACGCCGGTCAGCGTGCCGTTGCGCAGATACGCATCGAGCACGGCCGCCTGATCCCCGGCCGACAGGCCCGAGATGACGTCCTTCACCTTGATGTTGAAGTAATCGAGGGTGAAGCTGACGTTGCGGATCGGCTCGAACACCGCGCCCAGGGTCCAGCTGGTCGACTTCTCCGGCGCCAGATTGACGTTGCCGAACGAAGTACGGCCGAGGCTGTACTGACCGGTGGCATAGGTGTTCGCGTTCGCGAGCGTGTTGTCCGGCGAGTGCGAACGGCAGAACGCCGCGTACGGACCCGGATTGGCATCGGTGCCGCAGGCGATCGACAGCGTGGTGTAGCCGGTCGTCGGCAGGCCGTAAGCCTCGTTGAACGACGGGATGCGGAAGCCCTTCGACCAGGTGCCGCGCAGCAGGATCTGCTTGATCGGCTTCAGCTTCGCGCCGAACTTCGGCGAGAAGTTGTTCTGGCCCGACGAATAGTCGTCGTAACGGCCCGAGGCGCTCAGCTCGAGCTGATCGATGATCGGGGCGCTGACTTCGTAGAAGGCCGACTTCACGTTGCGGCTGCCGACGGCGTTGATGCCGTAATAGCGGTCATAGGGGTGCGCCGGGTTCGCGGCGTTGCCCGACGGATCGTTGATCGCCTCGTGGCGATACGACACGCCGACGGCGGCCTGGAACGGACCACCCGGGAGCTGGAACAGCGCGTGACCCAGGGTCGCCGATGCCTGCCACAGATCCGAGGTCGAGGTCTTGAGGCTGGTCGGCGAGATATAGTCGCGAACGGCCTGCGTGTTCAGCCAGGGCTGCACGAAGTTGTAGGCACCGGTCGCGATCACGTCGGCCAGACGCTGCGGGATGAGATAGCCCTGGCTGACACGCTGCAGCTCGACCTGCGAAGCAGTGAACTCGACGTTGTAGTTCCAGTCGTTGTTCTCGCCGAAGCTGCCGGCGATGCCCGCTGCGCCACGCAGGGAGCGCGCATTGGTCTCGACGGTCTGCGGACGGTCGTACTTGCCGCGCAGCAGCGCGTTGTTCGGCGTCGTGGCGCTCGCGAACGGATTGTTCGGGTTGAGGATGCCGTTCGCCGCGGTGCAGCCGGTGTTGGTGTTGGTACCGTTGGTGCGGCTGATCGTGCCGACGCCGGCGGAGCAGACCCAGTTCGGCAGCACGATGGTCGAGAAGGCCACCGGGTCGAGCGGGTCGGACGACGGAACCGTCTGGTTGTTGAACGACTGCGGCGTGAGCTGCGAGTAGGTGTTCACATGCGTGTAGTTGCCGGCGATGTACGCCTCGGCATTGTCACCGACCTTGAAGGTCGCGCGGGTCGAGAAGCCGTAGCGCTCCGTCGAGGGACGGATGGTCGCATAGAGCTTGCGGAAGTCCGCGGTGCACTGGTTGGTGGCCCAGCTGGCGAGCGTGCCGGCCTGGTTGAAGCCGCGCGCGCTGTTCGGCAGCGTGATCGGCGTACCGCCAAAGGCACCGCAATCGGTGTTCAGCAGCTGGTATTCGGTCGCGCGGGTGTTGGTCAGGCCATTGGTGCGCGCCACGAGCGGGTTCAGCGGAATGGTGGTGCCGCCGAGCGAGCCGCTGCGGTTGACGAGGAACTGCGCCCAGCGGGTGCTGCTCGCCATGCACTGGGTGGTGAGGCCGCTTGCCGGAGCGCCGGGTTCGCAGATGCCGCTGAGATCGCCCGAGTTGAACGGATATTCGCGATCACGGGCCCAGATGACGTCGTTCTTGCGATAGAAGCCGTTGATGTAGACGTTGAAGCCCTGCTCCTGCAGGTCGCCATAGCCCATGGTCAGGTCGAGGCGCTGCTCGCCGCCGTCACCATGTTCCGAAACGCCGGCCGAGGCGTTCAGGTGAATGCCCTTGACCTGCTTCTTGGTGATCACGTTGATCACGCCCGCGACCGCGTCGGCGCCGTAGGTCGACGAAGCGCCGTCCTTCAGGACTTCGATCCGGTCGACGATCGCGTCGGGAATGGTGCTCATGTCGACGAAGTTGCGGTGGCCGTCGTCCGCGAGCGGATAGGGCGCCATGCGCAGGCCGTCGAAGATCGTCAGCGTCTTCTGCACGGTCAGGCCGCGGAGCGAGGCCGCGTTGGCGCCGGCCGCGAAGTTGTTGCCGTTGTTCCAGCCTTCCGAGATGGTGCCCGAACCGTTGGCCGACAGGCGCTGCAGCGCCTCGGCGACGGTGTTGACGCCGCGCTGCTCCAGCGTGTCCGCCGTCAGCACGGTCACCGGCGACGGAGTCTCGGTGTCGGTGCGCCGAAGGATCGAGCCGGTGACGACGATCTCGCCGCCGCTCTGGTCGTCCTGGGCATTCGTGCTCTTGGTGGTCGTGGTGGAGCTGCTCGAGTCCTGCGCCATCGCCGGCGTGGCGATGAGCGCACCCGCGAGCACGAGCGCGGACAGCGCAGTGCTCCCGCGCAGGGTGATCTGCGTGTTCTTCATGTTGATCCCTCTTGTATCCGGCCGTTTCGCGGATGCTTACAGCCGGGTTTGTCTCCCCGCTCCGCCATCCATTCGTGTGCAACTCACGTATCGGGATGGCAGAGCTTGGCGGGATCGTGGATCGCCGCCCCGCGACTGTAAACCGCGCATGGCCCTGCGCGCGCGCTTTCAACGGGACTGTAGCTAAAATGCCACAAGGTTGCTTGTAATATTGCGCAGCGCCTGTGATTCGTGTTTTTTTGTGTTGCAGCGCGACACATTCGCGCCTCAATCGGTAACAGGCATCGGCCCCGCAACGAGCAGCGGATCGATCCGCGCGTCGCGCCACTTGAGACTCCAGTGAAGATGCGGCCCATTGGCGCGCCCCGTCATTCCCACTGCGCCGATCGGCTGGCCGCGCCGCACATGCTCGCCCAGTTTCACGTCGATGCGCGAGAGGTGCATGAAGGCACTGTTCAGCCCCGCGCCATGATCGATCATCAGCAGATTGCCCTCCAGCGTGAAGGGCCTGGCGGCGGCGAGGATCACCACGCCGTCGGCGGGCGCCAGCACCACCGTGCCGGTTGGCCGGGCGACGTCGATCCCCGAATGATAGGATCCGGGCTCGCCACGATAGAAGCGCTGCGATCCGAACAGCGTGGAGATGCGCCCGACCACCGGCCAGAAGAACGGCATCTGGCGCCAGCCCGTCGAATCGGTCTGCAGCTTGCGCGCGGCATTGATCTGGGCGAGCTCGCCGGGGCGCACCCGATCGAACTCGGGGCGCGGCACCGGATATTTGGGCAGGGTATCGAGCCGCGAAATGTCCCAGGCGCGCGGCGCGATCGCCAGCACCTGGCGCTGCTGGGTGCCGTCGCCCAGCGTCGCCACCAGAGTGGCGGCGGGGCCGTGATCGCGATCGAAGGCGATCAGGAAGCGGCGGTCGGGCGTGACCGGCACCGATTCGCCGTCGAGCGTCAACAGGCTGGTGCCCTTGGGCGCGGTGCCGATCACGGCGCCGCCCTGGACCAGCTGCCCCTGAAAGGTGAAGGGACCCGCGACATCGGGCGCCGGCGGTATTGCCGCCACGGCCGCCGCGGAAACCACGGCGCCGGGCGCGGCGGGGAGCTGGGCGCTACCCAGCAGCGTGAAGCCGAGGATCGCGGCGGGCAGCCGGGCAGCGAGTCCCATCAGCCGCGCATCGCCTGCATCGCCAGCGCCGCGGAGGCATAGGGCTCCTGGGCGGCGACGCTCCAATAGCGCAGCCGATCGAGCGGCACCTTCTCGCCGCTGACCGCGCAGACGACATGGTCGCCGGGCGTCAGCACGCGAAAGCCGTTCGCCATGAAGTGAAGGCGTGCCGCGCGGGCGACGGGGTTCGACATCAGCATAAGCGCGGCATCCTCGTAACTGGCAATCTCGGGACCGGCATCTTCACGACGGCCCGGCTTACAACAGGCTGGGCTGTTCGGGCCTGGCCGCATCATAGGATTTGCCGCCCGGCCGCTCAACCCGCGCATCGACGGCACCGTCGATGAAATGGAGCGTCACGGCGCCCGCCGCGCGCGCGCCCTCGGCCGTGCCGATCACCTTGCGGGTGCCCCGCGCCTCCACCCAGGCATAGCCTTTCTCGAGCGGGCGATTGGGATGCACCAGCTCGAGATGCCGGCCGATGCCCGCCAGCCGCTGCTTCGCCGCGGCGAGCCGCTGGTCGAGCATCGCGGGTCGGAGCGCGCCCGCCGAACGATCGAGCTGGCCGCGCGCCAGCGTGACCCGGCGCTCCAGCGCCCGGTCGAGCCGGCCGCCCAGATCGTCCATCTTCTGCCGCTGCGGCCCGAGCAGGGCGTCGCGGCGCGGCAGCACGCGCACCAGGGCGGCCAGCCGCTCGCCGGCGCGCTCGTGATAGCGGCGCACGCAGCGTTCGGTGCGGTGCGCCAGCGTCGCCAGCGTGTGGCGCACATCGGCCAGCACCGGCACCGCGATCTCCGCCGCCGCGGTCGGCGTCGGCGCGCGCAGGTCGGCGGCATAGTCGCACAGGCTGGTGTCGGTCTCGTGCCCCACCGCCGAGATCACCGGGATGCGGCAGGCGGCGACGGCGCGCACCACCACTTCCTCGTTGAACGCCCACAGATCCTCGATCGAGCCGCCACCGCGCGCGACGATCAGCAGGTCGGGCCGCGGCACCGCGCCGCCTGCCGCCAGCGCATCGAAGCCCCGGATCGCGTTCGCCACTTCCTGGGCGGCGCCGTCGCCCTGCACCTTCACCGGCCAGACCAGCACATGGCTGGGGAAGCGATCCGCCAGCCGGTGGAGAATGTCGCGGATCACCGCGCCGGTGGGCGAGGTCACCACGCCGATCACCTTCGGCATATAGGGCAGCGGCTGCTTGCGCTCGCGGTCGAACAGCCCTTCGCCGGCCAGCCGGGCCTTCAGCTTCTCGAACAGCGCCATCAGCGCGCCCTCGCCGGCCAGCTCCATCCGGTCGATGACGATCTGGTACTTGCTGCGCCCCGGATAGGTGGTGAGCTTGCCGGTGACGATCACTTCGATCCCGTCCTGCGGCTGGAACGGGATCGCGCTGGCGGCGCCGCGCCAGATCACGCCGTCGATCACCGCATCCGCGTCCTTGAGCGCCAGATAGGCATGGCCCGACGCCGCCCGCTTCCACCCCGAAATCTCGCCGCGCAACCGGACATGGCCGAACTCGCCCTCGACCATCCGCTTCAATGCCAAAGATAATTCGCTCACCGAAAGCGCAGGCGCGTTGTCGCCCGGCACCGGCTCGGCTACGAGCCGCCCAGGCGTATCGGGAAAGGGGTCGGCCATGAATGTCCTGTTGTTGGGGTCCGGTGGCCGCGAACATGCGCTCGCCTGGAAGCTCGCGCAATCGCCGCTGCTCGAGCGGCTCTACGCCGCGCCGGGCAATCCGGGAATAGCCGAGCACGCCGAAATCGTGGACATCGCGGTGAACGACCACCGCGCCGTGATCGACTTCTGCCTGCGCCACTCGATCGGCTTCGTGGTGATCGGTCCCGAGGCGCCGCTGGTCGCCGGCCTGGCCGACAATCTGCGCACCATGGGGCTGGCCGTGTTCGGGCCGAACAAGGTGCCGGCCCAGCTCGAGGGCTCCAAGGGCTTCACCAAGGACCTGTGCGCGCGCGAACGGATCCCGACCGCCGGCTATGTCCGCTGCGAGAGCCGCGACGGCGCGCTGGCCAGCCTCGAGGATTTCGGCCTGCCGGTGGTGATCAAGGCCGACGGCCTGGCCGCGGGCAAGGGCGTGACGGTAGCCTTTACCCATGAGGAGGCCGAGGGCGCGGTGCGGGCGATCTTCGCCGAGCCGGGCGCCAGCGTCGTGATCGAGGAATTCCTGGAGGGCGAGGAAGCCAGCCTGTTCGTGCTCACCGACGGCGAGACGCTCGTCTCCTTCGGCTCGGCCCAGGATCACAAGCGCGTGGGCGACGGCGATACCGGCCCGAACACCGGCGGCATGGGCGCCTATAGCCCCGCCCCGGTGCTCACGCCCGCGCTGGAGACCCGGGCGATCGACGAGATCGTCCGCCCGACGATCGCCGCGCTGGCCCGGATGGGGGCGCCCTATTCGGGCGTGCTCTATGCCGGGCTGATGCTGACGCCCACCGGCCCCAAGCTGATCGAATATAATGCCCGCTTCGGCGATCCCGAATGCCAGGTGCTGATGATGCGCTTCACCGGCGACCTGCTCCAGCTGATGCTGGCAGTGGCGAAGGGCGAGCTGGCCGGCCAGCCCGCGCCCACCTTCGCGGCCAGGACCGCGCTCACCGTGGTGATGGCGGCCAGCGGCTATCCCGGCACGCCCGAGACCGGCGGCGCGATCGCGGGGATCGACCGGGCGGAGGCGACGGGCGCCAAGGTCTTCCAGGCCGGCACCCGGATGGACGGCGACACGCTCGTCGCCAGCGGCGGCCGCGTGCTCAACGTCACCGCGCTGGGCGAGACGGCGAAGGCGGCGCAGGCCGCGGCCTATGCCGCGGTGGACGCGATCGACTTCCCCACCGGCTTCAGCCGCCGCGACATCGGCTGGCGCGAAGTCGCACGCGAGGGCTAGGTTGGGGACCCGATAGTCTCCGGCATCATCCCCGCCTGCGCGGGGATGACGGAAGCAATCTCAATGGCTCGCCTGGATTCCTGACCCGGGCGCCGCTCTTCCGCGGCGGCGGAACGGCGGCGGACCTGCCGGCAAGGCTTGCCGTTTCGGGACACTCGGCGGGCGACATGCGCGATCAGCTTGTCGCGCTGCGCCGCACCACGGTATGCAGTTGCCGGGAATCGCAATTTCGCAAGCACGGGACAGGCGCAGATGAACAGCACGGAACCGCTCTTCCAGGGAGCACCGCTTTGGCTGACGCTCCCGTTCGCGGCGATCGCCATCGGCATCGTCTTCGCGCTCCTCGTCCTGTGGTGGGGCGCCCGCCTCGCCAGCCGCCGCCGCAATGCGCGCGCGGAGATCGAGGAATATAACGAGGAGTATCGCGAGGACGCCGCGCAGGCCCGGCCGATCACTCCGCCCGTCGCGCCGCCGCCGCCCCCGCCGCTCGCCGAGCCGCCGCTGGCGCCGCCGCCCGAGCCTGCCGCCGAGGTCGTGCCGGCGCCGCTCCCGCCCGTCGTCGAGGAAACGCCCGCCCCGGAACCGGCAGCCGAGCCGGCCGCCGGGATTGCCGCACCGCCGGCGGAAGAAGCGCCCGCACCTCCTGCCCCCGAGCCTCTTGCCCCTGCGCCTCTTGCCGACGAGCCCATCGCCGCAGCCGCGCCGCTCGACGCCACGCCCGCTTCGCTCGCCTCGGACATCGCCGAACCCGCGCACGCGCCGGCTCCCGCGCCGAGCGAGCCCGCCGCGCCGGAACCGGCGCCCGGAACACCGGCGGCGGACGATCTCACCCGGATGAAGGGCGTCGGCCCGCGCCTGGCCGAGCGGCTGGGCAGCGTCGGCATCACCAGCTTCGCCCAGCTCGCCGCGCTCACGCCCGAGCAGGCCGACGCGCTCGACGCCAGGCTGGGCGACTTCCAGGGCCGCATCCATCGCGATCGCTGGATCGAGCAGGCAAGCTTCCTGGCAAAGGAAGACATTGCCGGCTTCGAGGGGGTTTTCGGGAAGCTCTAGGTTGAGAGCCCAGACAAGTATCTGATTTTCTACCGTCGTCCCGGCCTTGCGCCGGGATCCCGCTGCTTCTTCCGTCAGCAAGGCAGCGGGCCCCCGGCGCAAGGCCGGGGTGACGAAGGAAGAATATGAGTCCACAACCCAGGGTGAGAACCCAAGCAAGTCCTTGAAACTACGCCCGTCATCCCGCGAAGGCAGGGATCCGGCGCCACGGGCGATGGTCGCGAGGCTCGCTCTGCCGTCTCCGGCAACGCGGCGCGCGATTGCATCGATTGTCCCACATTATCCTGGATCCCCGCCCGCGCCGGGATGACGGTTGAAGTAACATGAGCCCTTCCAGGGACTCCCTGCGCGCCACGACGGGCGCCGCGTTCACCCCGCCGCGCGCTGGACCAGCAGCTTGTCGATCTTGCGCCCGTCCATATCGACGATCTCGAAGCGCCAGCCCTGCTCGACGAAATAATCGCCTTCGTTGGGCAGCCGCTTGAACACTGCCAGCGCCAGCCCGGCGACGGTGGCATAGTCGCGGTCCTCGTCGAGATCGAGGCCGAGCCGCTCGGCGAGCAGGTCCGCCGCCATCTGGCCCGAGACGAGCAGCGAGCCATCCTCGCGCGTCACGATATTGGGATTGTCGCCCGGCTCCACGTCCGAGGCGAGCTCGCCCGCGATCGCGGCCAGCAGGTTGGCGGGGGTGACGATGCCTTCGAAATGGCCATATTCGTCATGCACCAGCCCCATCGGCACTTCCGCGCGCCGCAGCGCACCGAGCGCGTCCATCGCATCGACGGTGTCGGGCAGAATCGGCGCCTCGCGCATCAGCTTGCGCAGGTCGAGCGCCTCGCCTCGGAACAGCGCGGCGGCGATGTCGCGCGCCTGGACCACGCCGATCACCGTGTCCACCGATCCCTCGGCCACCGGCAGGCGGGTGTGCGGGGTGAGCAGCAGCGCCTCGCGGATGCCGTCGGCGTCCAGATTGACGTCCACCCAGTCGACCTCGGTGCGCGGCGTCATCACTTCGCGCACCGGCCGATCGGCGAGGCGGACCACGCTGGAGATGATCGAGCGCTCATGCTCCTCGATCACGCCCGACTTGCTCGCCTCGGCGACGAGCAGGTGCAGTTCCTCGGCAGTGACGCGATTCTCCGATTCGCGGCTGAGGCCGATCAGGCGGAAGATGAGCCGGGTGGTCGAATCGAGCAGCCACACCAGCGGCGCGGTCGCGCGGCTGGTCCACAGCAGCGGCACCGCGACCAGCACCGCGATCGGCTCGGGCGAGCGCAGCGCGAACTGCTTGGGCACCAGCTCGCCCGCGACCAGCGACGCGAAGGTGGTGAGGCCGATCACGATCGCGATGCCGAGCGTATGGGCAAGCTCGTCGCCCACCCCGAGCAGTTCGATCCGCTGCGCCGTCGGCTCGCCCAGGCTCGCGCCCGAATAGGCACCGGCGACGATGCCGATCAGGGTGATGCCGATCTGCACGGTGGAGAGGAACTTGCCCGGATCGGCGGCGAGCTGGATCGCGGTGCGCGCGCCCGTCCCGCTGCGCCCGGCGCGCGCCATCGCCTCCAGCCGCGCCGTGCGCGACGATACGATCGCGAGTTCGGACATCGAGAAAAGGCCGTTCAGAACGATCAGCGCGAAGATGATCGCTACGTCTATCCAGGGGAAAGGCGCCAACATGGTGTGGCGCCTTCATATCCGCAGATGGTGCCATGCGGCAACCGGCGTTGCATCCGCGCAATGAAATGCAAGGCTGGGGTCACGACTCAATCGGCAAACCTCATCCTTCCCGCGCAGGCGGGGATCCGGGGTAGCGCAGGACAATGATGCCGTTACGCGAGCGCCCCGGAGCGCACGGGACTCGACTGCTCGCAGCCCGCGCCTGGCCCTGGATCCCCGCCTGGACGGGGACGACGAAATAAATCGACGCCCTGATCGGGTTCTGACCCCAGGTTGAGGACTCATATTCTTCCTTCGTCATCCCGGCCTTGCGCCGGGATCCCGCTTCTTCTTCCGTCAGCAAGGCAGCGGGACCCCGGCTCAAGGCCGGGATGACGAAGGAAGAATATGAGTCCTCACCCTAGGTTGAGAACCTATATATCTGTTTGAGTTATTGTCGTAATATGTGTGGTAGATGAGTTTGGCGGAGGGGATGGATGTCACGTCATC